>PBXQ01000019.1 GCA_002727675.1 Thermoplasmata archaeon | reverse complement strand
TTGGGAGAAGTTTTACTGAATCCAACCCAGATCTATTGCGACCCAGTCTATGACCTAATCGCTGCTTGCCGTGGTGGTGAGGGGCCCTGTGATAGTGAGCAAATCAAGGGTATTGCCCACATTACTGGAGGGGGGCTGTCTAATCTACTACGTCTTCATGATACTCTAGGATACCATATTTCCAACCCAATGAACACTCTTCCTGAGTTTGACTGGATTGCCCAGATGGGCGAGGTAAACGAGCGCGAAATGGCGCGCACTTTCAATCTCGGGATGGGTATGGTAGTCATCGTTGATGGCGCAGCCTCTGAGGCCGTGACTGCATGGTTACATTCCCGAATGAGTGGTTGCCAAATCGTTGGTGATGTTGTTGACCATGGGCGCAAAGTGACTCATGTTAATCCAAATATTTCGTTTGATCACTACTGATTCAAATAACGATGTGGCTCACCATATTGGAACATGATCCTCCAAACATCAATCATCGCATCATATAATGCTGATTCATTGGCATCGTATCGTGAGAGATGAAAAATCTAAATCATCTTTTCCTGCCATTCATAATCCCAATCAAAACCTACTTCTGAAAAATATTCTATTTCTTTTTCTGCTAGTTCTCTTTCAGCTTTTATTTTTTCAAAAGAACTTTCATATTTTCTCCTGTAATCGTAAGCAATAAACATTTCATTAACTATTTGTCTAAATAGGCGAAATAATTTTTCCATCTCCTCTTCATTCGTTTTCTCTTTGTCATTCTCTCTGTCATTATCGTCATTTACCATAGTTAGCAATTCCCCTTCATTGTCCAGTTTTTCTGGTCCAATGCTTCATAAATTCAGGAAATCATGGCTAGCAACTCTACAAATAATACATATACATCATTCTATATTAACATGTTGTTTTGGTGTTAAATTAAGAGTGCTCTCGCCGATAATTATTGCCAATCGTCTTTGAAATGATTATCAAATCCATTCAATTTGTTTTCGTTTTCATTATCTAATAGAGAGTCGTTGATTTCAACTTCTGGAAGATAAATTTCATCTTCAACATCATCTGAATTAACAAATTCTCTACATGCAACAGAAAGAATTCCTGATATCTCCTGCCATTCTGATTTCTGTTGTTTCTTACTTTCAACCCACATTGCTAAATCATAAAGTGTTCTTTCAACAATTGGATTACCTTGTAACCAATCTGCAAGCATTTCACACCGCAAACATGCTTTATGTAATCTAGAATCAATAGAAGAGGGGGATTTAGATCTACATGGGTTACAAGCTCTTCCTCTAACCCATTTTGCTAGATATTCATAATCGCTACTTTTTTTGTTATTTCCCTCTTCCATAATTATCACCAACTTTCAACTACTATAAACAAAATATCAAAGAATAAGTAGCACATTAATAATGTTTCAAGAATAGATTGTTGAATACATAATAAGGGATATATTGACACTACTTAAACAAAGTATTTCTCGATCCTCATTCATTCTTATTTTACAATTAATTAACCAATTACAAATAACCACAATTACTTTTCAAATCATTAAGTGAATGAAAAAGAATAATGATTTCTATTTCATTCAATAAGGGTGGGAACAATGGAATTGTGTGTCAAGCTTGATTCGAATTTGTAGATGTTGCAGAGGAATTATGCCTGAAGCGAATTATAATGTGCTATGCCCAGTATGTAAACCATGGAATAATGAAAAAGAATTACTGCGCTCTTCAATGCCCGCATGGCAGAATTATCTTCAAGAACAACAACATAATTTGATGAGAGAAGCTGAAGAATGGTTGAAAGGAGAACACCGAATAATTGGAGCATTTCCTTACGATCATGGATGGGCTGAATTACTAAGAAGAATAACAGGTAACAACAATATTACTTGTTCTTCTAATGAACTAGAATCACACAGAGATTATCATGTTTATTTACAGATTAGAAAAATATTAGCCGGAAGAAATTCTGATTTATTCCCAAATTTAGTTGGTAGTAAATACAATGGAGAATTTGAAGGAAGATTTAACGGCTACAAAATTAAAACATCTAAATCCGGATTAATAATTGATGGTGTGCGTGTTGAAAAAGGACCTGGAAGTCTACTATTCATGATGATGCTAGAGAGTAGAATTGAATCTGTTGTATTACGATTCCTAACAATTCTTAGGCAAATAGAAGGCCATACCAGAATCTCCAATTCAGTTAATATTGAAGAGCAAAGAAATGTACTTAGGAATGGAATGTTTTCTTTATTTGGGTCATCTGATGCACCACAACCTGAAGGAAAAAGAAAAAAAACAGCCCCACCACCACTTTGTGATTGGGATCATAAAACATATTTGCTTGGAATTGAAACTGGCGTGGGAGAAAGACATGTTATTCAATTACCAACCCAACCACATTTATTAGAACGATTTCTTACAATTTGGTCAGGTAGGCCAACGATGCAAGTATCTGATCGGCTTAGAGCTTTGACTATATGTTTGACAAAATTAGTTGGCTATCAAGCAGAAGATGCACGCATTACACCCTTAGAAAGATCATTTAGCCTATTACGTTCTGTTGTTGATAATAATAGTGATAAAGTTGTGAAAAATAACAATGCACTATTTATCAAAGGTGGTTCTGGTATTATTTGGCGGGTAAAACCAGGTCGCGGCGCACATAATTCACCATATCTAATTCAAACATTATCTAAAAATAATCTAACATTAGGGAGACCAATTTGCATGTATGATGATGCTGATCTACCCTTAGGAGATAGGCTATCTTCAGTGATTCTAAGTTTAATAAATGATGATAAATTGAGGTATAAATTTGAACAAATTAATTATGCAATTATTCGGCAAAAATCGATAGATGAACAACATCTTATCAGAAATAATAGACCATGAAATTCAGAAAAAACTGATGATGCGTCAGTAAAATGGATTGGACCCTGCTTCATGATTAGTTGCGTCAATAATTGATTTGATTTCTGGAACCTTTTCTTTGAGTATCTTTTCAACTCCGTTCTTTAACGTTATATCAACAGCAGCACAGCCTTGACACCCACCACCGAAAACAATTGTCACATCTCCGTCTTTAACGGATAACAGTGAGACTGAACCACCGTGGGATGCAATTGTTGGATTAACATGTTCATCAATCGTTGCTTGTACATTTTTAGACATTTCATCAGCCCATAATGGATTTGGATTATCAAAGTGAAATCCACCACCCATTAATTTCTCTTTATAATCAAGTGTCACACCATCCATATATGGNACGCTGGTTTTAGCAATTAATACCGTCCAACCGTCTATTTCAGTAACTTCATCATCNTNTTCTGCTTCTGCTTTGGGAACCAATTGAAGGTCGTATTGGAAACCATTTTTACCCCTTCCAACAATTTCAATTTTTAGTGCTAAAGATTGTTCATCTGAACTAGATGCGAATTCATCAAGCATCTTTCTAGCAATNGCTGTAATATTGAGCAACGGGGGGGCCTCCTGAGTAAGGCCTCCCCGCCGCATCGTTTTAATCTGCGCTTAGTGCACAGTTGCAATCATCCCATTATAATAGGAATCTACGGCGTANCAAACCAAGNCCCAACATTGGNATTGATGTTATTGCACCACCTGCAGCAGCGTCGCCGATATCAACCGATACTCCNCCATCGGTTTCAACTAATTTTGTATCCAANATATCTTCTGCGCCTTTCTTGATTTGATCAACACCATCATCACNAGGTTTTGGTTTTGGCTTCATCTCTTCACCATCNCCGCTAGGTTTTGGCTTAACTTTACAGCGTGAATCTTCAGCATCTGATGTTTGATTTCTGCAATCTATGTGATTTGGACCAGGTGGGGCTGGCTCAATACCAGGATTATCTTGGCAATTCTCTTTCCACTTACCTTTCATAACACCTTGATCTTCTGATGTTGACTTGTATTTACCTTTTAGGACACCGTCAGCTGTCCCATCTGATAATTGCCAAATACCACGGTAATTACCATCGTAATAATTGCCCTCTAAAAGACCAATTACATCACCATCTAAGTTAGTTGCTTGACCACTAAAGTTACCATTAGCAAAACTTCCCATAATGTCTCCACCGATGAATCCTTCAGCATCCATCCAAACACCCCTGAATTGTCCAAACAACGTAGCATCAGCAGCAGTTTGGTTTACTGACCAGCGTGCTGCTAAATGTCCGCGTGCACACAACGATTCATTGGAATCGCCGCCAATATGCCTAACAATTACTCTACCATCAAAATTTGCAAGACGCTCTCGTAGATCTTCAACACTCATGCGTCCGACTTTATGAATGTCATAACTTCCATCATCTTGAATGATTACTACAACAACCCAAGCATCTTCACCGTTAGTCCATACTAAAACAACAATATTATTTCCAGCATCACCTAACTCTTCAACCTCATCAAATGATAAGTTATCAAGACTCGTTTCAGAAAGTAATGCTTCACCAAGCACATAATCTGATTCTATTTTCTTAATAGTATCTTCAGTCAATCTTTCATTCTCCAGAGACTGAGCCCTTGCTGCTGTCTCTGCACTAGCTGATCCGGCAGTAACTACTACCAACATAGCTAGAGCAACCAGCAGAGCGCTCAAACTCCTTCTTCCGTACAATCTGTTAATGGGTTCCGCTCCCATGTATGTATTCTTGTACTACATTAGATATAACCAAATTAAGGGATGCCCCCTTTGGTATGCAAGATTATACCTTTGTATACCAACAACTAATCCATGACAAACTTTTCAATTAGTCATCAATTAGAAGTGTTATGGCCAGGGATACTTTAGCCCGGCCTTTGCGTGATTTGAGGATATCTGTCATTGATCGTTGTAATTTCCGTTGTCAATATTGCATGCCCCGTGATGTTTTTGGAGCTGNATACACTTACCTAGATCGAGATGAAATTTTGTCTTTTGAAGAAATTGATAAATTTGTGGCATCTGTAATCCCATTGGGTATAGAAAAAATTAGGCTAACTGGTGGTGAACCATTATTGCGACGAGATTTTGCTAAATTAGTAAAAATTCTATCAAAACATAATGTAGAAATTGCCGTTACTACTAATGGAGTGTTGCTTGAAAAACAAGCCAAGGATCTTGCAGATGCGGGGCTTGAAAGAGTAACAGTAAGCCTAGATGCATTGGATGATGAAACCTTTCAATTCATCACAGATACTGACACTAAAGTTAGTGACGTCTTAGCAGGGATTGATGCTGCTATTGAAGCTGGATTAACCCCTGTAAAAATTAATACTGTAATTCGTAAAGGAATTAATGAACATTCAATATTAGATATTGCTAATCATTTTAGAGGAACTGATGTTATTGTTAGATTCATTGAATACATGGATGTAGGTTCTTCAAATGATTGGAAAGAAGAAGAAGTTGTAACTGCTGCAGACATCCTTGAAATTCTTGAAACTGAATATCAACTACAACCATTAGATATAACAAACAAAAACCAAGTTGCTAAATCATGGATAACAAATTACGGTAATGAAATTGGATTAATTACATCTATTACTGAACCATTTTGTGGAGATTGTACAAGATTACGTATTTCATCAGAAGGAAAATTATTCACTTGTTTATTTGCAAACGACGGTTTTGATTTGAAATCTATGTTAAGGTCGGGTGCTAGTGAAAAAAAGTTGAGAGAGTTGGTTAGTTTAATTTGGCTAAATCGCTCTGATAGATACTCTGAGATTAGAGGTAATGAAAAAAGAATCGTGCTTCCAATAGAAATGTCTTACATTGGTGGTTAATTTAGTGAATCAATAATTTTCATTCAAATTAATTCTAATGTTGCAGAAACAATTTCATCCCAAGGCGCAACTGTGCGAATTGCTGGTTTTCCATAAGCTGCTACAGATGATGAAAATTTCTTTTCTGATAATGCTGCTGCTAATTTAGTAGGTGAAGGAGGTGATGGTAATTTTAGCCTAGATGCCAATTCATCTACTACTATTAAATTACCAGAATGTATCGCTTTTGCCTCGTCCGAAATATGCCTTACCGATCTTGAAATTGACCTTCTACGCAGTCTTAATTCACTTTGATCACTTACTTGTTCTTCTGTGGGTCCACATAGAGATAAAGCTGATTCTTCAGTAAATGAACTCATGACTTCCTTGTCACCAATATTTGCAATCCATAATGGCCCTGAAACACGTTTATCATCCAGACTTATTGGAGTAGAAAGAGGTACCAAAATATGACTTGCTGCCCCATAATCTCCAGCCTCATCTTCTGTTGGATTTGCAATCCTCCACCCCAAATTATCTTCTATATTATTCGCATTTTCTGCCGACCTTTTTACACGTACACTAACTCTTAAATGATGGCTATCCCATACAGATAAAATAGGCTCTATTATTCTGTCATGTTGAGCTGCGGTTCTAGCAATGTTGGCTAATAATATTCGCAAACCTGTGTCGTGGGCAATTTCATCTAATCTTGCCCTTGCGCCATATCTTCTCATTAAAGGGTCTCGTGATGAACCNGTAAGTGCTGCAACATCAGTAGCAGTGACTTCTAACACTGCACGTCTAGCAAGTGATTGAATTACAGGATCTAAAAAAGGAATTGGTGAACCAAATGGATCTATGTCTACCCATTGCCATCCTTTTGAAAGTGAAATCTTTCTAGCATCACCAACTATTGGGTGAAAACCTGCCAATTCATTTGTAGAATAATGATCATGATTAGCTTGAGCCCAAGCAATGGAAATAGGGTCTAAATCACAAAGAGTAATATCCAGACGTTGAGTTATTTCTTTTGGAAGTTCATTTCGTAAACGGTGACACCTCACACCACTAGCTGATAAAGAATCTAACATTCTAACCGTTTTATCTTGTGCTAAAATCCCTTTAGTCATCTCATGTGCCATTAACAACACAGTTCTAGTTCTATTTCCTGCCATTGCTTGATTATGGAATACTTGTCTTTCTCCTTTAGTAGCAGGGCCTGCAAGATTTATTTCCTTGTCTGATTTATTATTTGGTAAATGGATGAAGGTTCTGCCTTCTAACATAATGTCTCCAGGCCAACCTTCAGGCAAATTACCCCCCATAGTCCAAGCCGTTAGCAACTTATTGATGAACTCTTTTCAGATGACGATTAATTACCTAAACATATTTATGTGGATTATTTATTACAAATCTATTGATTTATGAGATTTCACCTCAATCCTTCAATAATTCTCGTGCTTGTTCGAAAACCTTCTCTCTAGAGAGGCGTCCAGGGAAACATCCAATCGCTTCATCGATCTGATTTTCTATTTCTGGAGTAACTTTCGATAATTGCTTGTACGTGAAAATACCTGCATCATTCAACTTACCTTGTAAGGCTGGACCGATTCCTTTTATCTTCGTAAGATCATCTTTTTCCGAGGCGGTTGCGGTTCCTATTGTATCAAAATCAACCTTAGCAGTAATGGTGGTATTTAATGCATCAATTTCAGCTTCCTTAGCAGCCAATTGTGCATCTAACTCAGCTAATTTAGCCTTCTTCTCTGAGATTATTATATCTTCATCTAATCTATCAATCTCATCATCTTCGTCATCTTCGTCATC
>PBXQ01000018.1 GCA_002727675.1 Thermoplasmata archaeon | reverse complement strand
GGAGGTGCTGGTGGTGCATCCATTAGTGGTGGAGGTGGTGCTGCATCCATTGGAGGTGCAGGTGGTGCATCCATTGGTGGAGGAGGTGGTGCGGCGTCCATTGGTGGTGCAGGTGGTGCATCCATTGGTGGCGGAGGTGGCGGTGGAGCATCCATTCCGGGCGGTGGCGGCGGCGGTGTGTTAAATTCTTCATCAGTCATATTTACTCTCTCCGTTATATCGGTAAGCCTCGCCAAAGTGTCACCTTCTATAACGATTGTCAATACTAGGAGTTAATTTTTACTTTCATCGTAGAAAATTACTATGAAATTTAATAATGTTGAAAAACCATGCACCGCGGGGAAATTAACATGGCGACAGGCGATACTACTGCCCCTCCCGTTCTTTTTGTAGTTGGTACTGCAGGTGCAGGAAAGAGTACTTTAGTAACATCTTTTCAAAGATGGGCTAGATTTATTGAGGTCGATGCATTAACAATAAATTTAGACCCTGGTGCTGAAAGAGTACATTATGACCCAGAATTTGATGTTCGCGACCTAGTTTCATTGTCTGAAGTAATGGATGAATATGATTTGGGTCCAAACGGGGCTCAGATTCTTGCTGCAGATTTAGTAGCCGCGCAGGCACATGAAATACAATCTGAACTTGACGGACTTTCAGGGGATTTGTTGGTTATTGATACCCCGGGTCAGGTAGAATTATTTGCATTTAGGGAGGCATCTAGTCATTTTGTTGAGGTATTGGGGCAGGGCAGAGCTGCTCTAATTTTTCTTTTTGACCCGATGTTATCTCAGTCGCCCTCAGGTTTTGTATCTCAAATGTTGTTATCTAATATTGTTCATTTCCGTTTGGGATTACCAACCGCTAATTTCCTTTCAAAATCTGATTTATTGCCTCCCGAGGATCTAGAAAGGGTACTTGAATGGGGTGATAGATTGGATACTCTAGAAGCCGCCTTATATGATGAGGCGGGAGGACAAAGGACTGAATTTGCAATTGGTCAATTAAGAATGATGCAGCATTCTCAGATTCAGCCAGGTTTGATACCCCTTTCGAGTGAAGAGGAAGAAGGTCTTGCTGATATTCTATCATTCGCCCAGAACCTTTTCGGCGGTATGGCAGATACAAGGGATGGCTTTGCTGAAGACATAGGGTTTGAAAGAGATGGGTGGAATGATTAATGAGTAATTTACTTTCAATAGATGATTTAAAGGATGATTTAGAGAACATTATTAGTTGGGCTATTACATTCAAGCAAGACTCAGAAGTGGCCCCCGAATTCACACCTTTAGATGGGTTAACAATTGCTTCAATTTATGAAAAACCTAGTACTAGAACGAGAGTATCATTTGAAGTTGGAATTAACAAATTAGGTGGTAATCCTCTTACTTTATTGAAAGGTGATATACAATTAGGCAAGTCTGAAACTGTGGCAGACACTGCTCAAGTACTTTCAAGATATATCTCAGCTATTACTTATCGTTGCTTTGCTCATTCTGATGTAAATGAATTAGCAAATAATTCTAGTGTTCCTGTAATTAATGCGCTTTCAGATAAACATCATCCATGTCAAGCAGCAGCTGATTTGATGACAATTAAGGAGAAATTTGCTGATTTAAAGGGGGTGAAAATAGCATGGGTTGGCGATGGAAATAATGTTCTACATGATTTGATGTTAGCCGGCGCAATTTTAGGTTGCGATATTCATTGGGCAGTACCTAAGGGTTATGAGCCAGATGATGATGTTGTTGAGAGGGCTCAAGAAATTGCTGATGAGAGTGGCTCTATATTATTGCAAACCCACGACCCTGTTGAGGCCGTTACTGATGCAGATGTAATTTATACTGATGTGTTTGTATCAATGGGTGAAGAAAACTTGTCAGATAAAATGGATAATTTTGATGGTTTTCAGGTAAATGATGAACTAGTTTCTCATGCTAAAGAGGAGTATATTTTCATGCATTGTTTGCCTGCTCACAGGGGCGAAGAAGTAAGTGATTCTGTAATTGATAGTAGTAATTCGGTGGTATTTGATCAGGCTGAAAATCGTATGTGGGCTCAAATGTCAATACTTACTTACTTAGTTGATAGGCAGGCATGGGATACCTATGCTGAATTATTAGAATATGATTAGATTAGTGGCATAATTCCACAAGCAGTAAATCCTAGTAATCCAAATAGTAATGACCTTTTCAAATATTTGGATGCCTTTGTATCATCTCCTTTGAAAATTGGCGCTTTAACTAGTAGCAAAAAATACATCCCTGGTCCAAGAAAAGCAATGTATGGGGTTGGTATAAGTTTGAAAGCAAATGGTAGGCCCATTGAAATAAATCCTAAAAATGAACAAACCCAAGAAATCAACCTTGCCTTTTCTGCCCCAATTTTCATGGGTAAAGTATTCCTTTCTAGATCGCCTTCCATATCTTCAACATCTTTGATAATCTCTCGAGAGGTTCCAATCATCATTGCACAAATTGCTACTAACCAAGGTAGAAGGTCTGTTCCATGGCCTACTGCTGCAGCCCCAAATACAATGACAACTGCAATTAATCCTGAAACAGAAAGATTACCCCATAAACCACTTTTCTTTAAGCAAACTTTGAAAGGAATTCCATCAAATTCATATGCGACCATAAGGAATAGGGCGATAAACCAAATTATGCAAGAATCTAACCAATCATAACTTTTGATGTCATTACTTTGAAGGATTATTGCCATCAACATTATTGCCGATAATATCATCATGATCCAAGAGAACTTGGAAGCCGCTTTTTCCGAGATGGCTCCTGATGCAAGTGGTCTATTTGGATGGTTAATTCTATCTGCATTTATATCTTTCAAGTCGTTAAGAGCATTCCAACCTGCCATAAAAAAAGCAACGCTTAGGGTGTGTAATATTAGGGGTGCCGCGATATCATTTTGTCCTGCAGCTCCAACAATCAGTGCACCAACTGGTACAGTGATAACACCCATAATGACATTGACTCCGCGAGCCAATGTCCACCATTGATGTGCCCCCATAAGAGGTGTCGGGTTGCTTTAGGCATTTGATGCCTACGCAATAATTAGGACACTTTAGATGTTAAATCCCATACGCAAACGGTATATCTAGCACCACGAAAGAAATCTCTTACATGACCTACTTTTTGGAAACGTAAATCTTTAGCTAATATATTTCCTACTTGATTCATAGTTGCTCCCCAAGAAAAACGATCGTTTAAGTGATCAAATATATCTACCGTATTGGAGCGCCCATTTGCTTCTAAATAATCCGCGACTGCTGACCTCAATCTTTTAGTACGGCTCAAGCGATCACCTCGTAATTAATCGATTCTCTTGCCTTTTCCCTAAGTTTAAGCCAAACTGGGGATTTACGGTTTTTTATATTTAGTGGGTTTTCATCTAATAGTTTTAATCGTCCATTTGATGATGTTAATCTAACTAATCCTTCACCATTTTTTGTCACTAAATTTACAGTTTTCCTGAGGCTTTTAAATGGTGTTTCAACCACTATTTCAGCCTTTAATACTTCATTGCGTCTCATCTTTGATTGCATGAAAAGGACTAGTGAGCGGGAGTATATCAATCAAACATAGGGGGGGTTGGCTGAAAGTGAAATATTTTATTTGATTTAGATGATTTTAGGTTAAACTGAACTTAAAGTGAAGGAGTCTCACCCACTTTGTTGATATACAGGGTTATTCTCGGCTGATTGCCTGCTGGTATGGTGTAGTTAGGCCCATCATGAAGCCCTCTCGAGGCTTCGACCCGGGTTCAAATCCCGGTACTAGCACTAAGTCAATGAAAAACTATCAAATTACATCAACTATTCAAAATGGTAGTCCCGGCAGGAGTCGAACCTGCGTCCCCTGGACCAAAACCAGAGATGATGGACCACTACACTACGGAACTAACGGGGTGGGCCAAAAGCCACTTGGTTTTGACTTTGACGCTTAACTTATTGTTGATTAATATGGAATCACTGTTCCGTGCCATTAAAGGGCTGCGCTTTAATCGGGGGTGCATGCGACCACAATTCAAATCAAGTTGTGCGCTCCCATTGATATTAATTTTGATGCTACATCCTTTGACTTTCATGCTTTCTAACGAATTAGAAAATTTTGTTGATGTGGCAGAAAATGAAGAACCGAATATTGAGTTATCAAACTCTTTTCTGTCTCCCCAACCTACTATCCATCCGCCTTCAAGTGATTGGTGGGTTCGGGGAGAAGAAATCGTTAGTATTTACGTAATTACCAGAGATATTGAATCTCTTAATTACTGGCAAATAGATAATGGATTCATCAAAGAACAAAAATCTGCTATTCTAGGCCAACATTTCGTGAATGATGGCATTATTTTGGATGGGGTACAACATCGTAAATTGCATTTACCCGCAAATATTGTACCCAAGTTGCTAGGTGTTAATGGAGTCATGACAATTTTTGAAGATCCGGGTGCACCTACTCCATTTGTCTCTGATTCAAATCAACCATTATCTGTGCGCTCAGGTGAATTACACGGGAGTACGGATGCTTGGGCAAATGGTGTCAATGGTACAGGTGTTAAAGTAGCAATAGTTGATTCAGGTCTTGATTTTGCTCACCCTGATTTGAATGGTACCCAAGCTAGAGTTGATGATTTGAATAATTCCTATCATGGTTGGCCAATTATGTGGGATCCTAGGTCTGTTGATATTTGGCTAAGAGATGGTAATGCTTACCCCTCTAATGGAGGTTCATGGTATTCTGATACTTCTAATATCGATATTGATAACAATAGTGACAATATTTTAGATAATTCCGGATTTAATGTTAGTGGAATAAATCCCTCATTGTCTGGTAATTATCATCATGGTTTACATCCTGACTCTCAATTAAAAGCAAAGTTAGGTGGGGAAGTAGATGTATTGGTTGTCGATGATTTTACTTCTGGAATTTATGAAACAGTATATGTTGATTTAGACAGAGATGGTGATTTTGGTGAAGAAATTCCTATGAGGAAGGGCAATGAAACTGCTGGTTTAGATACAAATAATGATGGTTTATGGGATTTATCTGCTGGTCTTCTATACTGGGTTAGTGATGGGGTTAATGGGGTTCCATACGCTTCAACATATTCACAACGTGCGGGCTTTCAAAATCGTATTGCTGCACCAGGTAATTTGACACTTTTCATGATTAACGATAAAAATGATGCTGGAGGAAACCACGGGACACTCTGTGCTTCAGCAGTTGCTGCTCAAGCGATTGTTAATAATGGCAAAGTGAAGGGTATGGCCCCGAATTCAGAATTAATTTCTGTAGCTAATTTTTACGGCGGCGGCTCATTTTTAGATGCATGGCGTTTCCTTTCAGAAGGTTATGATGGGCAAACAGGAAGTGGCGACGAAGCTCAAATAGGCTCATTTTCATTTGGTTGGTCTAGTGTTCATAATGATGGCACAGATCAAATGTCACTTTATGTTGATTGGTTAACTAGAGTTCATTCTCCTAGCACCACATTTCTAGTCGCAATGGGTAATGGTGGCCATGGGTACGGAACTGGTGCTTCACCCGGTGGCTCTCATGGTGTAATTTCAGTGGGTGCATTTTCTTCACAAACAGGTCAATCTCATGGTGGTACATGGGGGGATTCAGCATCTTGGTCAAATAGAGGCCCTAACTCTGCTAGTAGGTTAGATCCTGACATAGTTGCAGTAGGTTGGTCTGCGACAGGTGATGTTTCATTAAATGGTGTTGATAATGCTAATTCAGCTACTACTACTTGGGCAGGGACATCGCTAGCAACTCCTGTGGCGGCGGGCCTTGTCGCATTAATTTATGATGCTTGGATGCAGGAATACGGTATTTGGCCCGATTCTCAAACAGTTAGGAATTTGATTATGTCTACTTCTGATGACAGGGGTTATGATCCACTAGTCCAAGGTGGTGGTTGGGCAAATATTAGCCGAGCAATTAGTACAATACAAGGTCATAATGGTTCTGTTTGGGTTGAGCCAGCATACTGGATGGCTGGTACTAATCATGGAGTTCATAGGGAGGCTAATACTAACATAATGTTGCCAGGGGATATTAGTTGGGCAAATTTTACAATTAATGGTACCGGGTCATCAGCAGTAAATATTTCATGGGGTGGGGCTATTTTGAGTCCTACTTCATTCCATTCTCAAATTTGGAATTCATCAACAAACTCTGGTTGGGATGGCTATCAATCCGATAGGCCAGATATTTTGATACCTATATACATAAAAAATGATGCAAACTATTCATTACCAAATGGGACGAGTTTAATCCGCGCAAGAGCTGCTATGGCTGGTAGTGGTTTTGATGCTGACAAAAATTTAGCTCAAGAAAACGAAGTCTATGTTGAATTAATGAGGTGGCATGATGATGATGGAGATGGTAAGTGGTGGGATGATTCTAACAATAATTCTTTAGTCGATTCGGGTGAAATGGAAGCTGGTAGTGAATATTCAATGGTGACTAAGCATTCCTATACATCGGGCCAAGTTGAGGCAAGATTGGGACTTCCAGATCAAAGGGATGGAGATGGTATTTTGATGGGGGTTTATAGAAAAAATATACGAACCAATTTGATGGATCCTATTCCTATTGAAATTGATTGGACAGGTTTTGGTCCTGACCCAAATTCTTCTTGGTTATCTCCTTGCTCTGGTAATTCAACAATTCCTGCAAATTCTTCAATATACGTTAATTGTAGGGTTTCTGTACCAATAGATGCAATTCCTGGATTAAGGCAGGAACAAATAAGATTCGAATTTGAATCAAATAACTCTTCACATGAATGGGCATTACCTGTAATAGTCAACGTTGCATCAGATGGTCCAGTTAATTTGCAACCAAAGCCACTAGATGGTAATTTGACGAATCAATCATTGTACAGTGAAACTTGGTTACAAGGTGCTCAGAGGTGGGGTTGGAGATCTGAATCAGGGGATTGGAAGTTCCTTACTTTTGATTGGCCTTACAATTTATCTGGAGATGGGGCTATTATTGTCGACGTGGATTGGCCAGATAATAATTTGACAGATGTAGATGTCCATTGGATGTCGGAGTCAGGACATCCTTACTACTTAGATGACCCCGTTTCATATGGTCAATATAATTTAGTGCCTGAGATTTCTTCAACAAATATGGATTCAGGATCAGGTAAATATGGTTGGGAAACCTCTACTGGAGGTAGTAATGAAGTACTTGTTGCAGAAGCTACCCCGGGTATTAAGCAGATGATGTTACATTCTGCCATGCATGGAGTAAATACAAATGATAACCCTCTAAATATTAGTGTTGGATTAGTAAATGCGATAAATGGTTCTCTACAGCAAAACATATTTGATTGGGAGAATGCAGAAGGAAGTGACATTGTTACAATAGGCGCAACTTTACCACTTAATGTGTCATCTGTTGAAGGATTTGGTTGGACACAACCCTTATTGTTGCCTAGTCAAACAGCAACCCAAGATGTCCCAGGGACATGGTCATCATCTAATTACTCACATCAAATTGACGTAAAAGATGCTTTATTATTAAGGGTCCAAATAAATTCAAATTCACCTAGGACTGATCTTGATTTGGCATTATATAGGGATAAAAATGGTAATGGTGTCATTGATTGGGGTAATGAGCAAATAGTTACTAGTGGTAATTGGAATTCTGATGAAAATGTCCTAATTGAATCTCCTGAAGATGGTACTTGGTGGGCAGTTGTACATGGATTTGATGTGCCTAATGGTACTGCTAGTTTTAGTTTAACACAGACTATTGTGGCGGGCGACTCATTGTCAGTAGAAGGGGTTAGGGAATTGAATAATAGTGAAATAATGAATAGGCATCCTAACGGCACTGCAGCTTTAGGTGGAAAAATTCCTTTAAGTGCATATGATGTGAACATATCATTCCTTAAGCCTGAAAATCCAGGGATTTGGAGAGGATATTTAGTCGTTAATTTGGCTTCAGGTGGCTCAATTAGATTGAATTATGATTATAATCTTAATGATTTTCCTCCAAAAATAGAGTTTATTACTCCAACTAATTTAACTAGAACTAATCAGTCAATTCAAGTATTATTAGAGGCTAATGATTTAGATAATGGTTTTAATTTATCATCGCTAAGATTGGATTCAAATCCTGGTTTAAATTTTAGCAATATCAATTTTACAGTAGAAGGTTTATCCAGTAGTGATTTTGGTTCTTCAGATTACACAAATTCGTGGTTGCATTGGAACAGTGCTTCCAATATAACCTCTGGGTCCCATTATGTCGTTGAAAATGGTTCATTAATTATCGGTACAGAAAATACTACGTCAGAATTAACAAAAGTTGACTCAACTGCGCCGGAATGGATATTGGGCCACAGTAATCAAACAGGAATTAGTGATTATATTACAACAGAATCTGATATTGGTTGGGAGTCATCTAATTTCAGCGATGGCCCTCGTATGGACTATTCTATAGAATTTAAATCGGCTGGAATTTACTATTTATGGCTCAGGATTAATGCTAGCGATTTAGATGGTAACTCAGTTCACTTAGGATTGAATGGTAATTCAATTTCTGGGATGGGGGGTGTCCAAACTAGTACCTATGGTAATTGGGAATGGACCAATATGGCTTGGGATGGGAGTTCGTCAAATCAGGTACAATTTGAAATCAACAATTCTGGTCGTAACACACTAAATTTGTGGGCGGGTAAAGATGGTGTTTCAATAGACCAAATCATAATTACTGATTCTTGGAGTTTCACACCCAATTCAATTGTAAATTCTTCATCAATAATTGTAGATAGTAAGTTGCGCACAGCTTGGTTGAACATGACTTTACCTAGTGTTAATGGATGGACAAATTATCACGCTGAAATAACTGATTTAGGAAATCGTGTTAACCAAACAAATTTGATGGTGGAATATGATGATATTTCTCCTCCAATAATTATTTATGGCTGGGATTATTTATCAAACATATCAGTTATGCCTGTAGTTATTCAGACAGACCCTAACTCAGAATTATGGCTTGATGAACAGTTATTGCCAATAAATAACTCAGGAGTTGCTGAAATACAATTGTTACTTCAACCAACATATTGGTCTAATGTAAATGGTGATCCGAATAATCATTCTAGTTGGGAATGGGTTGACATAAATACATTTGAGATTTTGGCAAGAGATACAGCTGGAAATTGGAATTACAAGGAATTTGATGTAGTTTATGATCCATGGGGTGCTAGTAATGATGGAGTTGATCCACAAATTGTATTACGAAATTATTCTGGATTTAATGGTATTACAGAATGGTCAATTGAAGGTTTATCGCCACCTGATAGTTTGAATGCTCAAATGCCCATTGGGATTGGTTTAGATGTAATTTATGATACTAAACAAGTATGTGCTTACATGATTGATGATGATGGTAATGATTGGCTGAATAGTTGTACTGTTCAACAATCTCCTCCTTGGTTAAGTAATATATCAAATTATCAAAGAGTAGGTCCTCCTCCTGCACCAAATGATATATTAATTCCAATTTATTTAGAATTTAGTAATGAGATTCCAGATGGTGATTGGCAATTAATGATTGAAACGATGGATTGGGCTGGCAATTGGGGTTGGGAAAATTACTCATTATTATTAGATAGGACCCCTCCTGAAATTAATTGGATTTATCCCAGCCAAAATGAAACACTATGGGATCACAATTTGCTTATCAGTTGGAATACTTCCGAAATATCATCTCAGTCATTATATATCGATGGTAATTTAGTTAATGATTTCCCACCAGGTGATTTTGAATTTGAAACTAGCATAAGTTTAGACTATACAGGTTGGCATTACCTGTGCGTAATTTCAACAGATTTGTCATTAGGGCCAAATCCTAATATTGGGTCTAATTGCGTAGATGTCTATCTTAATCCTGAAGCGTATGTTCCTAGTTTGACGGCAGATTGGAATAATGGTTCTGTAAATACTAGCATCGTGTATGCGAATTTACACATTGGTCCATCTCAAAGTTGGTCATCACAGATTTGGGATGGTAATAATTGGGTTATTCAAAATGGTTCAGAATTATCTTCTGGTGATTTAGTCGTACCAATTTTCTTAGAAGAGGGCAATAATACAATCAAATTCGAAGTCGAAGCATTAGAAAAAATGTTTATTTTTGAATTATATGTTGTTCTAGACAGTAGAATTCCAAAATTGTCTATTAATTCTCCTGAAAATTGGTTATCTACATCTGCTTGGGAATGGAACTTAACAGGAAGTTGCGAGATGGGATTAGATGTAACAGTCGAGTTATCATCAGGTTATTTTGAACAATTAATTTGTGATGCAAATGGGCAATATAATGCAAAGATTTTATTTACAAATCATGAAGGAGAGGAAGAAATTAAAGTTTCAAGTATTGATTATGTAGGTAATTTAGCTACGATTTCTCATTATCTGAATATTGATCGTCAGGCACCAAGAGTAAACTTAAATTGGGTAAATATTTCATGTGAGAATACACCAGTATCAACAATATTTAATCCCAATCCTATTGCATCCTGTAATTTGGGTGTCAGGGCAGATTTTCTTGATTCTGATGTTTCATATTGGTATTTAAACATAGAAAAAGATGGTGTTTCAATAATTACTGAAACAGGAAATAACATTGTTGATGGCTCTTTAATTTTTGATTTAGATGGAGCTTCTCCTGGTTTTTGGGTCGCAGAAATAATCGTTGAAGATGCTGCTGGAAATAGAATGACTGTGATTATTGATGAATCAATAATTTCTAAAGAAAATTCGTTTTCTTACAAAGCGACTACCATCGGATCATTGGCTAATATTCTGTTGATGATTGTATTTATGGGCATGTTATTGTTTGCATACAGGGTAAATAAGAATAAGGTAGTTTCTAAAGATTCACAACTTCCGACCCCACTTGATCCTGAGTTATTTGTTGATGAATATGAAGAAGTTTCAGGAAGAGGATTCGATGATATATCTATGCCTCCGAGCCACGGACCAATAGGATCACCACCTGTTAGTGAAGAAGAAGTTGCAATTGCTGATGCAAGTTTGCTACAAAAAATGAGGAATATTGAAGATGATATTTAATAAAAAAATATCGTTTTTTGGGTAATATGGTAAAAATCAGATTCCCCAAAACATCAAACGTCGTGTCCTTTAGTGAATATTATGGGGGGGGTCGGACGTTCAGTCTTCCTAGCAACAATTTTACTTCTTACCTCAATTATTAGTTCATCAATGGTTTCTGCTTTGGATGGAGATAATGATGGAATCGATGATGCAATAGATGATTGTCCTTTTTCTTGGGGTAACAGTACGAATATTTTCACAGGATGTCCTGATTTAGATGGTAATGGGGATCCTAATTTTGTCAACCCTCAAATTAATAATTGGGATGATTCAATGAGGGCTCTTTATGCAAATGATGGAAGTTCTAGGGCAGTATCTTGGGCTCCTGATTCTATACATATAGCCGGTGGTGCAGATAGTGATGTGATGTTGTATACTGCCAGTGGTCTAACTCTTTCAACTTTGTATTCTTTTCCTGATGAGTATGTTAGGTCGCTTGCATTCTCTCCAGATGGTTCTTTACTAGCAGCAGGAGCTTACTTCAATGATAACAAGGGTGAATCTCAAATTGTAGTATTGCAAATGAATTGGGCTAATAATTCAGCAAATGTGATTGCTAATCTAAGCAGTTCACATACTGACGATGTACCTAGTGTGGCTTGGTCATCTAACGGTTCCTATCTTTTCACCGGCGATGGAGATGGTGAGCTACGTCAATTCTCATCCAGTAATTGGGCTATGGTTAGGAATTATTCATTTTCACCTGGAGACACAGTATGGAGCGTTGATTCTAGCCCCGATGATCGTTTAATTGCAGGTTTGGCTGCTGGTGGTGAATTGAAGGTATTCTGGACTAATAATGGTACAAAATACATGGAATTTGATAATCATACTGGCGATTATGCACTTACCACAACATTCAGCCCCGATGGTCGCTGGTTGTTAACAGGTGGTTTTGATAATCGTGTTAATATTTACAATGTAGCTAATGCTTCTCATATCGTAGGTTTTACAGATAGTTCTCGCGATGTTTATTCAATTTCATTTTCACCTAATGGTGCTTTTTTTGCAGTTGGGGGTAGAGATGATGAAGCAAGGATATATTTGAGTCCTGATAATGCAAATATTTCCAATTATACTTATGTTGCTAAGTTTGGTAGTTTTGGTAATAGTAATAATAATCGTGGGGTTAGGGTTCTAGAATGGTCTCCTGATAGCACAAAAATTGGCATAGGGCAGTATCGTGGTAGAACTGCTGTATATATTCTACCTGAAGGTTTCTTACAGTTGAGAGGAGATGTGACTGCTCAATTAATGGCAAATAGATGGCGAAGTAATTGGGTTGGTGATGGTCGCCCACTTGCACAATATAATTCTACAATTCTTCAAATGACTAGTGATCTATGTAATGGTAATGTAGGTAATGTGATTGGAGTAAATTTCAGTACTTCTGGTCAATTGACATCACCCATTGCTAATTATTCAACATCAGGGATTCTAAATTGCACTTCAACGAATAAACAATTGTTAGAGGTTCCAGTAGGCAGGATGCCTGTATCATTCTTTGTCCAAGCAGGTGGCGCCGCTGAGGCTTGTCTCAAAACCATTGGTGGTTTATCGATGGGTCAACTTAGGTGGGCATTATCTAGCGCAAGCGCATCGACGTTATCTCTTCCGGGATGGGCTCCAGGTATGGATTTGACAAGTATTGCGCCTAATGATGATGCTAATGGTGTGAAAGAGTGGGTTGATTTAGATCCATCATGCCCAGATGAGGGATTACATATGTTTGGTAGATGGGATAATCGTTCCGTGCCTATCATGGCTGAACAACTTTTCACTTGTGCTGGGTGTCAATTTGATGAAAACTTTTACACGACTACAAACTCACGTTACAGATTCCAGGAGGCAACAAGGTCTGATATTATGCATGCTGTGGAGCAAAATGACGAAGCACTTGGATTTACTGAGATGCGTGTAATTGAAAATAATTCTAAGTATAATTTGTATGTTGTACCAATTGCCGATAATTGGACACACAGCGCAAAGGATCATGTTGCAGCAGGGGGGGTAGCAGTGTTTCCTTCATATGATAATAGTTCAGAGGGGATTTATCCTGCTCAATCGGATTATAAATTCATCATTAACTATGATGAGTTGGATGACAAGTTCTCTCTCTTGGATTGGTTATTAACTGAGGGTGGACAAGACCAATGGGATTCTATGGGTTTTGTTCGTTTAGATATTCTGGCGCGAGTTCAATCATGGGCAAGGATAGGGGTTGATGCAACTAGTCTTCTTCCTGATTCAGATGGAGATAATATCTGGGATGGTGAAGATAATTGTCCAAATACAACACTGGGGCAATTAGTTGATAGTAATGGTTGTGCACAAAATCAATTGGATGATGATAATGATGGATATTACAATCATGAAGATGATTGTATTAACATATCAGGGACTTCACTTTGGCCAGTTTTAGGTTGTATTGATTCAGATGGTGATGGTTGGGAAGATAGTTACGATGATTATTGGCAAGATGAAACTCAGTGGGCTGATAGTGATGGTGATGGCTATGGTGATAATTTATCAGGGAATAATGCAGATGATTGCCCCACCATCCCGGGAAATTCTACAATTGACAGGCTTGGGTGTTTAGATTCGGATGGTGATGGGAGATCGGATGAAGATTCCAATTGGTTTATTTCCAATGGTGCAGATGGATTCCCATTTGATGCTACTCAATGGATAGATGATGATGGCGATGGGTTTGGAGATAATTATTCATTTACACTAGATAATGAATCAATGAGAATTAATGAAAATGGAGACGCCTTCATTTATGATTTTACTCAGTGGGCAGATAAAGATGGAGATGGCTTTGGGGATAATCCTGCAGGGCTTGAGGCAGATGATTGTCCTAATCAAGCAGGGACGTCTCATATAGACAAATTAGGTTGCTTGGATAGTGACTCTGATGGCTGGTCTGATGAAGCTGATGAATTCCCAGATGAAGGTTCTCAATGGGCCGATACTGATGGTGATGGGTATGGCGATAATTGGGGGGGTAATTCGGCGGATCAATGCGTTGAAACACCATATTCTGAAGTAGAATTAGTAGACAGTAATGGTTGTGGACCTTCAGAAAGGGATTCTGATTCAGATGGTATTAAGGACATAAGTGATGCATGCCCAAATACTCCCTTATCACAATCAACAATAGTTAGATCAAATGGGTGCTCGGAGCAAGAAAGTGATGATGATGGGGATGGTGTATTTAATCCAGAAGATGGGCCTAATGGCATTTTCAAAAATGACCCAACCCAGAATTCAGATACAGATTTAGATGGGTATGGGGATAATCCCAATGGGACTAATGGAGATGAATGCCCTAACCGTTATGGGAATTCTACAGCTGACCGTATAGGTTGTATTGATACAGATGGTGATGGATATAGTGATCCCGATGCAGAATGGGGTGTTGGAAATGGCGCAGATGCATGGAAAGTAGAACCTACTCAATGGTCTGATTATGACTTAGATGGATTTTTTGACAATTATGGTGATCCTGTTTGGACTGCATCGAGGCAAATTGGTTGGCCTGGAAAATATGTTGAAGGTGCAAGGCAGGCAGATAAATGTCCTTTAGAGTACTCTGAATCATCATATCCAGATCCGGGTTGTTTGGAAAAAGGAACATCAATTGTCATAGGCGATAATTCTGGACAATCATCAGGAGGAATACCTACAATTATTATTGTTGTACTTGTATTAATTGTATTAGGATTCGCAGGATTGACTGGTGCTATTGTAATTAAGCAAAGACAAACTAAGATACGAAAATCAAAACGTAAAAATAAGTCTAGGAAACTGGAAAATGCCATTGATGTGATTAATGAAGCTACGGAAGAGTGGGTTGAGGAACAAGATGATTTCTCTTCTGAAGATCCAAAAGAAGAATTTACAGTAGATGAAAATGGCACTGAATGGTGGGAAGATGAAAATGGGGTTTGGTGGTATCGCAATGAATCTGAAGATTGGGTTCAATGGGAATAATGCCAACCGCTATCAATAACTCCATCATCCCATTGGCATGGACATACATAAGATTGCAGTATTAGGTGCTGGGCAGATGGGTAATGGAATTGCTCAAGTAGCAGCATTTGCAGGTTTTCAAGTTACAATGATAGACATAAAACAAGAGTATGTGGATAAAGGATTGTCAACTATTGAAAGGTCATTAGATAAATTAGTTTCAAAAGAAAAAATTACTCTTCAAAGTGCTAATGATGCTCGTTCTAATTTATCAATTTCCACAGATAAACAATCTGCAGCAGATGCTGATTTAGTAATTGAGGCAATTCCAGAAATCCCTGAATTGAAATTTTCAACATTTATGGAATTAGATCAAATTTGTAAGGAAGGTGCTATTTTAGCAAGTAATACTAGTAGTATTAGCATTGATGATATTGCAAATTCAACCTCTAGGCCAAAAATGGTAATTGGAATGCATTTCATGAATCCAGTCCCTATAATGAAATTAGTAGAAGTTATTACTGGAACTAAAACTGATGATGAGGTGAGGGATTCTGTAGTTGCTGCAGCTGAAAAAATGGGTAAAGTTGCTCTTTGCTGTAAAGATTCACCTGGTTTCATTTCTAATCGTTTATTATGTCCGATGTTAAATGAGGCAATCCTTTCTTTACAAGATGGGATAGCAGAGCCGGAATCAATAGATGGTATAATGAAACTCGGAATGAATCACCCAATAGGCCCTTTGGCCCTTTCAGATTTGATTGGCCTTGATACGGTATTGCACATAATGAACGTTTTACATGAAGGGTTTGGAGACGACAAGTATGCTCCAGCTAAATTACTAATTCAAATGGTAGATGAAGGTAAATTAGGCAGAAAAAGCGGAGAAGGTTTCTATAAATACAATTAGAAAATATTTCATAGAAATTATCCAATCCAATGCTTTGAATTACAATTCTCAAGGTAACTATCATAAGAGGCCTCCACGGGGAATGGTTAGGGATAGGCATGGCAGGAACAGAGAAGGTAGAGATTCGAACTTTGAAAGTAGGGCGTTATTGCGCTGTAGATGATAACGCATACAAGATATTGAGGATTTCAAAATCTAAACCCGGTAAACACGGTAGTGCCAAGGCTCGTTTAGAATTGGAAGATATTTTTTCTGGCCAAAAGAAGAGCCATGTTGGCACAGTGACTGATAAAATCAGTGTGCCGATTATTGAGAAGGGTTCAGCAACAATTACTCATATTCAAGGCTCTGAGGTACATGCTATGGATGCTAAGACATATGAAATGATGGTTTTACCATTGGAAGATGGATTAAGTTTAGATTCTGGTAAAGAAATTATGTGGATGGAAGCAATGGGGCGATACAAAATTATCCGCGACCATTGAAATTTGTTAAGAGGAATTAATTTGAATGAGTGGGGTGTCAAACACCTGCTTCACAGGGGTCGGTGATTAATTTGGGAGTAAAACGTTCAGCATACCGCCAGCCAGTTACTGCTGAAGGTTTGAAATCCATCGAGGATGGAACTTTGACCTGGTTAGATCAAGAAATGTACAAGAATCTTAACACTGGAGTTTTAGAGCAGTACCTCGAAGAGAAGAATCTTGAAGAGGCTTTCGAGGTGAGTCATTGGTCCTTGAGCAAGGTTATGATTGGGATATTAATTGGTGCAGTTTTTAGTGGAGTTACTGCCTATATTGGGCTAAAGATTGGGTTGGCTGTTTCAGCAGCTTGGTATATTGCCTATCTTTTAGGGATGGCACTAAGGTGGTCTCCGTCTGAAGTCAATATTGCTACAAGTGCAACCACTGGTGCTACGCATGCATCTACAGGTTTTATTTTCACATTCCCTGCAATATTTTTGCTCGCAAGTAGTCCAGCCTATGAGGTTGAAGGCGGTCATCTAATCAGTTCTGTTGATACCTTTCAGTTAGCGTTCATTGGAATAATTGCTTCAATGTTTGCAGGATTCTTAGGAGTTATGTATTTCATAATTTTCAGACGTGTTTGGTTAGTTGAAGATCCACTGCCAATGCCTGGTTTCGAGGCTACATTAGTTTTGTTAGATATCGCCTGTGATGTTTCAAGTGGCGCTGCTGAACAAGCAAAAGATTCACTAAAAACTGTAGGTGTTTCAACTGTTATAACCATGCTATTCATGTTCCTAATTGATTATCCATTGTCATGGAAACGACATTTAGATGGNGTTTCAGCATCTTTTGCTGATGTTGTGGCCCAGAAGTTGTCTATAGGGAAAACAGCGNTATCTTCAATATTNAGNCATCANGCTATTCATCAACCAGCTGGAATTACTACAGTAAATGGAGAACACGGTACTTGGGAAGGTGTATCTAATGGAATTACTCATTATGATTCAGATAAATTCAATCCTTTTGAATACACTTACTTAGGGATTGAAATGTCTCCTACACTTTTTGCTATAGGTTGGTTCATGAGACTGAGGGTGGCCATATTAGTGAATCTAGGGACATTGGTTGCATGGTTCTATTTAGTGCCAATTGCAGTGGGTCTTGATGTCCCTGTATATATCGCTAGTTTAGGGGACTATTTCACATTGTCAGATATTGGTAATCCCGATACTGTGCCCCATAGCCCATTAGTACAGATGGTTGTCTATTCTACTTTAATTAGGGTAATTGCTATTGGAGCAATTTTGGGTGGTGGTTTCTTAGGTTTGGCTAAAATGGCCCCAACTTTTGTCAATATTTTCGGAGATATCACTAAAGCCTTCAAGGGAGAACAAGGGGCAGAATATATGGATGGTAAAGGATGGTATGAATGGCCACTTTATCACTTGCCGATCTTTATTATTATTTCATTTGTAGCAATGTCATTTATTTTTACAGTTGGAGGTTTCCCTCTAATTCCTAGTATTTTATTTGCGATAATCGTTGGAATAGCTACTTTTTTGTTGGGTGCAATAGCTGTTAGAGTTATGGGTGAAACAGGAATTGAACCTGTTAGTGGGACATCTTTCATTGTCCTCTTGGGACTATTAGGGTTGTTCTTAAATTTACGAGATACATTTGGCTTAACTAAAGAAGAAGCAATTTTACTTGGTTTAGTTGGGACTACTGTTTTTGGTTCAGCAATTTCGATGTCAGGCACAGTTGTGGGTGATTACAAAAATAGTTTATACATTGGAAACCGTCCTTATCATATTTCTAAAGGGAATATTATGGGTGTTGTACCAGGAGCTATTCTGGGTGCGGGGGTTGCAATTTTCCTATCAAAAATGTTAGCAGATGGAAGCATAGATTTATTGGCTCCTCAAGCGAATGCATTTGCAACTTTTACAATATTACTAGCAGAAAACGAAGGTAATCTCTATGCTCTAGGACTTGGTTTCCTACTTGGTTGTTTCATTGAATGGGCTACTGGTATGGGTACCTCTTTTGGACTTGGTATGTATTTACCAACTTTAGCAACATTCCCAATGTTAATCGGTGGCGGTTTGCGTGATTGGTGGGAAGCTAAGAGGCTCAAACCAAAGGTGGAAAAGATTCGCGAGGCTGAAGGCAACAAAGCTGCAGAAAGAACTAGAGCAATTATGCTATTAGGTACTTTCATGTTAGCTGCTGGGATGCTAACAGGCGAGGCTTTCCTTGGTGTAGAGAGCGCTGTTTTCGCAGTAGTGGATGAATTACCAACTGGTGAGGAAATTGAAATGATGGATGGTGAAACACCTATTCTTGATAGTGAAGGTAATCCCGTTATGTCAAATGAGGTTCTTGGTGACTTGTCATGGTACCCTTATGCTAGGTTTGCTTCATTCTTAGGTATGAATGTAGCATTAGGTTTAGGAATATACTTCTTATTCAGAAAGGCTGGTATTATAGGTCCTAAAGATGACTTGCTTGATGCAGATTTAGGCGAGTGAATTTGTGGGGGAAATTAAACCTCCTCCGTTTGCATGGATTATTCTAGTATGCTCTGTTTGTGCAGTATCCAGTGCCGGCGCAGTATTCCAATTAATTGATCAGGTGCCACCAATACTGAGGGCATCATGGAGGTTGCAGGCGACCTCCCTACTATTATTACCGCCTTTTTTATTTCAAATATGGCAGTTTAAAAAAACAAAACCCGAATCATATGAGAAATTGAAGGATAAGAGTATTATTTCATATGTCATATTCTCTGGATGTTGTTTGTGGATACATTTTGGTAGTTGGGTATGGTCATTAGATCACACTTCTTTGACTCATAGCCTGTTATTTGTGACAGCACACCCTCTAGTTATTGTGGCAGGACTATACTTGTTTGGGAAGGGTATTACGGCGAAACAAACTAGTGGTGCATTGATTGGATTCATAGGTGCATGTATCACATTGTTAGGTGTAACAAATGAAGGTGATGTGACTCTAATTGGTGATTTTGCAGCATTTATAGGTGCCGTGGCATTTGTTGGATATCTATCAGTGGGTAGATTATTACGTGAGAATATGCCACTATTTATCTATGCATTTCCAGTCACATTATTAGCATCTATATTATTGTCAA
>PBXQ01000017.1 GCA_002727675.1 Thermoplasmata archaeon | reverse complement strand
CAGGACCGCCTAGTGGACCGGGACCAATGCCTCCAGCAGGACCGCCTAGTGGACCGGGACCTATGCCTCCAGCAGGACCACCTAGTGGACCAGGGCCAATGCCTCCAGCAGGACCGCCTAGTGGACCGGGACCTATGCCTCCAGCAGGACCACCTAAAGGCCCCAAAGGCCCACCAGTGGATGAATGAGAAAAACCTCTTGTTTGGCCCGTAGCAGGATTCAATTTGCGTCGTCTTGATATGGCTAATACAATCCCAAAGACTTGGAGGGCGTATTGATGTCGTTAGTTGAAGTATCACTTCCCGATGGCACAATACATGAAATTGCTGTTGGGGTTACGGCTGCGGAAGTAATCAAAGATGCCTTTGGAAGAGGTGCTGTCGCAGCAATAATTAATGGCGCCCCATGTGATTTATTGACCACAATTGAAGAATCTTGTACGTTAGATCAAATTCATTCTGAAAGCGAAGATGGGTTACATGTATTACGCCATTCATGTGCTCATTTACTAGCTCAAGCAGTTACGGAATTATATCCTAATGCCAAACCTACAATTGGGCCACCAATTGAACATGGTTTTTACTATGATTTCGAAATGGAACCTATTGACGAAGAAGGGTTGAGAGAAATCGAGAAGAAGATGAAATATTTTGTCAAGCAAAACCTCAAAATTATCCGTGAAGAACATGATGGCAACACGCTTCGTCAAATTTTTGCTGATAATAAGTTCAAGATTGAAATAATGGATGACAAACTTGAAGATGGTGCAGGATCAAGTGTATATCGCCAAGGGGAATTTGTAGATTTGTGTCGTGGACCTCATGTCCCATCTACTTCTTACCTACGCCATTTCAAATTAACATCCACTTCAACGGCTTTCTGGCGAGCAGATTCCAAGCGTGAAAATCTTGTACGAATTTATGGAATGTGTTATGCAACTAAAGAGGACTTACAAGCAAGGGAGACTTTGCTAAGAGAGGCTGCACTTCGNGATCACAGAAAGTTAGGAAAAGATTTGCAACTATTTCATATTGATGAAATGGTTGGACAAGGATTGGTTCTCTGGACNCCCCGCGGAAGCGTAGTTCGCCAAGAGNTACAGAACTTCATAGGCGAGCATTTGAGAAGACAAGGTTATTCTCAGGTTTTTACCCCACATATTGGAAAATTAGATCTATACCGAACATCAGGACACTTTCCTTACTATCAAGATAGTCAGTACCCTCCACTTGTTGAGCGAGAGTTGATGGCTAAACTATCAGACGATGGATGTAGTTGTTCTGAACTTTCAAACTTGATGGAAGAAGGTGAAATTGATGGTTATTTGTTAAAACCAATGAATTGTCCACATCATATTCGTATTTACAATTCNCAGCCCCATTCATATCGTGACCTTCCACTAAGGCTTGCGGAGTTTGGTACTGTATACCGTTGGGAACAGTCGGGCGAGATTTCTGGAATGACGCGTGTACGAGGTTTTACTCAAGATGACGCTCACCTATTTGTCACAGAAGACCAAATTGCCGATGAAGTCCTTGGTTGCATTGAATTAGTACAAGTCATTTTTGGAGTACTAGGCATGGAAGATTACCGCGTACGTGTAGGATTACGTGAAGATGATTCTTCTAAATATGTAGGAGAGAGCGAAAAATGGGACAAAGCCGAAGAAGCTTGTCGTTCGGCAGCAGCAAGTCTAGGGGTGCCTTTCACTGAAGAAAAAGGTGAAGCCGCTTTCTACGGCCCAAAAATTGATTTCGTGGTACGAGATGTGCTTGGAAGGGAATGGCAACTAGGTACTGTCCAGGTAGATTACAATCTTCCTGAGCGATTTGATTTGGAATTCGTGGGCGCTGATGGAGAGAAGCATCGCCCGGTGATGATTCACAGAGCACCATTTGGAAGTATGGAGAGATTTTGTGGCGTATTGATAGAACATTTTGCTGGTAAATTCCCGACTTGGTTGACACCTACTCAAGTACATATATTGACAATTTCTGAGAAACATATTGATTATGCAAACNAAGTAAGTGATGAATTAAAATTGCTTGGAGTTAGAGTTGAAATAGATAATAGTGACAATACTATTGGCAAGAAGATTAGAACGCACAGAAAAATGCAACCTGCTTATATGTTAATTCTAGGAGATGAGGAGGCATCATCTCACACAGTAAGCATTCGTAATCGTGCGGGTGAACAAGTTCAGGGAATACCACTTGACAATTTCATGGAAAACTTACTATCGGAAATCTCAACTCGTTCATCTGAACAAAAATTAGTTTGAATAATAGTTTACTTTAATGTAAACAATTATACAATAATTCAGAATATTTAATGATTAACTTGAACAAGAAAGCATTGAGCAACCAACTCTTGTTCTAGCCCATTCTGGACGCTTTTGAAACCACTTTTCTTCATACTCATATTGTTCCCCATAAGGTTTTTTTAGTAATTCATAGAGTTCTATGGCCACTGAATAGTCTTCCTNTTCAGCAGCGTCGATAGCTAACTGAGCCATCCAATTTCTTAGAACATACTTAGGNTTAGTCTGTTCCATTTTTTCTTGATTGGGCTTGCCATTGACTCTATCCCACCACTTATTCAACCAATTATTCCATTCATCTATAGGAATTGAATCTTCACTATAAAATGCAAATTTTAGATGATTAATGTCTGGCTCCTTGATTGATGACAATAATCTGAAAAATATCGTCATGTCTGTTTCAACCTCCTGTAAAATTGAAATTAATTCTATGACTAGATCTTCATCCCCAGAAGTAAATTTCTCTAAACCTAGTTTATCGGACCACATTTCATTATTGTGTTTTTCATAGGATTTATGATAGAATTCTAAAACCTCATACAACTTTTCTGGTTCTTCCATTAAGGGCATCATTGACCCTAATAGACGAGCAATATTCCATGCCCCTATTTGTGCTTGGTTACCAAATCGATACCTNTTATTGGTGGCATCAGTTGTGTTTGGCGTCCAATCCGGATTGAAATCTTCTAACCACCCATATGGGCCGTAATCGATAGTTAGTCCATGAATTGACATATTGTCAGTATTCATTACACCATGTACAAATCCAACNCTCATCCAATGAGATATCATTAATGCTGTTTCATCCGCAATTTGCTTTAGCCATTCTATTAACCCATCGTCATCGTCAGTATGATGATGGGGGAAATGATGCTTCACNGTGTAATCAACAAGTGTTTGAAGAGTCTCGAAATCTCCAGTCATAGCATGTATTTCCATACTTCCAAAGCGAATAAAACTCTGAGCCACCCTACAAACAATCGCTCCCGGCTCTGGAGCCGGCCTACCATCATACATTATGTCACGAATTACCTCTTCTCCTGTTGTAACCATAGATAATGCACGGGTTGTTGGAATACCAAGATGATGCATGGCTTCACTACATAGGAATTCACGAATCGACGAACGAAGCACTGCTTTNCCATCTGCAAATCGTGAATAAGGAGTGTTTCCTGAGCCTTTAAGCTGTAATTCAAATATTTTTGTACCAGTGTCCACTTCACCTAGTGTAATCGCTCTACCATCACCAAGTTGACCAGCCCAATTTCCAAATTGGTGGCCGCCGTATCTTTGTGCATACGAATCCATCCCCTCTGCTATTTTATTGCCGCCAAGAAATTCATCCCCACCTTCTTCGACTCCTAGTTCATCTGCTATTTCAGTTGACCACAGCCTAAGAATTGGATGTGGTACTGTTGTTGGATTTACTCTAGACCAGCACGCCCCAGGTACTTGTCTAGGTACACCACCTATTATCTCATCACCAGGGGTTTCGTCAAGAAAACGACTCACCCACTCCAATGAACTCAAAGACTTCTTTTCCACAAATCTCTGTCACGTTCAAACCTATTGAACTTGATTGTTAATTTACAAAGAATCATGAATCAAATGGCACAGGTCATATCAGAGCCACAACACATTGGTGACTTAATCATTCCACAACCATCAGGGCACTTGGTGACTGAAACCTTTGTCCCATCGTCCTTAGTAATTTCACCAGGGACCATGTCACAATTGCACTTAGCACACTTCATTCCTACAACACCCATTCCACATAACCCACAAGAATACTGAATCATGTTTCACCGATTGGTGCATGGCGTATATCACTTTTGATTTAAATCAAATATTTTCTATGCATCGTGATCGCTAAGTTTAGCACCATCATCTTCAGGTGCCATAATGTAATTATTATACAATATTGAGCAAGATATTGCGCCCAATAATGGTCCCGCCCAATAATACAGGATATGATTCATGTCGGCCATATCAGTAAAGACCCAAGTGCCCATCCACCTTGCTGGGTTCATTGCAGCACCAGTTAGTCCTCCACCCATCATTATGTCTACTGCGACCATCATTCCGATTCCCCAGCCTCCAATTGCAGGGGCTCTTGGATCAACAGCTGTACCCCAAATTGCGAATAGTAGTAGGAAGGTTAGAATGGCTTCAACTCCAATTATGCCCAACATTCCTAATTCTGAATTAGGAGCGGGAGTTCCCATTCCATCTACCACGACGATTGTACCCCCATCAAGAAGGAGGTTTAACATCAATCCTGCAATACAGGCCCCTACAAGTTGAGAGGCAATATATTTCATACCAGTAGAATTATCCATTTTTTTAACTACCATCATCGAGATAGTTACTGCTGGATTAATGTGAGCACCTGAGATATTCATTGTTGCTGTAACTACAATCGCTAACACAACACCATGTGCTAATGCTACAGTTAACAAATCCCCTCCCATCATAATAGATCCAGCACCAATGAATGTCAGTGCAAAAGTACCTATACATTCACTTAACAATTTACTTTCCAAACTCTTTTCACTCATATATTCACCCTTCTTGTCATGTTTGGCAACTGAAGCGAATGATAATGATTTCTAGTAAATTGAATAATTAATGTAATATTTTCAAATTCAATTGTTAGCCGATGGATTGAGAACCTAAACCCGCTCCGAACATCATGGCCGTTGATGTTGAAGACCTATGGCTACAAGCCATTGATGCCCAAAATGAAAACGATAGGGATGAAATGTGCCGAATTTCTGATGAAATAATTGCAGCAGAGCCTGAACATCCAGACGCATGGTGGATGCGAGCAAATCTAGAGTTGCCAGCTCAAGGAATGCCAACACTCCGTGAAGCCTCTAGATGCTTACGTGCTTGTCGTAAAGTAGTGGAATATGATCCTGAAAACCGTAGGGCATGGTGGAGGGGTGGACAAATTCTAGTTGAAGAACTTGGGATGCTAGAAGAATCACTTGCTTGGTGGCAAAAGAGAAGAGAGGTCTCTCCCACCGACCCTGAACCATTAATTGAGCAAGTGGCAATATTAGCAGATTTAGGACAATATGCTATTGCTGCTGAGAGATTGAGTCAACTTTGGGCTGAAGGAATGGATGCCATGGAACATTCCCAATTAATGAGAACTGCACGTTTACATGGGACAGTTAGAAAGGCTGCAGAAAGAGAAAAAAGTATGATTTTCAAACCTTGGGAAAAAGATCACCCTGGCTGGAAAGACATAGAATTTCAACGGCGAAGAAAGCCTGCTTCTGAACAAATTACTTTCTTAATGTTAGCAGGGCCAATTGTTATGATAGAAGTAATGCTTTGGAACTCTCTAGAATTTTCTGGTTCAACATGGCTACCTATGATTACTGGTTTTTTACTCGTTATTGCTACAGTACTAATTGGAGTTAAATGGTCTAAATCCCTGACTATGAGGTTAAACAGGCCAGCGTATAATGTAATTAGGGCAACAGATATTGAAATGAGTTCTGGTAAAGTCTGTTTTCCTGATGATTGGCGGCCACAAAAATTGTACCAAACATTACTAAAATATCGGACTACTGCTTTCCAAGAAAGACTAGAAAAGGTGGTTCAATCTGCAGAACCAATGCCTAAAAATTGGAAACCTAATATTCCTGACTTAACCACTGTAGATCTGATATTTATTGAAGAAGAATAATTGGTGTGGGCATGAAAAATAGTGTTACTAATTACATTAGTAGCCAATTAGCTGAAAATGCAAATCCTAATGATGCAGTGCTTATGCAACGATACTTGAAAACATCAATGCCATTTTATGGTGTAAAATCACCTATTCAAAATGAAATTGTTAATAATGTAACAAAAGCATTCCCAATTACGAATCAAGATGAATATAATTCAATGATAACAAAAATTTGGAAATTATCAAGGCGTGAAGAAAAATATATCTCAATAAAACTAGCTAGAAAATTAAAACAATACATCACATTAGATGCATTGCAAATATATGAAAAAATGATCAGAGAAGGGCAATGGTGGGACTTCATAGATCCAATTGCTACAGGGTTAATAGGGCCTTTATTAATGAAAAATAGAATAGAAATGAATATTATATTGGATAAATGGATTACAGATGATAATTTGTGGATTAGGAGGAGTGCAATACTTTCCCATCTAAAACATAAAGAAAATACTGACGATAAGAAATTGTTTCAATATTGCCTCAAGTGTGCTCATGAAAAAGAATTCTTCATCCAAAAAGCCATTGGTTGGGCTCTAAGAGAATACTCAAAAACTGAACCAGATTTAGTTTCAAAATTTATTGAAGAAAACAAAGATATACTCTCAAATCTATCAAAAAGGGAAGGGATGAAACACCTTAACAGAGTATAATCATGTACCATGAGAATAATCTTCGTGGTACTTTCTCTGCTCTTCGGTTAATTTGTCAATAATAAGTCCTTCAGCAGCCAGTTTCAACATAGCCAATTCCGAATCCTGTTCTAGAGTTATATCGTAAACTTCGTTCAAATAAGATGTCCCTTCTTTGGCTAATCTGCAAAGTGAAAGAAATTGATTAGCAAAAGACATGTCCATCACTTCAGACGGATGCCCTTCTGCAGAAGCCAAGTTAACCAATCTACCGCGTGCCAATAAATGAATCAAGCGACCATCCTTCATTGTAAATTCTTCATTATCTGTACGGATTGTTCTTACTGATGAAGAAAGCGATTCTAAATCAGGAATATTGATTTCACAATCATAATGCCCTGTATTACAAACAATTGCGCCATCCTTCATTAATTCAAAATGCCGCTTTACTAAAACATCAACCATTCCTGTAGCTGTACAGAATATGTCACCTATTGAAGCTGCATCTTCCATCTTCATAACTTGGAAACCATCCATATGTGCTTTTAGTGCGGCTAAAGGATTTACTTCTGTAACTACTACATTGGAACCCATTCCACGTGCACGATTTGCTAATCCCTTCCCACAATGACCATATCCAGCCACAACAAAAGTCTTGCCAGCAAGAAGAACTGATGTTGCACGTAATATTCCATCTAAAGTAGATTGACCTGTCCCATGAACATTATCAAAATCCCACTTTGTAATGGCATCATTAACAGCAATCACAGGATATTTTAGTTGACCCGCAGCGCTCATCGCCCTAAGTCTATGAACTCCAGTAGTGGTCTCTTCAGTCCCACCAATTATCAGATCTAATGCGTCAACCCTTGTATCATGAACGCGGAAAATCAAATCAGCCCCGTCATCTAGAGTTAATGTGGGCTTAGAATCTATTGTTTGGTCAATGCACCAATAAAAATCCTCTACAGATTGCCCATGCCACGCATATATTTCATAACCCTCACGAGCTAACCAAGCAGCGACATCATCTTGAGTAGAAAGTGGATTACAACCAGACCAAGAAACATTTGCACCCGCCGCTGCAATAGTTTCGATAAGTACTGCAGTCTCTTTTGTAACATGAAGGCAACCAGCAACAGTCATCCCTGCAAGAGGCTTTTCTTTCTCAGCTTGGTGACGGAGTATTGCTAAAACAGGCATGCGGCTACGAGCCCAATCAACCCTCCTTTCGCCTTCATCGGCGAGGCTTAGATTTGCGACTTTGTAGCCTTCGGCTTCATCCATGAATATTGCCGGGGCTGCTGTTATTCAAAAGTTAGCATGGCTCACTTATGACTCAAAATGTGAAGCCTACGCGGCAATGCCGCGCAGACTTACATCATGTTCGCTATTGATTCTGTTGGAAATGCCCGGCATATTGTTGAGCATACTGCCTTGCAGTTTCTTCTGGATAACCTTGAGCAATCAATTGTTGAACATAAGCCTCCATTGGGTCCATATCAGCAACATCCGCAAATCCAGTTATATCTTCACTACCACCACGTGCACGAATCACTAGAAGTGATAATACAAAGACCAAAAGAAGTACTGCTAATCCTATCCCACCATACAGAATTGCACTAGAAATTCCACCATCACTTTGAGTATCTGTAGTTTCTTCACCACAACCTTCTGCATTTGGATTTTCAACACAAGGGTCAGTATTGGATTCTACCGGAGGCAAGTTAATGTCAATCTGCTGATAAAGAGTCCAAGTCTGACCATTACCTTCAACAATCTTCAGATAAATTGTTTGGGATGAACCATTTTCATCATAAAGATCTGATAACTTTAGTTTCAAACTGAATTCTGAATCATCGCCCAAATCCTTGACTTGATCATATTTAGTGTCAATCTTTAACTGAACCTTCTGATCCATTGATCCATCTAATACTGATGAATCTAGAGAAGCTTCAATTGCAACATCTCCATCTTCACTACCTGAAACTACTGTTCCATTAATCCAAACATAATCACCAGTCTGGGTTGAACCAGAAATTGGAGTCACAATATCTAGAACTGGTGAATCATCACCCCAATCTTCAGGAACGACAACGAAATACACGTAAATTGTATCAGAATCGCTACCTGCGCGGTCTTCAACAAATAACTCAACACGAATTGGTACTCCTTCATATCCGCTTGGATTTGCTGTTTGATTTTTGAACGTGTAAGTCCAATCACAACCCATCTGAGCATCTCTTTCAAAGGTGTGTCCATCATAGTTGTTTGAAGGATTATTATATGGCTCGTCTTGAACAACTCGCCATACATACTTTTCAATACCAGACTCGCCATTCATTGCATCATCATCGTAAGAATCACAAGCATCAAACTTAACCTTAACATCGCCACTAGGACCTAACTTAACCAAATATAATGGCCAAGCAGTACCACTAGAATTCTTTGTACCATGCTCTTCTAAACTATCCTCATAAAGTGCGTGTTCTTCAACAGTAACATTTGCCACTGGATCATATGCATCAGCAATTATGTCATTTGTTATCAATGTGATATGAGTAATTCTAGTATGTCCTGCTGAATCGTGAAGGAATAATGTAACATTCCATTGTACATCTTGTTGACATCCTGTAGGTGTTGTCTTACAGAATGTTGCAGAGTGCGTGTCTTGCTCACGATGTTCAAATTCAACATTTGGTTGGAACATTGATTGTGACCAATTTGTAATTCCCCTAATTTCCCAATCTGCATCAAGACCAGGGATTGTTGAATTGAAGGAGAATGTTAATTCTGTGTTGGACTTCATGTAATAAGGTTCAGTATAATCACCATAATTGTCAACCTGACCAGGGACTGCGCCATTAATGGTTAAATCCCAGCCATTACCAGCAGTTCCAAACCCTGATGCTGGATATGGAGTAACATGGAATGATAGTAAATTACTACGAATTGGAGCTGCTGTTCCGCCAAAAGCTTCTGAAACACTTGGGTTTTCAACATCCATTGTAGTTACTAACAAACCACCACTTCCTATCACACATGTTGTTAACAAATGCAAACCAGGATCTGATTTATGATTCAAAATACTGTGGAAAGTACCAGAATTGGAATTAATCAAGCCATTACACATTGATGGCATTTGTAATGCACCAGAATTACTGGTTGAAAGTGCAGCGTTGGCAACATAATTACCATTATTCATCCCAAACCAGGCTGTGGATGAAACATTATTCAAAAGTGGATGATAAGGATCTGCAATATTTACATCATTATGTTCAATCTGGTTTCCAGCAACATTTCGGTCAAGGATGACCATATTGAATAATAATTGGTCATCCAAGCCATCTGCAAATGGTCCAAGATGCATTTCAATAGTTCCACCCGCCTGCATGTATTCGGTCAAGATGGTTGTTCTCTGTCCTTCATTGAGTTTTTCATAATGCTTATTTGTTTGAACATTTGCAGTTGTCTGCCATGGAATTAGAATCTTGTCATAATGACTAATCCAGCAATTCTTAGTTGCAGCATTGGTACATTCTGAATGGTCTAAGTATGTATCCCAATCCTCTATCTTAAATTGAGTATAAGTCATTCCCATTGCTTGTAAATCTTGCTTTACTCCTTCCAACCTACTCTGATCTGTAGGGTTGGAAAGAATTGCAACATCTACTGTATCAGCAAAAGTAATCGAGAAATTTTGTTGATTCCCTGAAGGGGTACCATCAACTAGTTGAGCATAGAATCTCAATTCATAAGATTCACCATCTTGCCAACCATTGAATGGCTGGAATGATGCATCTGCATCTTCATGTGATTCTAATAGAATTGGGCTATTGGTAGATGTGGTGGAAGATACAACGTTTCCTGAAGAATCTACTATGTCAAGATATATGTTATAATTTCCTTCAAGCACACCATTACTCAAAGGCACCTCAAATTGATGGTTTAATGCTTGATCTATTGGATATACACAATCATATGTTGCGTCTTCAACACAAGATAAAACATTAGGACGATAGATTGTAACATCTACTGATGCAACTTCAAAAATAACACGAGATAGATTGTTTCCTAATGCCACTTCTTCGACATTAGTCCAATTATTTCCTGCCGTAGTATTATCAAAAATACTCATTACATCAATCCTGTAAATTCCTTGTTGGAAGTTATGGCTTGATATCGTCACATTTCTATCCTCACGTGCATCTATATTAGTAACAGATGTAGTATATACTTGATCAGATGTGAAAGTATATTCTTGAACAGTAATGTTATCAATTGCGAATCCTGCAAAACCTGCAGCACCGCCTGTCTGGCCATTAGATTGGAACCGGTAAATCAGGTCCACATGGGCACCTTCCATAGATGTACATTCAGTTCTCCATGTGTTTGACGCACCTGTTCTGTTTTGGATAGCAATGTGAGTTAAATCAAGTGTTACAGACCTGACCAAATCTTGGCTATCAAACCAAATATTATCATTATGGTCACCCATTAATTCAATTTCATCATAAATACCATCATCATCTATATCTTCACAACTTTGATTGCCTTGAATACCATTTTCATTGTAATCATTCCAAGACCCATAAACAACTCCTGAGAATGTTTGTGCACCCTTTCTCCACTGGATTTCAAGTCCTGCGTAATCGTAAGCACCAAGCACATTTCCTTCGGAATCACTCAAGTAATCAGCATCTGCGAAATAGTCGAATGTTAAGTAAGCAAAATCACCGGTCATTTGTGTCAAATCAACTTCAATTTGCATTGACTCATTCCAATCATCGCCATAACCTGTATCTGGATGACCAAACCAGTATGCATTGCTACCAAATTGTGGCATATTCCCTGGAACTATTGCATTTGAAACACTGGGATCACTATCATCTACAATTCCACCAAGTCCGTTGCTGTCGTCACCAAACATGTAAGCACATGCACTAGGTTCAAAATCCTCAAAATTCTTACATGGGTTCTTGAATAGTGCATTTGGTTGAGCTGTAAATACTGTTGCTTGAACATCAAAATCCATAATTGTGTTACCTGCATTTTCAACTACAACATCAATAGGCATGTCCCCTGATGGGTACAATGCACCTGGTTCAAAGGAAGTAATTTCACGGATTGCAGGATCATATAAATTAAGAACATTCATCTTCCAACGATTTTCATCGTTACTAGAATCTTCATTGGCAAATCCTGATGGAGATGTTAGAGTTGCTTCAATCATATATTCTGTATCATTAGTGAAATATGCGTTAAGAGGAATTGATTCTGTATCACCTGGAGCGAAATTAGTCAAAGTTAGAGTTTGTGAAACAGGTTGTGTTGCACCATAAGATGTGACTGTCTTAGTAATGGTCAAATTATCAAAAGCCATTCCATCGAACTGGGTGTTTCTAGATTCATTATCTAAACCAACACTTCCTTGATATCCTGTTCGGAAACGGAAACGAAGATCGATGATATCCCCTGCCCATGATGTTAGGTCAATAGAATCATTTCCTTGATATTCTTCCCAACTGTAATTTATTCCAGAATAATGATAAATTTGGCTAGTATATTCCACAGAACCTCCGTTGTAATAATATTCATTCCAACGTACTGAATCATAACCCCCCTTATACATGATTGGAACCCAACCACGATCATCAGTGTATACATCAATATTACAAGAATCATCGTAAATTTCCATTCCACTAATTCCACCCTGGGCATTAACATAATGAACAGCGGAGTACCCTAGTGTACAAAATAAATCAACTTCCAGAGAAGCTGCATCAGCACCAGTTAAGTCTACACCCCTTAGGATTACTGCTTCATCTTGGTTTGAAAGATAGCCAGACTCTAGTTGATTTCCAGATGATGCATTTGGATACATTGTACCCGCCCACATATAATCGGTAGGATTCACATCGGCATCCTCACCATTAGGTGTACTGGAATGGTTTGCAGCTACTTCCTCGTGCCAAAATAGTTGTTCACCATCGTAATCATGAGATGTCCAATCACAAGCAATAGTTGCAGTACCACAATTAATGACTGGAGTACTATCAAAGTCATTAGAATAAACAACGGTGTCTGTACCACCAGTTATTTCTTTAACAGAAACATCAACATCAACACTTCCACTGATTGAATCTAAACCAGTATTTTGAACTGTGACGTTCACTTCACGTGTACCCTCACCAATCATCATGCTTCCAGTATCCGGATTACGTGAAGCTGGCGACAAGGTCATAGAAGAAATTCCAATATCCTCATTGTCAAGTTGAACTACAGAAATTGCATCTAAGTTACCAAATCCAAAACCATACATTTGTGGATTAATTGGATCAAACGCACATCCTTTCGTATCCAAATGAAGTGCACCATTACTATACTGGAAACTGTAATCTGTGTTTCCAACTGCTAAATCAAGAGCACTAGAAGGACCGCCTGCGAATTGTCCTACTAAGACCATTGTTGGGCGGCGCCCTACAGGCATTGATTGAGGTGAAAGGTAACCACCAGAACCATCTGAAAGAATAATTTGAACTGTATTCAAATCATTTAGATTGTCCATAGAATAACTTACTATCTCTTCACCATTGGCGTTGTAATTAATTGTTGCAGAATACATTGTAGGTACGACCAAATCAACATCTCCGTCTTGATTTACGTCCTCTAATGCAACCGTAGCTGGAACAAAGGAACCTATCGTAGGCGGAGTTGAAATTTGTTGCCAATTACTCTGTGATGGACATGGTGCAGAAGCACATGACTGAATTATCACTGTAGTCTGATTTGTAATTGCCATAGTGTCAATCTTACCGTCACCATCTTCATCAGCAATATCAAAAGCAGGGCTTCCAGTTGGAGTGTTTAACTTAATCGTATGAGCCTTGTTAGGGTCATTCCATGCAGAAAATGTATCTAATGTACAATCGAATTCTATGATTGACACATTGTCCCAATCTCCATCTGAGAAACCTGTTGCTTGGTTAAAACCTGGCCAAAAATGAACGAAAGCATCTAAATCATCACAATCCTGTGTGATTGGACCTCCAGCAACTGTTTCTCCAAAGTTACCTAGTCTTAAGTCGGCATACACTTTGTTAGCAAGATTGTCAAGAGTTGTTATCTTGTGATTAGTTGCAGCATTGTTACGTTGTGAACCACCAAGATATGTCAATAAACGCTGAGTTCCTGAAGCCATATCTTGTAATTCTAAAACAACAATATCATCAACACCATCAGCATTAACATCACCGATTTGGAATTCCCAAACAATATCTCCCATGGTGTAAACAGCATCTTCTGTGAATGCCCCAGTACAATCATCATTTGTCAAAACAGTAAGGTTTCCACTAATTACTTGAGTTGAACCAAATGCTTGGATATTTCCTTGATAAAATACAATATCATCATTTCCATCATCATCAATATCACCTACTTCTACAGATGCTGCGTCAGCAATATCCAAGAAACCGGCTCTACGTGAATTATTATTTGAGACCCAAATATCCATTCTTTCCTCATAGGTTCCCCCATCGTTCCAAAGTATGGCCAAAAAATTGCCCATATCGCTCGCTGTCACGATATCTTCGTCACCATCACAATCGAAGTCACCTGTCGCAAGATCTCTAGGGTTTCTTGCTGCGGGGTACTGCTTCGAGTTACTAGCTGCTACATCCATCACTGCCAAAGAAGTTGACAGTACCATTAGCGCAACCAATGCTATGGCTTTGACTCGTGCCTTATTCAAATTTAGTTCAAAGGTATGACTCGACATACTGACTTACCGACTTTGCATCTTCTTATTACTCCTTTCGTGCGCGTGTGCGAGATTTGCTCCCACCACATGCTAGCAGTACAACGTTTAAGATAAAATTAAGTCGGATTTGCCGTACACCCCACCAATGGGGTAAAAAAAGCCAAATCAAGGAGCGTCAAGCCAGTTAGGAGAGGGGCCAAAACCTTCCTTCATACCGCCATAAATTTTGACTAATTTGCCAAGTTGATACTGAGTTTCAAGCCAACCCTCAACAAGCTCATCATCTAAGTCGTGACGACCATGAATTGTTTCTACAATTACTTCTGTTGGTAGCCCCATTACTCCAAAACGGCGGACAGCCAATCTTAGAGCCTCTCTTAACCAGCCTTCAGCAACCGGTTCTGTAGATGGAGACCCTTGCGGAGGCTTTGGTGCTTCATCATATTCATCTAAAATCATCCTTAAAGCTTCAACCGTTGGTGATTCTTCCTTAAAAATACCAATTTTCGCCATTTCCTGATCAATATCCAAATCACCAATTGTACGTCTAACTGGAACCAACTTGGTAGGATCTGGCGGTGGACCTGGTAATTTCTTATCGCCACTACTAGGTGAAGAAGAAAGAATTGGCTCGCCATCTACACCTACGCTAAGACGCTCAAGCCATCCAATTCCTGAAAGGCCTAATTTTTCCCGCCAATCATTAACCCAATCAGACTCGCCTTCAACTAAAACCACGATTGAATCATCAACCGAGCGAAAACGAAAGCAAGTACGAATTCCTTCGTCCACAAATACTAGCGGAGAGGGGTGGCTTTTGAATCAACCGTTGAAATGACTTGAAATAAATAAGATGCGAGGGGATTTCTATTCTTGACGGCGGAAACTGCCACCATCTTCTAACTGCCAAATAATTCCATCTGCTTGCTTGTAGAAAGTAAGTCCATCTTTTTGTTCATATTCTCCCCCAGGAGGTAATTGATTGTAGGAATCAACCCGCAAAATATCTTCAGTTGAATTATTTTCTTGGCTAGTTTCAACTCTACTTTCATTCGTCACTAACAAGGCAGGCATATCTTGTTGAAGAGAAATTGGCTCTTCGATGGAATGCATGGAGTCGTGTTCGAGAAGACTCTTCAAAGAAACTTCTTTGTCCCTCATTGTAAATATTAAACCAATTACACCAAACCCTACAACAATTAGAATTATCACAGATAATAACAGTGTTGCAGGATTTTTCCCGGAGCTTTCAGATGCATCATCACTTACGTCATTGGAATTATCGTTTGCTTGATTTGGACTGAACCTTGGAGACAATAAAACAGCATTTGAATCCCACCCACCAATAGTGTAATTAGAAGTGGCTGTAACTTCTTCAAAACCAATTGATAAGTTATAAATTCCAGCAACATCTTCACTTTCTTCAGCAAAACAAGTAATTATTTGCTTTCTATTGGGATCAATTGACAAAGTGGATTTTGTGCAAGAAAAAGGACCAAGTATTGAATTCGGAGCGACTTGGACAACACCTGGCGCGTTCCCATTATTTGCAACTGTACATTGGATAGTATGGGTGGAAATAGTTAGATTACCTATACTACCTTCACGTGCAACATCAAACTGAGTGGTTTCATAATCACTATATGAGCATGATATAGACCATATTGGTGAAGGATTAGCGGTTACGACAACATCAATGTTTGATGTGACTGAAGATACAGACCATTCACTCGTTGATAGAACTAAACTAATTGTTTGAACACCTAAGCTTGATATTGTCACATTAACATAATTTTGACCGCTCGTTGGTTGCAATGTATCAACCAACACACCATCAATTGAAATTTGAACAATCATTGAGCAGCCAATGGAACAACTCGCATTATATTCAATCATTAATTCCCCTGGATACAAAGTCTCTGGTGCTGTAGTCAACACATTCAGTGACAAAATGTCATCATCCGGGGAATTAGTAATAGTGGCATCCACTCCGCTAACTGCATCTAATGCGACGTTGTTTGACTCATCACTAATTTCAATTTCAAAATCATAATCACCAAATGAATACGCACTAACATTTAGATAATAAGTTCCTTCAAAAGTAACATTTCGCATATTCAAACGTTGCATTTGATGGATAAATGGAGTTGCTAATGAAGCATGACCTGCATTTGTATAATCACCATTAGAATGCTTCCACTCTGGATGTTCAAATTCTTGATCGGAAAGAGGAACTAATGTAACCCATGGGCGAGACGAAGCAATATCCTTGATTAATTCAGTTTTCTCAATTAACATCTCATATTCTCCAAAATTATAACATCCTGCAGGACCAGAACCAATATGACAAACATATTCCGGATTCGGATTCAATATTCCAATGAAGATTTCAGCCCCTGTTGAAGAATATAAGGCATCTAATAAACCGGGATAATTAGTTGAGAAAACACTTGTAGAAGAAAAATAATAATCTTGTAAAGGGATAATAGTAATTATATCAGGTTTAGCAATGATAATATCGTCCTGTTTAGTTACAAAATGCTGGACTGTGCCCCATGAATCTGAAATATTAGTTAAAGTTACACCGGGCCATGTCTGATTTAATTGTTCATGAATTAAACCTGTCACTGAATAATTAGAACCATTAGCACCAACACCCATGGTTTCCTTAGAACCAAGAGCCACATAGGAAGTAATATTTTGAGATTCACTGACAATATTAGAGTTTAATATAACAGATGATTCATAATTATTAGGACCTGAAATTGTCACCACTGCTGAAGAATTATCGGCAACAGTTGCCTGCCATTGGCCACTAATATCCCATGTATCTCCATCAGGAGTGGCATTAACATTCAGAATACCTTCAATCGGTTTAGTATTATCAATTAGATGTAATTTATCAACACCCACAATTGAAACTACTGATTCGCCTCTATTTACATCAATAAATTTGAATCTGATATCCCACCAACCTAATTCAGCATATGTTAATGATAGTGATCCTTCGTATTTATGAGAGGCTGGTTCCCAATACAATTGAGTGGAAAAATATTCAGTCGCATTATTTGGATTTGAAATATAGACAAAAGTGGAAAAATCAGGGCGCTCACCAATTGCAGACGCTGTAAAATTAATTTCATCACCTGGCTCTGCCTCACAAATATTTCCAACAACATTCGAACAACCTAAAACATCCATTGTTTTGAATTGAGGGTATATTGGTTTTAGATACAAAATAGTGTACCAGGCGCCTACACCTGATGGTGAACGAACATTTCCTGCAGCATCAGTTAACCACAACCAAAGAGCCATCGAATCACCATAATCAGTAGAATGCTGAGATGTATCGTAATTAGCAACGTAGGCATTATGTAAAGTATCCCATGACATTGACGAAATGGACGATGGTGGCCAAGAAGTAATTCCACCAAGCCCTTGAAGATGCCAATCTATTAACGAATCGGACTCATTTCCAAGCACTTTTACTCTAATCTCTACAATGTCTCCAACTCTAGCTTCGCTAACTTCTTGACCATTAATGTAGAATGAAATATTAGTCACTTCAGGAAGAATGTTATCAGTAAAATTAACCGTCAAATTGTTTAGTTCAACAAAATGCGAGTCAATCGTATCCCCACTGCTAATAATAGGGAAATTGGGGAAATTTGCCAATGCCCAACGACCACTCGTTTGGTTTACATAGTTATTCAGTGAATCAACAATCTCATTATGTCCACCCAATGATTGATTTAGTTCGTACGGAATCACAATTAATCCACTGATGAAATAGCCCATGTAACCGCCTGGAGCAGAACAAGTAAGGCCCAAATCACCCCATTCAACCCCACCAATCCCAGAACTAGGATTACTTGAACCACTTGGCCAACTGCTCTGTAAAAGTGAACGATTAATTTCAACAGTTATCCCTGTGTTTGGGATTTCAGAACTATTGATCACTAATACATCCTTTGGCCCTAATGAAAAAGTAATATCCACATCAGAAGTAAATTGTGGAGGCATTATGTGAATCCAACCTGAACCAATAGGTGTTGCATTTACAGGCAAGCTCATATCAATTCTGGTATATCCTATTGCAGCAAAATCTGTACCAGTTCTAACAACCCCCAGATCTTGAGGGAATGACCAAAATGAATTACTTGCAGGATTGTTCGAAATGCCTAATTCAAAATTGTCTATCGAATGCCAATTAGACCAATTTAAATTGATACTTGTAATAGTTGGCGTGGTAGAATTATTTGTAGTTGACAACCAAAAATTAAACCGAATTAATGAAAATGTAGGCAGGGTTTCACCTGTGAGGTTGAAAGTAGTCCATTGAGACCAAATTGTTCCATCTACAGAGTATTGGTATGTTGCATTAATCGAAGTATTAAGTGGCTGATTATTCGCTATAACTACGCTAGAATTTAGATTTAATGTTCCTTGTTGGCCGAATACTGGACTAGTATAATTTCCATCATAGTAATATGCGGTTATTCCAGTTAGCCCTGAAAATGTACCTGTAAATGCAAATCCATTATTTGCATTATTTCCTGCAACCCCATAATTTCCAGTTCCGTGTGGTGCACCTCTAGCACCACCATTACCACCATTGGCTTCAAGAGCGCCATTGTTTGTAATTTGGCCAGGTTTTGTAATTACATAGACCATTCCACCTGAGCCACCGCCACCACCATTGCCGCCATCATACATACCAATTCCAATTCCTGCTTGAGCACCTGGGGCTCCAGCACCGCCATCACCACCATTTGCACTTAGCAACGCATTGTTTCCAATATACACCGAATTTGCAATTACAGAAATAGAACCACCGCTACCTCCGCCAGCGCCGCTACCTCCAGGCCCAGTACCACCTGCAGGAGCTGCTCCATTGTCACCATCGCCACCATTAGCAGATAGTGTCCCATTGACATATATTGTTCTAGCAGCCAAATCAATTACACCACCGCCTGCACCCCC
>PBXQ01000016.1 GCA_002727675.1 Thermoplasmata archaeon | reverse complement strand
ACCACATTTTATCAATCCAGAAACTACATCTGAAACATGAACAAAATCACGAGTTTGTTCACCATCTCCAAATATTGTAATCGAACTATTACTAGTTGCCCTGTCGATGAAAATAGAGAGAACACCACTATACTGTGAAGAGGGATCTTGACCCTGGCCAAAGACGTTGAAAAAACGAAGGGCTGTTGCCGGGTTTGAATTCTTGTCTAAAGAATGTATAGCTTCATCTACTGCTGCTTTTTGCTCACCATAATTTCCCACTGGAGTGATCGGATGATTTTCGTTAATCGGAAGACTAATTGGCTCTCCATATATTGCTGCACTACTTGCAAAAATTATGGGACAACCGGCTTCAAGAAGAATGTCTAGGCTTGCTTGACGATTCACCAAATCTGATAGTTCGGGCTCAGCCTCACATAGTGGGACTGAAGCGATTGCTGCAAGGTGAAATACTACATCCATCCCCTCTAATGTAGATGAGCGAATTTCAGCATCAGTAATACTACCTTCAATGAAATTAACTCCTGATGGAACTTTTGTAGAATCACCTACTGAACAGTCATCTAATATGGTCAGATCTGCCCCTAAATCAAGCAGTTTAGAGGAAAGATGAGAGCCGATAAAACCGGCACCGCCAGTAACTAGGACCCGCTTGTCAGCCCACATTGTGCTCAATGAAATTGTACTAGGACTAAAACAATTCACTATGACTCATAAGATTCTTGGCCATCCGTCAATCCCAATACTTCATTCGCTCCAATCGGAGTTAATGATTCAACATCTTTCAATGTTCGTTCCATTGCCCTAAGACGACGATTAATTGAATCACCATCGCCACCTATTGTGTTGGCGGCTGTATTGAGTTGCTTGTGCAATTTTCCTAAATGCTCTCCGAATTTCACAAACTCTGTTTTTACTGCCCCTAGAACATTGTAAACTTCACTAGCATTTGTCTCAAGAGCCAAAGTTCTGAATCCCATCTGTAAACTGTTTACAAATGCCGCAAGAGTGGAAGGTCCGGTCACAACAATTTGGTGGTCTCGCTGGAGAGACTCAAACAAGCCTGGTTGCCTTACTACATCTGCATAAAGTCCTTCTGTTGGCAAAAACATTACAGCAAAATCAGTAGTATAAGGTGCAGCAACATATTCCTTACGTATTGTCTTAGCCTTGCCTGTAACATTGGCCTTAAATGCGTTGCTAGCTTTCTTAATTACTTCCTTATCACCACTATCATAAGCATCCATCAATCGCTCGTAGTCCTCCTTTGGAAACTTACAATCAATTGGAAGCCACACTGGATTATTCAAATCACCATCGGGACCTGGAAGTTTGATGGCAAACTCAACGGCCCCCTTGCATGCAGGATGAGTATTCACATTCTTGGAATACTGATCTGGTGTGAGGATATTTTGAAGAATTTGTTCTGCTTGAATTTCACCCAAAGCCCCCCTAGTAGAAACATTTGTCAGAACTTTTTTCAAACCACCCACATCAGTTGCTAAACTCTGCATTTCACCCAATCCTCGTTGAACTGCTTCTAATCTATCACTTACCAATTTAAACGATTCACCAATCCTCTTCTCTAGGGTGGTCTGTAATTTTTCATCAACTGTTTCACGCATTTGATCAAGTTTCTTTTCATTACCTTCTTTCAGTTTCTCTATGTTCTTAGAAACATCAACTAAGTGTTCTCGTTGAATCTGACCAAGACCTTCGAGGGTCTTGCGGAGAGTTTCAGTTGAGGCGCTATTCATCTCTCTTAATTCCTTACGCAAAGCCGCGTCCTGATCTGAAGAATCGGGTTTAATTAACAACTTGAATAAAACTAAAACTAGCGCAACTACTAGAATAACTATTACAATCATTTCTACTTCTACCATTGAACCACTCCCTGATGCCACCCTACTTTAAAGAATGGATTTGAACCGGCGGTTCAAGAAGATGTCGCTAACCGACGTTGCTATGAATAAAGGGCTGTTCGAGAGAAATGAGGCGGTTTACATTCGTACCAAAGTGGCACTGCTAGGCTCAAGCGGTATCGTAGCACAACGCTTCCAACAACGGCTAGCAAACCACCCTTGGTTTGAATTGGCAGCGGTATTTGGATCACCAATTCAAGTAGGAAAACAACTCTCTGAAATCCCTTGGGGGCTTCCTGAATCACGACCTGAAGTACCAGAACTTGAGGTCTTTTCATGCGAATTATCCCAACTGAAGTTTCAATTGACAAAATTAAACATTAAATTGGTTTTTTCGGCCCTACCATCAGATGCTGCAATAGAAATTGAACCCTTTCTAAGAGAGTTAGGGATGCAGGTTTTTTCAAACTCCTCAGCACACCGTATGGAGCGTGATGTTCCTCTTATCATCGCTGACCTTAATCCAGAACACCTAAGCATATTGAAATCACCTTTACACGACCAGACATCAGGCTTTATCGCCTGTTCAACAAATTGTACAGTAATGCCCGTTGCATTACCCCTCAAACCATTGTGGGATGTTCTAGGGTTCAATCGTGTTGAAATCTCAACTGAGCAATCGCTATCAGGCGGGGGGTATAAATTACTCAAGTCTGCCAATGGCTTCTTATCTGAAATTCCAGGTGAAGCAGAAAAAATCTCAGAAGAGTGTATCCGTCTGCTTGGTAACATTGAATCTGATGGGATTGAACCGGCTGATTTCAACACCCAGGTAGAATGTAAACGAGTAATGCGAGATTATGGCCATATAGTCAAAGTGAAAATAGATCTGCAAAAAGATACTGAAATAAATGAAATAATAGAATTGATGTCAAACCACACTTCAAGCCCTCAAACATTGAATCTACCATCTGCTCCGAAAAAGCCCATAATATTGAGTGATTCGCCAATTGACTTGGAGAAAGCTCGCTGGGCTGGTGCTGACTCTGATGATAATAATCCTGCAACCAACTTGAAGTCCGGTATGGCAATCACTGTTTATGACTTAAAATTAGTTGGTTCTACACTATCTTTCTCGGCTTTTTGTGAAAACACCATTAGGGGTGCAGCCGGGGGATGTATCTTATTGGCCGAACTCGCAATTGAAGAACTTGAACTCATTTTTGCATAATACTTCTAACTAAGTGGCTTCTCGCATATGATAATCATGAGCAACGTTGAGATTATCAAAGATGAAAGTCTAACTAGCATTTCAGGCTCAGCGCCGACAAAAATGTCCCATTGTTGGCAATCGGGCCATCAAAGAACACAAATTCTTGTTCTTATTCAACGTCGCCACCGTGAACGTTTTGAAAAGTATTCGTCAACATTGGAATTAAAACATCCTTGCTGGGCAGTTTTCTACAGACCACGCTCTGAAGCTGATGAAATCGAAGATAATGGTTTAGACCCAAAAAGTGCTTCATTTATGTTCCTAGATATTGCTTTAGAAGATCTTGGTCGTTGGGTTGGGCCATTGATTAAAGACGAATGGACAAAAGAAGAAGTTATTGTGACACCATCACGCAATGTTGATGAATTTACACCTACAAAATGGACCACTTTCAGAGACCCTTGGCTAGATCTAATTGAAACGCTACCTTTAGCTAAATCTCCAACCAGTATTCAAGGAAAAGTCTGGGTTACATACCCATCATCAAACAATGATACTCAAACAAGCAATTCAAAACAGCAAACTAATGTAGATTCTGATTTTGCGGGAAAAATAGCTGGGTTTACACATAGTTTTGGTCAAGAAAATATACCAAAGCAAGAAACTGAAATTGCATCTAAGCCCGTACAGACAACTGAAACTACACCCTTTGTTATGCCCACCAGTCCTGTTTCAATTCCAAACCTAGGTGGCGGTAACCCCAAGAAATCTGAAAATTTATCCACAAAGACTGAAACAAAAAATGAAAATTTAAGTGCAATCAATATTTCACCTCAACCTGTAGAAGTTGAAGAAAAAGAGGTTGTTTCTAATGTTACAATAAATGAACAAAAGCCTGATGATTTACCACCCAAAAAAGAAGAAAATGATCCCGAATTAGAAGTACATGAGGAATTATTAGAAACGATAAAATTGCTCAAAGCAGGAGGACTAGAAGCAGAGCAAATCTTGGATAGCCCCGCCTTCCAAGAAGTTTCAGAAAGGGCAACTGCTGCTGGACTAGATGTATGGAATATCTTCATTAGTAACGCGAATTGAATGCATGATTTTTTTTTGTTAACCCTTACTATCAACGACACATTAAATTGCTCAATGTCATGCCGTGCTTGATAATATGGTATACTGTCCATCATGTTCTGAACAACAAGATGACTGCACCAAGTTTTGTAGGTTCTGTGGTGGTAATTTGCCGGGAGAAAATATGATGATGAAATTAAGACAAGAAGCGATGGCTCTTGCTAGTATCAGAAGTGGCAGAAACCTATCAGATTCTCAATCACAGACTGAAAAAACAATGCAAGCAATAGAACATAATTCTAATTACAATAATAATTCAATTGGTAAAGTCAATAACGGAGAACACAAGCAATCCACTATGGTTGCCACTAATAACCTAAAGAATTTGATTCCAATGGATTCAAATCCAGATAATTAGAGATTCCTTCTCTGGATTGAATTAATAGCCCAGAATAATCCATATAAAGTCAATCATTGGCAAAAAATAGGGGTTGGTTTGATGGTTGTTTGCCGTCTCGCCATAACATGGGCGGAGAATTACGCAAGTTAGCGATGATTCTATCTAAACTACCCAAGCACCCACAAAAATCAGTAGAATTAGAACAATACTCTACAGAAGGGGACTTTGCAGCACGATGGATTGCCGCAATAATTGAGTGCGGAGATATTTCTGAAGAAAGCAACATTATTGATTTTGGGGCAGGTAATGGAATCCTTGGGATAGGATTACTATTGGCAGGAGTATCCACTGCAACTTTTATAGAAAAGGATGAAGAGGCTGTAGAATCAATAAGAGTAGGTATCAAAAATATGGATCTAGAAAATAAATCCTTAATCATCTGTAAAGATATTGTAGATTGTGAACAATGGCTTAATGAAAATGAATATGACCTAATCATAATGAATCCACCTTGGGGATTTCAAAATCCAAAAGCTGATCGGCCTTTTCTAGAACTGGCATTTTCTTCATCGGCCCCGGTAATTCATTTACTACATTCTGCAAATGTATCACACCCTCAAGCAATTGCAAGAGATGCTGGTTGGAATAGTGAATTACTACTTGAAGGAAGTTTTCGTTTACCAGCACAATATGAACACCATAGAAAACCTATGGCAGAAAGTGCTGTGAAATGTTGGCGTTTTTATCGATAGGCGGCTTCAAAAACCCCTGCTAGGTCGGCCTAACTGTAATCCATCTCATAGAGATGTCACTAGGAGTTCCATTAACATGTCAAGTTCTGTTACTGAAGGAGAATTCGTCACCCCTGGTGAAAATATCGCCTTAACTGGAGAATTAGGCTCTGGGGTGGCAGAAGTTGAAGGAAAAATAATTGCTACAAGAATTGGAATTGTTACAAACAATGACGGCAATATTTCTGTAGAACCATCAACTGATGGCCCACGCGAATTAAATGTTGGCGATGTTGTCATTGGAGAGGTAAGTAAATTGCAAAACAAAACAGTCGAAGTCAAAATCCTCCATGTAGAAGGTAAACCGATTCGTGACTTACCTGCTGATTCATTATTTGGAGACGTATTTGTTGCAGAAATAGTTGACCGTTTCCTTCCTTCACCTGGCGATGCTTTGAGACTACGTGATTTAATTCGCGCAGAGGTTATCCAAGTTAACCCTGTAATGAGGCTTTCAACAAAGAGTAAACCACGCTATGGTGTACTCCACTCAGCCTGTCCTGCTTGCGGGATTATCCTAGAAACTAGTGATTCAGTAATAGATTTCAATGTCTCATGTACTCGCTGCGATTATATTGGATACCGCGCTTTAGCGGATGATTATGGACATGGTTTTATTGAAGAAGGGCACGGATTAGATTCTCTCAATAGAGGGGGAGAGCGTTGGAGTTCTGAAGCCGAAGCAAGACTTTCACACGATGGATCAAGGCCATACCTATCAGTATTAGCAGACTACAGAAGAGGAGAGGTTCACGTTACTCCTAAGAAATTCCTTGGAGGAGGGAGGAGCGGAGGTGACCGAGGCGGTAGACCACGACGTGAAATGTTCAAAACCAACTGTACACTATGTCAAGATGATTGTGAAGTTCCTTTCAAACCAACACCTGGTAAACCAATTCGCTGCAGACCATGTATGGAGAAAGTAGAAAATGGAGATGTCGATAAAGATTCCTTTGCTAAAGAACGTACAGTCCTATTAGCAGCAAAGGAGGCAGCTAAAGAACAAATGGGATTCAAACTATTCATTGGCGGCTTACCTTACGAATCAAATGAAGAAGAACTCACTGCGATATTTGCTGAGCATGGTGAATTAAAGGAAGTACACTTAGCAACAGATAGAGAAACAGGGAAAAGTAAGGGTTTTGCATTTGTCACATTCGCTAGTTATTCTGTAGGTAAAGATGCTTTGCCAAATCTAAAATCATTGAAGATTGGGGGTAGAAAAATTACTGTTCAAGAAGCAAAAGAAAGAGGTGGCGGCGGAGGCCGAGACGGAAACAGAAACAATAACCGAGGTGGGCGTAGAAACAATCACCAAGGCGGACGCAGAGAACGTCGTTAATGCAAATTTGAGTATTTTTCTCCGAACTGCTGACAACTAATGACCTATCCCGATAGATTGGGGATTCATCTGACATGGTTAGTAATTGATGGATATGAAGACGAGCCAGCGGCTTTTGGAGTCCCNCCATATGTTGGTTTTCACATTCGTTACATTTGTGGGGTTCTTGAATCTCATAATTTGGATTATGACTATGTTACCATAGATGATTGGAGACTAAAACGTAGGCCTGATTTATCAAATTGTGATGGTATCGTTCTATTAGCAGGCGCCATTGTGCCAGGAAAATATCTTCGTGGTACTCCTATCTCTCTGAAAGAAGTNAATTTATTNCTCAAAACCCTCCCAAGAAATGTTCCCTTCATTNCTGGNGGNTGGGCCATACGTGGATGGCGTAATAATGGTTGGACTCCTTTGAGGTCAAATCTATTCCTTTGTCTTCAAGACACTGATGCTACCCTAAATCATTACTTAACATGTGNAGAATTCAAACATAAAAGAAGAACTCTAGAACAATGGAATGAATTTGCAAATCTTGGAGCATCTAGTAAAGCAGTAACCACACACCCAGATCTTGAAATTACAAATGATAGAGGTGTTTCTAAAGGTCCTTTAACATATGAAGTTGAAGTTTACCAAGGTTGTGTACGATACAAACGGGGGTGTAAATTCTGCATCGAACCAAAGAAAGGACTGCCCCAATGGAGGACACCGGAGCAAGTAGTTGAAGAAGTAACCATTGCTCTAAATTCAGGTGTTAATAATGTAAGATTAGGTGGCATGACTGACATTTACACATATATGGCTGAAGGGGTTGTTGAATTAGAATATCCAATCCCAAATCCTGAGCCGATNGCCAAACTTTTACATAAATTGAGAGATGATGAAAGAATAGAAATATTGCATACAGATAATGCAAATCCAAGTATTATTGCCGAAAACATTGAACCAGCAACAGAAATNACTCGTACAATGTGNGAGACANTAAGTGATGGTGGAGTACTATCATTAGGNTTNGAATCAGCAGANCCTGTGGTCCATGAACAAAATTGGTTAAATTGTGATCCTAAACAATTGAAAACTGCAATACGACACATAAATGAATTTGGTAGATTTAGAGGTGAAAGAGGTTTACCTAAATTATTGCCCGGGTTAAATTTCATTGCTGGGTTAAATGGAGAAACAGAATCAACTTATCGTCAAAACCGTGAATTACTTACTGAACTGAAAAACGATGGGATGTGGTTAAGAAGAATCAACATCCGACAAGTTCAAGGAGATGGATTTCAAGAAATACCAGAAGATGATTTTGTTTCATTCAAACAATTTGTTAGAGATGAAATCGATGCGCCGTTATTATCAGAAATGTTCCCTATGGGTCAATTGCTGCGTGAAATCCGTTGGGAATCTCACGATGATCGTATCCGATTACCAAGACATTTAGAAGATGAAATTCACCGCTCAGAAATTTGTAGAGGAAAGCCTGGAATAACTTTCGGAAGACAAATTGGAGCATATCCGATTCTAGTAGGATTGCCATACCATTCCCCACTTGAAACAATTTCAGATGTAATAATTACAGGCCATGGAAAAAGATCCATTACAGCGGTGGAANTAGGAATTGATATCAACAAAGCAACTCAGAAACAATTGGAAGCCATCCCAGGAATTGGTGAAAATAGTTCTTGGAAAATAGTGTCTGAAAGAGTGAAAAAAGGGCATAAGGGNAAGGTTTTTGATAGTGTGGAAGAAGCTTTTGAATCAGTAGGAATTGAAATTCCTAAAATTGCAGAACAGGTTTTGGTGGTAAATTGAATAAGTTATCAAAAGCGGCTAAGCAGTTAAGNAATGATTGTGAAGAAATTGCNGTTAAACTANAACAACCCGTTGCTTGGGTATACAACCCACTTGATTACGCATGGGATGTACATAATAACTACCTAACTAAATTTGGAAATTTGGGTGCAAAAACAATCCTTCTGGGTATGAATCCTGGACCATGGGGCATGGGTCAAACAGGTGTGCCTTTTGGAGACATTACAAAAGTCACGGATTACCTAGGATTGGATGGCAAAGTAAGGTCGCCAACAAAACTACATCCAAAGCGACCCGTGATGGGCCTAAATTGTCAACGAGGAGAGGTATCAGGAACACGTTTATGGGGAATTGTAGAAGATATATTCGGAGATGCTGAAAATGCACATAAGAAATTATTTGTTGTAAATCATTGCCCACTATTGATGTTCGATTCTAATGGAACAAATCTAACTCCTGATAAGTTGCGGGGAGATGCTGCAAAAAATTTACTTTCAATTTGTGATGAACATCTTCGAACAGTAGTCAAAATTCTAAATGCTCAACGGGTGATTGGCGTAGGAGCTTATGCAGAAAAGCAGGCAAAAAAGGCATTAGATGGGATGGATATTGAAATAGAGAGAATCCCTCATCCATCACCTGCAAATCCATTTTCAAATAGAAATAAAGGTGAAGATTGGCGAGANGCAGTGAAAAATATTCTAGAAATGGACTAAANACANAAAAAGGGGCTTAAACTCAATATTTAATCCAAAATGATTGTTTGTTGGTTTAAATTTTATACCGAAGACTCATGAGGGATATGAGTTCTCCNCGAAATGGCGATGTTATGAGTGGAGANAAGAGACCCATGAATTTACCAGTAAATGAACCTGACAGAGATTGGAGTGGCCCTTCAGAGGATGACCCCTTTACATTACATGATTTATTGACTAGATCAGTANCAAGGAATCCTGATATTCTTGCCTTTGGCCATATNCCTGCACCCGGNGCACCTAGAATCCATATGTCATATTCAGAATTTGGAAACTTAGTTGATTCATGTTCAAAGAGCCTACGTGATATGGGTGTTAAGAAAGGCGATAGAGTGGCTATGATTCTAAACAATTCTATTGAATGGGCTGCCATTTCTTATGCAACTAATTCCTTGGGTGCTGCATACACTGCTATGTACACTCACCAACATGGTTCTGAATGGTCATATATTATTGGTGATTCTAGTCCCAGTGTCCTAATTGCTGCTGATACTGATGTACTAGACAAATTATGCGAGCATCTTGATGATAACATATGGCCTAGTTGCGGAATCATTTTGTTAGGTGATGATGAACCTAATTCTACACCACCCGAAGGTGTTAACCTACAAACATGGAGTGAATTTGTTTCAAGCGGAAGAAAATCTGATGATTTGGGAGAGCCGGAGCGTGACCCATTTGCACTAGCAACTCTAATCTACACTAGTGGAACTACTGGAAATCCAAAGGGTGTCATGTTAACCAATTGGAATATTCTACACAACATTCTAGCCATGCAAGGGCGTTTTGAAATTTTTGAAGGTGACAGAACTGCATCTTTCCTCCCATGGGCTCATTCATTTGGACAAATGGGAGATTTACATTTCATGATTCATTCTGGAATTCACATTAACCTAATTTCTGATGTATTGAAAATTGCTGANGAGTGTCAAGAAATAAAGCCCCATGCTTTATTTGCTGTTCCTAGAGTATGGAATAAATTGTATGGTAAAGTAATGGAAGGACTAAATTCATCCCCAATAAAAAAGAGATTGGGGGCGATGGCATTCAAGAAAGCAAAAGCGAGATGTGCCAAAGAAGGTGTTGATTGTGTAGCTGTTAAACCAAAGGGTTTCCTAGATAAAAAACTGGATAAAATTGTAATGGGTAAAGTAAGAGGTAGATTTGGCGGGAAACTAAGATTTTGTGTATCAGGGGGTGCAGCCTTAGATTCAGAAATTGCCTCATTTATCCAATGTGTTGGGTTTGATGTTTTCGAAGGATATGGATTAACCGAAACNGCCCCACTTGTATCATTAAATGGATGGGAATCTGACAAGAGATGTATGATTGGTTCCGTTGGCAGAGCNGTCCCTGGAGTAAGGATNCATATAGATCAAGATGCATGGGATGACCCTGACAGCACAGATGGAGAAATTGTTGTTTACGGACCAAATATCATGCAAGGCTATTGGCAAAAAGAGGAAGCTACTGCTGAAGTTATGACTGCTGATGGTGGATTTAGAACTGGAGATTTAGGTAGATTAGATGATGGGTTCCTTAAAATCACAGGGAGAGTAAAGGAACAATTCAAACTTGAAAATGGAAAATATGTAGCACCTTCACCGCTAGAAGAATCACTCAAATTATCTCCAATTGTAGAACAATGCTGTGTTGATGGAAGAAATAAAATAAAAACATTCACTATTATTCATCCTAATGAAAAAGCGCTTCGTGCGGGTCTTTCATCTTCAGGTCTAGATAATAGCGGCACTTTCCAAGAGATTTGTGAATCTCCAGAAGTTAGGAGTTGGGTGTTGAAAAATCTGAAAGGAGATGTAATGACTACCCCCAACTGGAAAGGTTTTGAAATTTCAGGAGCCGTGATTCTAGATCATCAAGAATGGACTCCAGACAACGGATTAATTACTCCTAAGTTATCAGTTAGACGTAATCGTTTGTTAGATAGACATGAAAATGATATTGACGCACTTAAGTAATTTTGATTAAATCTACAATCTTAGTGAAAGGAAAAAGTGGCGGCCTACGGCCGCCACAAAGGGAGATATCTTGAGCGAGTGCCCACTCGGGCATAATATGGAAGAGGTTGAAGGTGCTGTTGATAGTACAAATTCTGACTCCACAACTCAACATCCTACCTCACCAAGAAGAGTCGTTACTGCTGCTTCACTTTTCGATGGTCACGATGCTGCAATCAATGTGATGCGCAGATTAATTCAGTCAGCAGGGGCTGAAGTAATCCACTTGGGACATGATCGTTCTGCAAAAGATGTAGTTGATGCAATAATACAAGAGGACGCACACGCCGTAGCATTGTCTTCTTACCAAGGAGGACATGTGGAATATTTCACCTACATAAGAAAATTGTTAGATGATGCAGGAAGAGATTATGTTAGGATTTTTGGAGGCGGCGGTGGAACAATTACACCTGTCGAAATTCGCGATTTACACGAGGCAGGTATTACAAAAATCTACTCGCCCGATGACGGGCGAACCCTTGGTTTAGTAGGCATGATTGATGATTTGATGGAACGAACATCAGATCTAAACCTACTTGAAAAAAATATGCTGGATGAATTGAATGAAACAATCACATCAGATAACCATGGAGCGATTGCTCGGTTAATTACATTAGCAGAAAATGGAGAAAATAATGATTTTAATGATAAATTAATTCATTGTACTTCACAAAAAGATGCTGCTAAAATCCCAGTAATTGGAATTACGGGGACCGGAGGTGCTGGGAAATCATCATTACTTGATGAATTAATGCTTAGAATTATTCGCGATGAGCCTGACATGAAAGTTGCCTTTCTTTGTACAGACCCAACAAGAAAACGGACTGGTGGTGCACTACTTGGTGACCGCATTCGTATGAATGCATTATCAAATCCTAATTTCTACATGAGGAGTCTTGCTAGCAGAGGCTCTGGAAAGGAAGTTAGTGACAGGCTTGGCGAGGCCATTGCCGTGTGCAAAGCAGTCGGTTTTGACTTGATATTTGCTGAAACAAGTGGTATTGGCCAAGCAGACGATGAAATCACAAAACTAGTCGATCATACATTTTATGTAATGACTGCAGAATATGGGGCCCACACCCAGTTAGAAAAAATAGAAATGTTAGATGTTGCAGATATTGTAGTTATCAACAAATTCGAAAAGCGGGGCGCAGTAGATGCATTGAGAGCAGTACGTAAACAAGTTAGAAGAAATAGGAATATTTTTGGCACAGATGATGATAAGTTACCCGTTTGTGGGACAATTGCTAGCCAATTTGCAGATACTGGGGTTGATGATTTATGGTTTCGTTTAGCAAATCTGATAACATTGTCAAATGGTTCCAAACCAAACGCAAAAAAGCCTATTTTACCACAATCAGGAATGCCTGAACCCAGGCACATCATACCCCCTGAACGCGTACATTATCTTGCTGAAGTAGCATCCTCAGTTCGCGAATACCATGAACGAACATATGGTGAAGTCCAGAAATCAAGATTGGCTCAACAATTAGCTGAAGCAGCCAATCACTTAGAAGCAATAGGGAAAAGTGAGCAAGCATTGGAATTGCGGGATGAAGCGAAGGAAGTCTTGGATGACCTACATCCAAATGCACGTAATTTACTCGAAGAATGGCCAGAAAAAGTTGAAAAATACGATAGTGGACTATTCAAATACAAAATTAGAGACAAAGAATTTTCAGTCCCTACAAAAGTGGAATCACTTTCGGGCTCAAATATACCAAGAGTTTCTCTGCCTCGTACAACTGACAAAGGAGCTCTATTGAACTGGTTGCGAAAAGAAAATTTACCAGGTAGTTTTCCTTTTACTGGAGGAGTCTTTCCTTTCAAAAGAACTGACGAAGATCCAACAAGAATGTTTGCCGGAGAGGGCCCTGCAAGCAGAACAAATGCTCGCTTCCACTTGTTGAGTCAATCTTCACCGTATGCTAGACTTTCAACGGCTTTTGATTCAGTAACATTGTATGGAAGAGATCCAGAAATAAGACCTGATGTATATGGAAAAGTTGGGGAGTCAGGTGTTTCAATTTTTACAGTTGATGAAATGAGTCAATTGTTTGATGGATTTGATTTATGTGATAAAAATACAAGTGTCTCTATGACCATAAATGGGCCGGCCCCTATTGTACTGGCAATGTTCTTCAATGCTGCAATTAGACAACAGGAAGTTAAATTCCAGAAGGAAAAGGGACGTAAGCCTTCTAAAGATGAACTAGCAGAAATAAGCAACAAAACACTCTCAACTGTGAGAGGTACTGTTCAAGCGGACATTCTCAAGGAGGACCAAGCACAGAATACTTGTATATTCTCTACCGATTTTAGCCTCAAGTTAATGGGTGATGTTCAACAGTTCTACATTGATAACAATGTTCGTAACCACTACTCAGTTAGCATCTCTGGATATCATATTGCTGAGGCAGGAGCAAACCCCATTTCACAACTGGCTTTCACCCTAGCAAATGGCCTTACCTATGTTGAATATTATCGTTCACGTGGAATGGATATTAACGACTTCGCACCCAATCTTTCCTTTTTCTTCTCCAATGGCATGGACATAGAATACACTGTGATTTCACGAGTCGCTAGAAGAATTTGGGCAATAGCAATGAGGGATTTATACAATGGTAATGAAAGAGCGCAGAAATGTAAGATGCATATCCAAACCTCTGGTCGCTCCCTGCATGCTCAAGAGATGGCTTTCAATGATATACGGACCACATTACAGGCATTACTTGCAATACAAGACAATGCAAACTCTTTGCACACTAATGCATATGATGAAGCGGTAACCACTCCAACTCAAGAATCTGTCCGTAGAGCATTGGCTATCCAGATGATTAACAATAAGGAATTTGGATGGAACAAATGTGAGAACCCTCTGCAAGGTTCTTTCCTCATTGAAGAATTAACCGATATGGTAGAAGAGGCTGTTCTTCGTGAATTTGAGAGACTAAGCGAGCGAGGAGGGGTCCTAGGAAGCATGGAAATGATGTATCAACGATCCAAGATTCAAGATGAATCAATGTATTATGAAGAATTAAAGCACTCGGGTGAATTACCTATTGTGGGTGTCAACATGTTTGAGAATCCTAATGCTGAGGCATTTGATGAATCTTCAGCAGACTCCTTTGACATGGAGTTGAGCAGGGCCACACCTGAAGAAAAGGTTGGTTGCCTAGAGAGACTAGAAGAATTCCACGCCCTGCATGCTGATGAAGCACCTGCCGCCTTAGCAAGCCTTCAACAAGTTGCAAGAAGTGGTGGTAATGTCTTTGCAGAACTAATGGATACAGTGAAGGTTGCCTCACTAGGCCAAATTACTCAAGCTCTATTCGAAGTAGGTGGACAATATCGTCGTAATATGTGAAATTATTGAATATATTAAATCAGAAGCCAAACAGCATTATTGAGATTATAAATGTAAGAAAAATACTGCCAAAGAAAGCAGGGATTATTCCAATTAGCATCCCAGTCCCTTGTTTAGTCAACCCACCTTGGAAAGCACGTACCACCTGAACTATCCAAAATATAAAAAATACTAGAGAAATTAAAGGAGCTAGACATGAGACAATTTCAAAAATATCAAAATCGTCATCATAATTTGTATAATATTGTGCACGAAAAACTGTGTTTTCATCAATTTTTTCATTAAAGAAAAATTCACCAAAACCCGTTTCATAATCAATTGCGCCAACTACAATTCTTTGATAAGAAAAATAACTCATATTAGCACAATTTGGTGGCATACTATACCAATATTCTTGGGGAAAAAAGTTAGTCCCAATATCAACGTCAAAAGGTTGATTATCATCTTCAACGATGATAGTTTGGGAGCAATGAACCCAATTAGTGATATTTACTTGATATTTCAATGGCGTCATATTTGCATCAAAACTTTGTGATCCAAGGCTGCCATTGAAAACTTCTGGAAGAGTTAGCGTTATTGAATCATTTAATCCATGATAATAATCTGGGAAATATGTAAACTCGCCCCATGAATCATTAAGCATGGAAAATTCAACTATAATTGATTCTCGAAAGATAACTAAATCACCACCACAATCATCATCAATCCGATGGTGACTTTTTTCAATGCGATCTGAGGACCCCGAAGAGAAGTACATATTAGTATCAATCTCAAAGTAACATTCTTGAAGGTCACCTTCATCTAATTGAAAAGTTCCATTTAATCCTGCTTCATCCCAGTCAATATCCATATTTTCTTCATGCCAATCGTCATCATATGAATCCTCAGCATAACCGAAAATTAACATAGGAATCAATGTCATTGCAATCCCAAACAAACATGTAATCCCAATCCCCTTAATCATTGAACCCTGTCCAGCAATCTGTTGTTGAGAAGCCCAAACACTGGAATCAATTGTTCCAACTGAACCTGAAAGTGTGTTGCCCTTACTAGTTGGAGTTAATTGATTTGGCATCTGACCCTGAATCTGTGTATTCAATGAAAGACCTTCTGCACCACTCAAAACAATAGGTTCAGGAGGTTTAGATATTTCGGGTGATTCTTCAGAATCTCCCCAGGGTGTGCTAGCTTCATTTCCTAAACCAGCCATGTATTGCGCAAAAGTCTAAGGGTTAAATATTAAACTAACTATAAGTCAATTTATGGGGATAGATAATGACGAAGGACTAGAATACGAAATTGATGAAAGTTCACGAGATGAGGGATTTGTCTACATCAGATCTAACACCTTGTTAGGCCTCGCGGCCGCAATAGAAGAAGTTCATATGTGGAAGGACGAAAAGGGTCAGTGGAATTGCACTCCTGAAGAAAACATGAATATAGACGAGTTCGCTGATGATGACAACATATCAAAGTACACTCACATCATGGTACTACACGAATATGAATAGTGCAAACGATTGTTTATAATCACAATATGTTAATTCTTCAAAAAAAAGGGCACAAGGTGGAACAACGTCCACCTTGTGCCGTTCGCATTTCTGTTGGTATTCAACTATTGTAGAAGATTATTCTTCTTCGCCTAGTATTTTACTACCAAATTCGTTAGCAAGCCATGCGCCAATACCGCCGCAAACTAGTGTACCAAAGACTGCAAAGAAATTACTTCCATCCCATGCACCTTCTACAATCATTCCACCAATTCCACTTGCACTTGCTAGACCGACTCCAGCTAGTATTAGGACTGATGCAAATACACCAGATTCCCAACCACCGCCTAAGCGGTCCCAAACTGTCATCAACAGGAATCCTGCTATTACTGCCATTGCAGCATCTGTGGATGTTAATGTCACCCCAGATGAATCAAACACTTCTGCACCCTGCCACTGCATTACAGCAGCAGCAATTAGTGCACCTAATATCTGCATAGCAAAATTAGTTGCGCCTTCTTCAATTTCTGTTTTTCCTGCAGCCATATTTCCAATCGTCAATATTGGCAAAATTTCTGAGCCCTTGAAAGTCATCCACATTATTGCTAAAGTAGCACCTGCAGCTGCTGCTGCTACTGCACCTTGATGTGGTGCATCAGCATTATCACCTGCCGCTAGTGCTGTTCCCCAAACAACTAATGTGACCGTCAAAGATCCGATACATTCTGCCATCATACTTCTATTATCCATTTTTTCTATCTCCTCACCGCTTCTCGCGATTGTGAGATGATTTAGCGGTTCGCTTATAATAAATTCTTAATAAAACCTTTAATTCTACTAATTTTGGACTAGAAAAACATTAGCCAGTATCAATAATAAAAGTAAGTGTGCATAAATACACCGAGTGAATAAAAAAAAAGGCGAGAGGTCGGGGAGAAAACTCCCCAACCTCCCGCGTTAGACGACTCTAGGCCGACTTGTGTGTATCGTTATGATAAACAGGTTCAGATAGCTTCATCAATCTTAACGCCGATTAGAGCACCAAGACCAACCATAGCACCATCAAGGATCCAATTTACTAGGGTATCAACGATTCCGTCACCCATGCTAGTAATTGATGCTGCCATTTCGGTAGCACCTGATAGAGTCATCATTCCACCTAATAACAACAAACCAACCGCACTGACCCATGGTGTGTCACAGCGTGTGTGCATTTGCCACCAAACTGCACCAGCAGTAATTGTCCAAATTACTGCCCAGTAACCATCTGCAATGTCAGTAATCCACATATCTGTTGCTGCCCATCCTGTTTCAATTTCGCCAAATTGAGTGCCGCATAAGACTGCTAGAATTGCACCAATAACTTGTGCAACCAGGCGCATCCCATTTGCTGCCCAATTTCCTTCACCGTCAGACAGATCACCAGTTAGCATGTGGCACCAAGTTACCACAGGCAGCACGTGTGCTCCAGCAAACGCCATCCATACAACAGCTAGAGCTATTGCCCACTCAATCCCACCAAGGGCACCGAGAGCCAAAGACACTGTAAAAGCGCCTCCTAACTCAGCCATCATTACTTTCTTATCTATTTCCATTTTTCTCACCTTTATTTCCCATCGCACTCTGGCGATTGAGAGAATCTGACACAGGTTACTTATGAATAATTCCCCTAATCACATACCCCAGAATGCGTTTTAATGGCGGTTTTAGTAAGGCCAGTGTTGCAAAATATAGTAGGTGTGCCTAGCAACACCGCACAATAAAGGCGTTAAATGGCTAAAAACCAAGTTTTACTAATAATTCAGATAAGGAAAGACATAATTTAAACATGAAAAATTATATTTTCACCATTCATGTTTGGAATATTAGTTACTAACGTTGACATTTCGAGCAGAAAAATGTTGATCTACCCCCTTGAACGATTTTAGACACTATTCCAACACAATTAGTTTTGCTACAATCTTCACCATCACGCCCATATACCGTAAATGAATGGGAAAAATAACCTAAATCACCATCAACAGTAGCAAAATCTGAAATTGTTGAGCCGCCTGCTTCAATTGCTTCACGCAAAACCTGTTTCGTTTCATCGACTATTTTTTTAGCCATTTTTGTAGATTTACCGTTTTTGCCCGCAATACTAGAAGACAATCTACGAGGAGACACGCCTGCACGATGTAAAATCTCGCAAACATAGATATTCCCTAAACCAGCAACAATTCTTTGATCAAGTAAAGCAATTTTGATTGGATTTTTTTTACCCTTTAGTTTATCACATAAATTCGCGGTATCAAAATCATCGGAAAGAGGTTCACAACCAAGTCTGGCGAGATGTCGGTTAGTCCACTCTTCATCAGGTTTTATCAAATCCATGTAACCAAAACGGCGGGGATCATTATACGTAGCAACAGTACCATCTTTCATACTAACAATTACATGATCGTGTTTTGCAAATTCTGATGGTTTTTCATTAGGATGATATAATGTGAATTTTCCAGTCATGCCTAGGTGTACCAACCAGACAAAACCAGAATCCATGCGAATCAAGAGATATTTAGCGCGCCTATCAATTGAAACTATTACCGATCCTTCTAATCTTTCTTTCAGTTCTTGTGGGAAAGGGAAACGCAATCCTTCTCGCCTTAAATCAATGTTTTCAATAGCACCACCCAGTAATTGTTTAGCAAGACCTTTTCGGACAGTCTCAACCTCTGGTAGTTCTGGCATATTCACCCCTAATGCATTTACTCAATAAAATCCTTGCATCAAGCCGATGACTTTGGCGAACGGGCGACAATCAAGGCATGTTGTTCTTCCCAGCCTTTTAATTGGATAATTTCCAATACATCAAATCCAGAAGATTGTAATGCGTTGGCTGCAGACTCATAATGCTCATCAGCTCCACCTGCTGCAATTCTTTCCGATGCTGATTTCAANGAAAGGAGAGCAATCCCTTGTGGAGCAAGGTAATGCTTTGCAGCCTCGAGAAAAAGTTCTACTTGACCTGCTTGAGATACATCCTGAAAAATCCAGTTAACTCGCCCATTCAACCATGGGCGCAATGATTCTGGATTACGAACATCCGCTAATACGGGAAAAATACCAGGGCGTTTTTTGGCTAAAGTTACAAGATCACGCATACAGCGAGGAGAAATATCAACTGCAATTAATGACCCACCGTGTTGATTACTAACCCCACACATATGATCATGAATATGGGAGACTGTTGTACCATGTCCTGCGCCCAAATATAGTGCTTGAGAACCTTGTAATGGAAGAAGTAACTCTGGATCCTGTTTAGTTCTAAGAATTCCAGCCGCTAATTTAGAATGACGCGGAGACCAATTACGCCATTCGCCACCTTCCATTTTTCTCAGACCTTCCCCCCTAACTCTACAACCCGGAACTGCGTTTTCTGTCCACAATTTGCGACCAATTACGATAGCGCTAGGGCTTAACCTATTCAGTTCATCACCTCTGAGGTTTTGGATAACGCTTACGAATTTCTGCAACCTTCTGCTCAACTAATGCCACATCACTACTGGTCCAAGGTTTACCTCCATAAGCATCAAGTCTAGCGGCAATAGATACTTTTCCAGATAGCATCCTAGCAATTTTACCCCTTACCCATCGGGGTGACCTAGAAACCCAAGGGTGCTGAAATAAATGGCCGTGTTTAGGGACTGGAATCCCATCACGAAGATGAAGAAAGAAACTAGACTCTGCACCCAATACTTGTACCGTTCCTGATGGCAATCTAGCCAAACGATCACGACCGTGAGCAGCAGTAGACATTCTTGCAGCCAATAATGGACCAATCAATGCTGATGTGGATGGGAGGTGTTCAGTAGCTAATACCCTAATTGCAGATTCTACAGATTCAACTCTTTCTTCAACTTCAACTACACCAATAGCCCATTGAGAAAGAGCACCCCATTCAGAATCACTAATTCCTGAAGGACTTGGGCTAGTATCTAGGCTAGATGCAGCAGCATCCAAGGAATTTGATTTTGCAAGTGCTAATGGGATTGAAGAACGATTTTCGTCAAGGTTAATTTCAGGAAGAAATAATCCAGCCCACTCGATTACTCTTGCTTCTAATGTAGTCCAAGAAGCCCTCATTTCATCGCCAGCCCTCACAAGATGTTCTAAACGACGATCTGGACTACTAGATGCCTCTGCAATTCCAGCCTGTGCGACAACCAAGGTAGCTTCCTGTAATAATGCCCCCTCTTCTACAGATAATTCTGGCCACAAACCTTCACCTAATTCATGAACTGGAGTAATAATTGCTTCTGGAAATCTTCCAGAAAGGCGACGTGCCTCATCAGTCATCCTACCTTTTCCCAATAATGAAAGCCTCTTAGCAACACTAACTGGCTTTCTTCCAACATCCCAAATAGATTCATCAACCAACTCACCATTATCNTCAAAGATTCGGGCTAGGCGCCAATCCCATGACAAGAGCATGATGCCCCCAATAGGTTCTACTTCAAAAGGAGAATCCTTGAAAAACCATAGAATAAATAAAAATANAATTATATCTGATTTATTATTATCTTCCATTNTTGGATGTTTGTTATTTATATTAAGGGTTTTTTTTTTAAGTAAGAGGGAAGCCGTTCCTATCGGAGTGTGATANAATCTTCTGCCCTGAATGTGGAACGTTAGCCTTCCCAAGCCCTGATGGAATAATCAAATGCCCTAATGGCAGATGTAATTATGTTGGACCTGCTAAAGGAAAGGTAAAACTCAATAGTGGTGAAGAAATCGATACCATAGATACTGTTACTTCTTCTGAAGTAAAAGATTTGAAACATTTGAAAGAAGTGATTAATGATGCTGATCAACAGAGAGGTGTACTTACCAGTGAAATGTATGTATGTCCAAAATGTGAAGCTACTGAAGTTTATTCGGAATTAAAACAAACACGTGCTTCCGATGAGCCAGAAACTCGTATTCTAACATGTAAGGAATGCTTGCATGGCTGGCGAGAATACTAAATTCACGCTATAATTGCTGTTTTGAATTATTTAGGCTTAGCGAGGCTTGAAAACGTAGTGGCTTGAGGGGGAACTGATGCCACAGGGCCCAGAGGGGAAGACCCCCGCCGAGTTCGCTGATGGCACATCTGAATCTGGCGACAAACAGATGTTGGGACGGCAACTTTGGAGAATACTCCCCTACATCAAGCCATATTGGATGCGATTTACACTAGGAATAATATCTAATGCTGGAGCAAGAGCTTTTGACCTTTTGCCGTTTGTTGCCATGGGTTTGCTGACAGATGCAGTGCTTTCTGGAGATATTCAGGAACTGAGCGGTTTTGCATTTTACGGGCTACTAATTTTGGGCTCATTTACAGGTCTTGCTATATTTCAAGGAATCTCTAATTATTGTTGGGAAACATTAGCACAATATCTACAACATGATATTCGCATGGATGCATTTGATTCACTAATCAAAATGGAAATTAGATATTTTGAAGATAGACAGACTGGAGATATTATGTCTGTTCTGTCTGCAGATGTGAATCAATTAGAGAATTTCCTTTCTGATGCATCTACGTCAATGATTAGAATTGTAATTACTTTCTCAACTGCATTTGCAATTTTAGTCTGGATGTCTTGGAAACTTGCGTTAATTCTCTTCGTACCTATTGCGATAATCATGCCCCTAATCTATTTCTTCTCCACACGAGTGCAAAAAAAATATCGAGAGTCAAGACAATCATTTGGTGACATAAACGCTGTCCTATCAAACAATATCTCTGGCATGGGGGTTGTTCAGGCATATAATGCTGAAGACTATGAAGCTGATAGAGTTGGAAAAGAATCATCCTCATACAAGGACCATGCAATCGGTGCAACTGTCGAGAGAACAAAATTTCTTCCTGGGATTTATGTCATAGCAGGTATTGCATTTGCTCTTCTTGCTACTGCTGGCGGATATCTAATGTTACAAGGGCCTTCTGAAGGGGGTATTACAACTGGACAATTTGTGACTTTCTTACTTATGAGCACAAGGATGTCGATGCCCCTATTCATTCTTGGAATGCTAGTCAATCAAATTCAGAAGTCGGAGGCAAGTGCACGACGTGTCTTTGCAATGGTTGATCTTGAACCATCGATTGTCGACAAAGAGGGGGCTAATAGACTTGAGGAACCTGCAGATTTGGCTTCGTTTGAAGATGTGCATTTTGCATATCCAAATGGAAATAAAGTATTGAACGGAGTGTCCTTTTCACTTTCAAAAAATGAAAGTATTGGAATTGTAGGTCCAACAGGGGCAGGGAAATCAACTATTGTTAAATTGCTTCTTAGATACTATGAAACAGATGGGGGTGCTATTAGTATCAACAGCAATAACATTCAGGATTTAACCTTAGAAAGTATTCGAGATCAGATTGGATACGTTAGTCAAGATGTCTATCTATTCCACGGAACAATTAGAGAAAATATTGCATATGCAGATCAATCTGCAGATAATGAGGCAATTGAAGAGGCCGCTAAGTTGGCTGGNGCTGAGGAATTTATCAATGAAACACCCCAAGGCTACGAAACAATTGTTGGAGATAGAGGTGTCAAGCTTTCAGGAGGGCAGCGACAACGGATCTCCTTGGCTAGAGCAATACTTAGGCGGCCACCTTTACTAATTCTTGATGAAGCAACAAGTGCAGTAGATACACGCACTGAAGAAATAATTCAGCGCAATCTAAATCAGTTCAAAGATGGAAGAATGACCGTCGCAGTTGCCCACCGCCTCTCAACAATTAGAGACGCAGATCAAATTCTCGTTTTAGTAGAGGGAGTGGTTGTGGAACGAGGATCTCACGATGAACTAATTGCCCAAAATGGAGTCTATGCTGATTTATGGGCAGTTCAAACCGGTGAATTAGATAATACAACTGGTGAAGCCACTCAACACGATGGTTGAAAATTAGGAACGGTCCTTATCATCAACTTGTAGCCCCGGATTCTTGGAAATATATATTCTCCACCAAGCCTTGATGACTCCAGTTCCATACGACCAATGCAATAAGAAAGTCATCAAAGGTGCGAAAAAAACAGTACTAAAGGTGCGGCTTGGAGAATTGCCTTTAGCNGCACCCAACCAACAAATTAGTGCATACAATATCGCTAAACTCACAGGTAAATGAACTGCAGTTCTAGGGTATCCAAATGGGACAGAAGATGGGGAAATATCCCACACTTCAGGCCAAACTAATCCACCATTTATTACACCCCAAACAAAAGCCATCAAAGCAGATAAAATAAGGATTGGAAATAAGCCAACTGCAGTATGTGACCACGTTTTCATCCCTGGATGTACTTTGCTAGCTAAAATGCGTACTAAACCATAGTTCTGAATTTGCTTACGGACACGAGCGGGATTACGACGACGGTGCCACATAATTGCTGTACCATCTGTCCATAACTGATACCCTGCTTGTAAAATTCTGTAATCTAACATGGCATCCTCACACCCTATTGAACCATCATCAAAACCACCTACTGAATCTAAAACTGATTTNCGATAAGCAGCATTCACNCCAGGCAATTGTTCTGCGCGTTCTAGTTCAGCAACTCCTCTTTTTCCATAATTTGTCCCAGCAGTAACCCATTTAGAGCAAAAAGTAACATCAATCACACGTTGCCAAAATGTTGACCTCTTATCTGGCGGTGCAAAATTAGGGCCGCCAACCCCAGCAACTTCTTCTCTCACGAACCAACGAACTAGTTTGGAAACCCAATCTGATTCAACCCAAACATCGTCATCAGTGAAGAGAACAATATCAGATTCAACTTGACGTAAAGCAACATTGCATGCATCTGCTCTAGTTCTAGAGCCTTCATCATCAATGAAACGTGCTCCATTGTTTTCGGCTACTTGTTGACCTGGGTCGCCACTTGGACCTACAACTACAATTTCAAGCACGCCTTCGTTTTCATTTGGCCATGTTTGTTTTGATAAACCTGAAAGAACGATTTNCAATTCTTCTGAGTTCCTCAAACTTGGAATGATGACGGAAACCCNAATGCCTTCCGCACCATCAACCATGGTCGCCCGACTAAGCACCCCATTTCAAGCCTAATGTANTAAAGTACCAGTATGCGAGAAGTTGATTAGGGAATTAGTGTTCAGAGAAAATATGAAACTAAGCCATTTCATACTGATAATGATGATTCCGCTTGCTTCTATAATGCCTATAATGCAAGTTTCTGAATTAGATGTAAATAATGAANANAANGTATCAAAAAATGGAAACNTGGTCATTAATAATATTGATTATATGAATACAATGACANCTGGNGATTATGTTGTTTTTAATTCAGAACCAATAGCAGAATTATTTAGATCAGGCATGGAAAATGATTCNGAGTGGGATGTCGTTTCCCTTAATTGGTATGGAGAATATAACCACTCATTCCATAACAATACTCCTTGTCCTNCACCNGNGATNAGGACAATGTTCCAATCACATTGTAATANTGAGNNTTAATATCACCGCTACAAATCAAACTGAGAACCGGCAAATGGTTTTCAATTTCACAATGAATNANCAAGANCTNATCCCAACAACCTATACNGGGTGGAAATATTCANTCGAAAGNTCNTANCAAGAATTTTGGATGTCAGATACTATGTCTGGAGAACAAATGATGAGAGGACAAAATTGGGAAAATTCAACTAGCGAGCTTTATACATCTGGATGGGTNATTAGTACAGTTTTGGGTGATATGTGGGATNAGCAAGAACAANAGTGGATTAACAGCACATCTGAAAGTTTGACAACTATGAAAGACCCAATGACAGGAACTTGGACCCAGCCAATCCATGACTCCACTGCACATTATGAGGAAGATGGCGGGAATTATACCTATAATGCAGTTGATGAGAAAAATGTTCAAATTAATGTATATAATCAAGCAAACGCATCTGCAGCAGCACCTACTACATACCCAATTATTGAAGTTCAGCAATGGAATAATGATGGCAAAAACCCCGAACTTGAATCTACCTCGTATTTATCAGAATGGGGCTTCCCTATTTACGAGGAAATGGATGGAATTGGCACATACGTTACTGAACTATACCACCTAATGTCTGCGTGGGTTGATGACGATAATGACCAGGTTCACGATTCTTTGGATTTATGCCCTAATACCCCCGCAGGAGCAACAGTAGACCAAGATGGATGTGCTTGGGAACAAAAGGATGATGATGGTGATGGCGTTTATAATCCCTCAGATAACTGTAATGGAACAACCCCGACAATGACTCAAATTGATGCACAAGGTTGTGCATATGAACAACGAGATGATGACAACGACGGAGTGTTAAACCCAGAGGACCAATGTCAAAATACTAATGCTGGCGACCAAGTCCCAACAGAACCACCTAATGCAGGTTGTTCTCTACATCAATTAGATAGTGATGATGATACTGTTTCTGATGCAAATGATACCTGCGATGGACACAATGATACAATTGACCTTGACCAAGATGGCACGCCTGATGGCTGCGATGATATAGTGGATTCTGATAATGATGGCGTCGCTGATAGCATTGATACTTGCTCAGGACATAATGATACCATTGACCTTGACCAAGATGGAATCCCTGATGGCTGTGATGATATAATCGACAGCGATGGAGATGGTGTTGCAGATTCCGCGGATGAATGTAATGGATTTGATGATAATATTGACGCGGACGGTGATAATATCATTGACGGTTGTGACGACATAGTTGATTCTGACAATGATGGCGTCGCTGACCCAGTCGATGAATGTCCTGGGTTTGATGATAATATTGACTTAGATGGAGATCAAATTATCGATGGCTGTGATAATCTCGTAGATTCTGATAACGATGGTGTATCAGATTCAGAGGACAAGTGTGAAGGACATAATGATGCGCTTGATTTTGATTCAGATGGAATCCCAGATGGTTGCGACAACCTAAATGATTCAGATGGCGATGGCGTCGCCAACGCTGACGATAAGTGCCCTGGGTATGATGATTCTGTTGATATTGATGGAGACCAAATTCCAGATAGTTGTGATGATTTAATTGACAATGATAAAGACGGAGTAGCCAATGAAAATGATCAATGTCTCAATACAGCAGAAGGAATAGATGTAGATGATGTTGGGTGTAAAAAATCAGCCACATCTAGTGTAGCCAGCGGTGGTTTTGATCCAATGATTGGTGGAGTAGTAGTTGGGATTGTCATCTCCATAATCGTTGTTGGACTTTTGATGTTTAGAAAAGGTAGAAGCAATACACCTCAACAAGACTTTTTCCAAGACGGAATGCAAAAATCTGGTTTAGAAGGCAGGCCTTCAAGGGCTCCATCTAGCCACAATTTCGCATTGCCGGGATCAGTTTCAGCGGAATCACAAGGACCACGTCCATCTCAAACTGGAAAATTGGAAGCAGATGGATATGAATATCTCGAACATCCACCTAACTCAGGAAATTGGTGGTATCGTAACCAACAAACAAGCCACTGGGAAAAATGGGACAACTGAATCAAAACCCAGAATCTCCATAGTACCCATTACCGAAAACATTTGAAGGGCCCCCACACTACGATAGACTGGTTGACATGGCACTAGGTAGTGGAATGAGATTAAATGGAGTATTGAGTATTCTATTAGTTATGCTATTAGTTTTTGGCGGATTAGCTTCCATGTCATCTCTTGAAATGGAAGATTCATCTGGAGCAGATGCAAATGAAAAGAAGGACAATGACAACAAGAATTTGAAAAGTATGTCAGACTCTGATTTACTCGAAAAATGTCAAAAAAATGATGATTATCGTGAAAACCCACGTTACATCAAAGACATGGAATGGAATCTAAATGATAAAGAATTATTACGTGATTCATCTAAAGTGGAAAAAGATAATTTGGATACATTAAGTAGACAGATTTCTGATAGAGATTATGACGAAAATCAAATTTCAGGGCGTGAAGAAAGTAATTCTTCAGA
>PBXQ01000015.1 GCA_002727675.1 Thermoplasmata archaeon | reverse complement strand
GAAGTTTATTTTCTTCGCCATGAAATAAAATTATAGTATATTAATCTCCAATTGAAAAATACAAAAAATAACACTAATTATACTCCAATGGTATATTTTCTTGACTTCTTCAAAATACTGTGCCGCGAAAACTAGTATGATGACTCTAATGCATAATCTCACAAATCACTTTTACACAAGGTGAATCTTTTTTTCGTATTTTTATAACATTTCAAAACTCACAAATTTTAATCGCATGATCGGCGAGAAATAAAAACAAAAAACTCCACTAACAATAGATAACTACAAATGCTGTTATTAATATTAATTATATCTTAACATTTTGAAAAAAACAATTAACTGATTTTTCTTATTTGTTGTTGATCATTTATATCAAAAACATCACCATCTTGTACTTGAATGACATTATCTGGTAAGTGGGTAATTTCTTCATAATTATTAGTGTATAAATGGGTCGCTAAGAAAATTGTATTCGGATTGTCATTAGCCAATCTCTTTAGTGTAGACGGTTTGAAATGCATTTCAGTAGGTACTTCATCGGGTACCCCCAATTCAATGATTACTACATGAGCCCTAGATGCACGTATCTCAATTTCATTACATGGGCCAGAGTCTCCGCAATGAAGCAAAGTCAAACCTGATACATGTTTCAGTTCATATCCGTGAGGGTCCGTTTCAGGTACATGTTGAACTTCAAATCTTTCATATTTCCAGTCTGGGCAATTAATGACATCCCCCAATGGTGTTTCGCAAAACGTCACTCTTTCTTTTAGGGCATCTATCAATGTTCCAGGGAATGCGAGCTCACAAATATGTTCTAATTTTTCTTTCCCACCTTTGTGAAGATGTACATTTAGATGATAATCTCCATTTCTATCTGAAATGAATTTCCTTTCAAGAATAAAAAAGGGGAATCCAAAAATGTGATCTCCATGCCAATGGGTAATTAACAAAGTATTGATGTCTGCGGGCGAAATATTTTCTCTTTTTAGTTGTGGAATAATTGTAGGGGGTACATCAACAAGTATTTTGTTATCAATTAGGACCAACGAGTGAAGTCTTCCTTGAGGGCAAAAAGCGTTCCCACTCCCTAGAAATTTAACCTCTACCACATTACCACTTTATTCTGCGAAGAAGTCTTTGTGCATTTAGTTAATCATTAATTTCGCAATCAACTTTCAGCCCATTGTTCCATTCGCTTGATAAGTCAAATCTCAGACGCAGGTATACGCGCGAAGATGTGCGGGGACGCGGAGTTGGAAAAATGTCAGAATATAGCAGCAAGAATCCGTATCTGGGTAAGATGACTGAAAAAAGAATAATTACTCACCCAGACTCAACTAAAGAAACAAGGCATATTTCATTTGACCTTGGTAAATCTGGTATGAAATATAAGGTTGGAGATGCTTTGGGTATTATTCCTCAGAATCCACCTGAGTTGGTGTCTGATTTACTTGGATTGTTAAATTTTAATGGCGATGAAGAGGTGGAAACCCACCTAGGTGAAACTACAATTCAAGAAGCATTGCTCAACCATTATGAGGTTCACAGGCTATGTAAGAAATTTATTCAAGGATTGGAAATGAAATTTTCTAGTTCAGCACCCAAAGTTGCAGTACGGTTGGTTGGCAGAAGCCGTAGCCATGTTCAAACAGGTGACTCTACCTTTGATTGGGATTGGTCAGGTCAAGATGATGATTTTCCAGAAGGTTTTACGCCCGTAGGTTCAGCAACCGACCCTGCATTGAATCTGTGGGAATCTCTTGTTAATGATTCAGAGGTAATGGAAGATTATATTTGGAGTAGGGATTACATTGACCTTCTTTCTGACATGCCAAATTTGTCTTTTTCTCCGCAAGAGTTTGTTTCTAATTTGGATCGTTTGAAGCCACGGCTGTATTCAATAGCTTCATCTCCAGATGTGCACCCGGGGCAAGTTGAATTGACTGTGGGGATTGTTAGGTATAATCACCACGGAAGGGATAGGGGTGGATTATGTACTATCTATATGGCTGATTTAGCAGAATTAGGTGAACAAACGATTCCGATGTTTATGTCTCCTACTCGTAGTTTTGTGCTTCCCAAAAATGATGATACTGATATTATTATGGTTGGGCCAGGTACAGGCATTGCTCCTTTCCGTGCTTTCCTTGAGCAGAGGGAATTTGATAAAGCAAAAGGTAGGAACTGGTTCTTTTTTGGTGAACGTACATCTACTCACGAATATCTGTATGAAGATGAATTAAATGAGTGGGTAGAAAATGGCCTCTTAACAAAATTAGATCTGGCCTGGTCTCGTATGGCAGATGTTCCTAAGACTTATGTTCAGGATTTAATGGCTCAAAATGGTGAAGAGATATGGTCTTGGATTGATGGTGGCGCATATTTCTATGTTTGCGGTGATAAAAATAGAATGGCAAAAGATGTTCATAATACATTAATCAAGATTGTAACTGATTATGGTGGTTATTCTTCTGATGATGCAAAAGATTTCGTTGAGAAACGAATGATGAAAGAGGAGAAGCGTTATCTTAGGGACGTTTATTGAATAATTCCATTATTTCAATCGTCATAATCTTGAACCGTGGCCTAGTGTGAAAGTACATGTTCAAGAGGGTGCTAGTAGCCAATCGCGGCGAAATTGCCCTTCGTATATCTCGTGCTTTGCGTAGTTTAGGGTGCGAAGTTGCAATAATTCACGGTCGCGAAGACCGCTTGTCATTACCAGTAAGATTTTCAGATATTGCAGTACCTAATTATTCATCCAATCCTTTGGATTCTTATCTTGATTATGAGAAAGTAATTGCAGCAGCTAAAGAGATTGGAGCAGAAGCAATACACCCTGGTTATGGTTTTTTAGCAGAGAATTCTCAATTTGTTCGCCGTTGTGAAGAAGAAGGTATTACTTTCATTGGACCATCTTCAGATGTTATTTCATTATTAGGGGATAAAATCGAGGCTAGGAGAGCAATGGAAGATGCTGGCTTACCTGTTGCAAAGGGCAGCAGTGAATCAATTTCTAGTGCTGATGAGGCTGCCGAAATTGCTGCTGAAATAGGCTATCCTGTGATTATCAAAGCAGCGGCAGGAGGTGGAGGGATTGGGATGCAAATTGTATATGAGGAAGATGAATTTTCCTCTGCCCTCAATTTGTGCCAATCACGTGCACGTTCAGCTTTTGGTGATGAAAGGGTATTTGTTGAGAAATATATTGAAGGTGCGCAACACGTTGAATTTCAGGTTCTAGCAGATGGAAAAAAGGCGATACATTTTGGTGAGCGGTTTTGTTCAATCCAAAGGCGTCATCAGAAGTTGTTAGAAGAGGGGCCATGGTTGTCAGATGAGGTGAGGAATGAAATTGGCGCACGTGTTTGTGCAGGGGCTGAAGCAGTGGGCTACAAGGGTCTAGCAACATTTGAATTCCTAAGGGATGTGAATGGTGATTTTTATTTCTTGGAAGTCAACCCCAGAGTCCAAGTAGAGCATACTGTTACTGAGATGATTACTGGTTACGATTTAGTGAGTCTAGGGATTAGGGTTGCTGCAGGGGAATCTTTACCATTAAATCAGGAAGATATCAAAATATCAGGACATGCAATNCAATGCAGAATTAATGCAGAAGATCCAGTTAAGTTTGTGCCATCTCCTGGCNGACTTTGGGATTGTCATTTTCCTACAGGATTTGGTGTTCGTGTTGATACACANGCACACGTTGGTTACGAAATGCCAGGTTGTTTTGATTCACTACTTGCAAAGATAATTGTTTGGGGGAGGTCTAGGGATGAAGCAATTGCAGGCATGAAGACAGCATTAGCAGAGACCGTCTTAGTTGGCGTTGAAACTGTAATCCCTCTCCATCAGAAAATACTTGATGAAAATGACTATCTTTCCAAAAACATCACTATAACGTATATTGAAGACCATCCAGAGTTAATCTGAATATTCAGCCTAGTCTTTTCATCCCAGCAAATCTAGGTAGTGGTTCTGTACTAGATACCATTCCACTGAAGTTATTTGGTGTTTCCAATTTTTTAGATACTTTGTTGGATAATAAAGTCGGGCTAGATTCAAATCCATTTGAAATACCTCTCAAGGTTCTATTGGCCAAATCTTCAGCGATTGCTCCACCTCCATTTTTAGTTAATAATTCGAGGCGAGATTGAATATCAGATTGCGAATCTTGATCTGCTCTTAGACGAATGATTTGATTGGTTTGGAATTTTTCTTCTTTGTACGAATCATTGTTATTACCATCTGCATCGCCATACACGTCCCTGTAACCATCTCCAACTCCAATGATTTTGCGGCCAATTTCTTGACGTTTCTCTTGTATTCTACTAATTCCGGGTTTTACCCATTCACGAATTATCTTTAATCCTCTTCGGCGGCGATAAGTGGGCTTAACTTTCAATCTTGATTCTTTAGCATATTGTTTGTGCATTCTAGTTAATGCAGGGTATCCAGATAATGGCGTAGTTTTGTTGACTTTGTTGAATTCTCTAGTGAGTGTTTGAGGTAACGGCACCTCTTCAACTTCTTTTGTAACGGTTGCTGAAGCAACTAATCCGGGATTTATGTTTAAATCAGTTCTAAGCGCCACATTTGTGGGTTCTGGGAGATTTGGTCCAGCAGCAGCAGTAATCATTGAGTAAGAAGATGTATGAGTTTCACTAGGTCTGAAATTTTGATTAATTGTAGCTGGAAGTGTTGTGGGTAATGGTGTTGAGTCAATTTGAGTTTGTGTTGGTGGGGGCAATTCTTCGGAAGAGAAATTATCTAATTGGTCAAAGATTCCAAACATACCGCCATCATCAAAACTTGCTTCACTTGCCTCTTTAGCTGCTGCCTGGGCTCGGCCAATTTGTGGGTTGTTTTCGTTTCTAATTATATTATTAGGTGAGAAGTTATTATTATCAAAATTAGGTATTTGGAAGGCAGCATCATAATTTGTTGTGGCAATTGTTGTTTCTCTTTGTGTTGCTAATGCTTTGCTAGAGCGGTCCATAATTCCTGATTTACTTTCTACAGTACTTCTTTCATTATACCAATTTGGTTCTTGTCGTCCCCATACACGTTGGTAAGCAGATTCCACGTTATTTTCTATTTCTTCAACTGTATTTATGGTAGCATTTTTGCCTTGTTGCAACTCTGCTAGTGCCTGTTCTAGAGATTGATCCTGCTTTATTACATCGCCAATTTCTGATTGTGCTGCAACAACAGAACCAACTTCTTGGCGCATTTCTTCAATATCTCCAATTAATGCCAATTCTAGTGAAGGGGTTTCTTCTAATCCAGATAGGGCATCATTTAGTGTGCATCCATCGGACATACGATCAAGGATTGTGTACATTCTGTGCAATAGGTACTCGCGCCCGTGTAAAATATGCCTATCACCCTGTTTTGTATCAACGCACAGGGCCGGTTTTCTGCCCATGAACCAAACAAGAAGAGAAACAGAACCTAGGATGAAGGAGTAAATTTGCACATATCCACTAAATACTCTGATACTAGCAAGTAAGGCTAATACTCCAAATAGGGTTAGTAGGGGGGGCGTTATTGCTACATGATGGTGTCTAATGCGCGTGATTGAATCAAGATCAAACCTCATTCCTTTTCCATCATTTCTCTCTAAAAGGAGATTTCCATCTGTCAAAACAGCAGTAATATGTCCTTCGACTCCAGCCATCTTCAATGGCGCGATTCTTTCGTTATCCATTACTTTCCCCCATATACTATATTCATCGTTTAGGGCTTAACCCTAGTGTGCATCCCAGACTAGCAGGTGAGCCGTCTGCTTATACATATTACCCTAGAATATTGGTCTTAGAAGCCGTTCTTTTGATGAGTTCAGTATTAGCGGTTTGGGATTCTGTTTACTAGACTCTTAGAAATTTTTTTCTTTCGCGATTTAAATTATTTTGAGGTTATTACTATGTCCAAGAACTCGCATGTTCAAATCTAGTTGGTTGATTAATACGCGTGGTTGTTTTTCACTACGTAAAAATAGAGGTTGATCCCATGAAACAACTAATTCATTGTCTTGAATTGATTCGACTCTCCCTACAATAAATTGGAGGTCAACAGCAGCATGAATTACGTCTCCTTCTTGAATAATCTTTTTTTGAAAAGGTGCAGGAATTAGTTCAAATTTACTCTTTTCATGTCTTGTCATAGTATTTTCATACTCGCCTTCTTGATTAGGTTTGACTAGTATACTCCCTCTTTCAAGTGCTTCTTGACGTAAATCTCTCATTGCTACTCCTACTCTATCTCCTGCGATTGCTATGTCAATATCATCATCCATTACTTGGAGTGAGCGAGCAGTTCCAATTTCTGTTGTAGGTAGGGCTAGCAATTTGTCGTGTTTATTGACTACTCCTGATTGAACGTAGCCAATACCTACAAGTCCAACACCTTTGACGTTGAAGTATTGGTCTACTGGAATAACTAAAGGAGAACTAGTATGATCTTCTAACTGTTCTAATTGTTGGAATAGAAGGTTTCTCATTTCATGTTCGTCTGGAGGATTTTTGTGTAATATCCAATTTGTCAATCCGGCTTGTTTTTGAATAATGCTAATTTGTTCANGGTCTACCCATTCACCTTCTTCTGGATGTATGATGATATGGCCATGCTCAATTCCTGCACATCCGAAAGCAACGAGAATTTCGCCTATCGTTGAATCTATTTTTCTAACTTCAACTATTCCGCATCTAGCCACATTTAGTACTGATAATAAGGGGCGTAATCTTTCGGGGTGGCGTAAAGGTCTCAGTAATGAAATTATTTTTGTGTGATTGTTTTCTACATGTTTGTATACATAACTTTCAATATCTCTTGTATCATTTAATTTAGCTATACTTTTAGCAAATTCTTGAGTGCCAACAAATGCGACATTCAATACAGGCATGTCTCTGCGGCTGCGCCCATTAGAATTGAACCCGCCGGCTTAATTCTCTTTCTTCATTACATCACGTGCCCGTTCTGCTGCTCCCCAAAGTGCTTTTTCATCATCATTATTTGGTGTGAATTGAGGTATTGGAATTGGCCTCATTTGGCTGTCAATTGCTACCATAAAGAAAAATCCAGAACAAATATCCTCATATTCCCATTTACTACGATCTAATCTTCTAGCATTAACATGACATCCTGCGGTATGTGTTGATGTAAATACAACTTTTGCNGTAATTTCAATCAAATCTCCTTGGTAAGCAGGTTTCTTGAATTTNAGTGAATCAATACTGACGGTCACAAATTGCCTATGNGCAAACTTGCTTGAAACAATTCCTGCTGCAGTATCCATTATTGACAATAATTTNCCTCCAAATAGGGTATTATAGGCATTNGTATCTCCTGGAAATACTTCTTGAATAAGTGTNACTGGTTCCGTAGAATAAGGTCCTGATGTCATGTCTTTCACTATCAACCCGTGACTCCCCCCTCATCAAGTCTTGTCCTAAATAATTACAATTGATGTGTTTTCGATAGAAGTGTCAATGTATTGGACCAGTTCGGCACCCCATGGCCAAAACTGTGAAGGGTAGAGCAGTAGCTCTTGTTTCGGGAGGNATTGATTCTCCCGTAGCGGTCGCAAGAATGGCAAATGCTGGTTGGGAGATATACTCAATGCATTGTAGTCAAGAACCAATCACTGGCCCAGAAGCGGAAGAAAAGGCGATGTTTTCATTAATTCATCTTGCTGATTCTAATGGTCCATTGGGTGAAAGTCATGATAATATTATCAATGAATTAATGNTCTTTCCAGTGGGGGAAACACTTGCTAAATTTACTGGTCCTGGGTTGCATAGAGATTATTTTGTACACATGAAGAGGTTATTCAATTTCTTAGGTTGTTTGTTTGCCGAAGAAGTGGGGGCTACTCATTTGTTGACTGGTGAAAATTTAGGTCAAGTATCTAGTCAAACATTGGGTAATTTGGGTGCCGTGGAACAGGCATCTTCTAAACCAGTATTGAGGCCTCTTTTGGGGNTGGATAAACAGGAGATTATTGATGAAGCAAGGGACTTAGGGACCTTTGAGATTAGCAAAGGTCCTGAACTATGTGATGCACTTGGTCCGAAGCACCCAACAACAGTGGCAAATATTGAGAGATTATTGAGTAATGAAGAACTGCTTGGAGGGTTAGAAAAGTTAGCATTTTCATGTTTTTCAGCCCGTAGCAAAGTTTCATTTTCAGAGTTAGAAAATAGTACAAACTCCCAACGAGATTAAATGTGTTCTAGTGCTCGGTATGCTGAACCGCATAGCGGTTCATGAGTGATGGACATGAAATATAGAAATAAAACGGTTACAAGTTTCCTTTTAATTGGGCTAATGTTGTTGTNNCCAATTGCATCTGCNGCATCAGTTACNATTTTTACTGATGGTACGAATGAGGTTACGGTTGAGTTNAGGGANCCAGGCAATTATCAAGANAGTTTAGCAGGNTCAATTACTCTNCCGGAAGGGGAGACAATAACATCAGCTAGTTTGAATGTATCTAATGGTCATGCATACCATGACCAATACATCACTTATGACCAATCTATCATGCCAGCAAATAGCGGCAGTGTTTGGGACCCAAGTCATAACAGTGGTTTAACTACTTATAGCGATTCTAATTGTCATACGTCAACTTTNGCNGGTTGTTCTTTTTCNGTAGAAGANGATTATTTGGCACTTTCTAGCGAGGGTTTCAATGCAGATTTTGAAACAGGTGAACAAGGATTAACNCCTGGTTTNCCNGTTGATATGGGTAATTGGGAAAGAAAAATGCCAGGGAATAATATGATGGGGATGGTATTACCACCGACTGGTTGCGCTGATGGCGATTATTGTTGGGGGACAAATTTTGATGAC
>PBXQ01000014.1 GCA_002727675.1 Thermoplasmata archaeon | reverse complement strand
GACCTGCAACACAAACACCTGATTTTATAGCTGAGGTTAATTCCTTGTCATTGCAAACTAAGAATACCATTTCAGAACAATCATTACAAAATCTTACATTTCCTTTCCCGGTGTCTTCTAACTCACTCCAAGTTTTATGGCAAATTTCAACTTCACCATTAAACAAAGGAACCTTCAAATTGATCCCTCCTTTTCTAATCGGAATGGACCAACGAGTTTGTCAGTAGACTTCTTTCTCGTTTCACTCTCTCTAATTTTAACGCTCGTCTTATGACTTGCGCTAGGGGGTGGTATACACTCACCTCTCTTTTTGGCTTCATTTTTCACCATGCCAGTTGCTAGTTGCCTTTTGCATATATAGTTACGTTTTGAAATCTTTATTTTTTTTAATTTTTGACCTAGAAAATACTATTTTATAAAAAAAACAAAAAATAACACTAATGTTTTGATATATACGGTTTTGTAACAAGATTTACGAAAACGTTATTTGGCATTTGCTTTTCGCGGTTGTTGGTGATTATCTTTGACGAGTAGTAGTTTCAGCCCTTTTTCGCGATATTCTATGGGGAAAAACTGGCAAACACCAATGGCCGACGTACATGAAGAAGTATACAGATTACGTGAAGAAGTAACCAAATTAAGAGAGGAATTACACCACAAAGGAATAATTATACAGCACGAATTAATTACTAAATCAGAGAAATGGATGGCCCATTTAACAAGCGAAATACGCGGGACAACAATTGATGGAAAACTTCGCAGAAGGGGCTCTACAGTAATAATTCACCTAAGGAAACATTGGAGAGAAATTATAGAAAAATATCACTTTCCATCCAATTCAAGGGAGAAGAGCAAGTCATTTTGTGCAGCAATTTGTTTGGATTTAGGTGATGCTGCGAATATTAAAATTAACAATTATTGGACGGAGTATATTACTTCTAGGGAAGCAAGTGATAGGGAACGGTGGACAAAAAATGCCCCGGAAATTATTGTCGATAAACAAAATAGTATGATTTCATCAACCCACACAAAAGAATTACAAGAGGCTATTTGTAATAGAAACCCAGATACAATGATTTCTAATCCTCATACGATGTTATGTACCGTGTCAATAAATAAAGGCAACTACTTACGTATTCATCTAAGTAAAGCTTGGAGTGAATATCTCATTAAGGCCGGGTTAGGGGATAATTTACAATGTAAATTTAACTTATGTAGTATAATTACAGAAGGTGGATTAGAAGATCTAAAAATTCCTATGCGATGTCATTATGTAAGGTATGACGAAGAAGGAATCAAAGGTATGAAAATTAGACTGCCCAAGTGGTTTTCATATCTAACCGGTGCTGACAAAAATAAGGATGACCGTGAATATTATTGTAAAATAATCAATATACATCAATACACTGAAGATGAAGAAACGCCCAATTCTTTTGAAAAATCAACAAATATGCTTGCATGGAAGAGAAGGAATGGCCGTAATGAATTAAGTTATCCAGGTAATTTCCAACTAGAAAAAATACCGGCAGGTGAAGGCATGGTCGATATTATGATGCAATTGTAGATGTATCAAGAACTAATAATAATCACAATTGACAATAATATAATTACATACATTCATGATATAGTTCAATAGCGACGAACCAATAAGTTGTGGATGGTGGGTATTTGGCGACAAAAAAAATTCTTGTTGCTGGTTCCTCGGGATTGATTGGTACAGCTTTAGTTTCTTCATTGCAAAGTGATGGGCATGAAGTTTGTAGATTAGTTCGAAGACCAGTTAAAGCAGCAAATGAGATTCATTGGGATCCAGAATCAGGACTATTGGAAGGTAATGCGCTAGAAGGATTTGATGTTATTATTCATCTTGGCGGCGAAGGTATTGGTGACAAACGATGGAGTAAGTCACGTAAAGAAAAAATACTTACTTCTCGGGTAGTTAGTTCTAAATTATTATCAGAAAAAATTGCTATTTTAGANTCTAAACCAGAAGTATTTATTCTTGCCAATGCAATTGGTTGGTATGGTAGTAGGGGCGAAGAAGAATTAACTGAAGAAAGTAAAAAAGGGGAAGGNTTTCTTTCTGAGGTATGTTTAGAATGGNAAAGNTCTGCNGAGGCAGTTCAAGATTCAGGAGTTCGTACNATTTACTTACNTTCTGGTATTGTTCTATCATCTAGCGGGGGTGTTTTAGCAAAAATGTTGCCTCCATTCAAATTAGGTATTGGTGGGAAGATGGGTAGTGGTAAACAATGGATGTCATGGATATCCCTTGATGATGAAGTTGGGGCGATTACTCATTTAATGAATAATAAAAAGTGCAATGGTGCATACAATTTGACGGCACCAGAACCAGTTACAAATTATGAATTTACTAAAACTTTAGGCCGCACATTAAAGCGCCCAAGTATTCTTCCTTTACCGGGATTTATGTTGCGTATTTTATTCGGTTCACGAGCAATATCGTTAATGATTGAAGGGCAAAAAGTATTGCCGAAAAGATTACAAGAATCCGGTTATATTTTCAACCATTCTACTTTGGGAGAGGCGTTGAGTGATTTACTGGTTTGAAATTCAATGGTTAGATATTAGAAATAGGTGAAAAAATGAAGAACCCATTCGATAAATTAAGCAAATTATCTGTTGATAAACCAAAAACAGTAATTGCATTTTCAATTATAGGAATCATTGCTTTATCTTCTTTTGCTCGTTTTATTATTTTTGATAATTCAGAAGATGCATTTTATCCAACCAATGATACTACTGATTTATTGTATGAAGTTGAAGATACTTATACTGTAGATGTTGATTTAATTCGGACGATTGTAAGATTTGAGTCCGGTGATCTACAAGATGAAGAAACATGGAGGATGCTTGCAGGTATCGAAGCAGATATGCTTGATGATCCACAAATGTCACAATATCATTATGAGTTATTTGGAGGTAATCCTAATGCTGGACCCGCTAGTTCAGCCATATTTTGGCAACAAATACAAGACCCCTTTTCAGACGATTGGTCCTCAGGTATTGAAAATGCTCTAACCGTTGTTATAGAGGCTGAAGATGAAAACCTCAGCGTTGCTGTATCAAATGCAATGGTGGCTTTATCATCAATTCCTTCTACAGATTTCCCTAATGCTTCTACTTTAGATGAATGGAATCCTACAAACTCTGATGATTGGCAATCAAGGATGGACCAGGGACTAAATAATTCAGAAAATATTGATGGTTTAATTGATTTAGTAGCCGATTTGAACATTAATAGAACTCCCGAACAATATTTCACAATTGCACCATTAATTGGTGGCGCTATGACTGCATTAGCACCATTAGATGCATTGCAAGATGTAGACTTTAGAAGTACAATGATGAGTATGTTCCCTGCAGACTCTCGTGATAGTCCTTGGGTTAAAGCAGATACTGCATTGGTTACATTAGCAATTGGCAACCCATCAGCAGATGATGTGGAATTAGAGGGTGATGAATTACCATTGGTTAGTGAAATGACCCTTGATTTAGAAGACGATCTTCAGAATTCATATAGTTCAACTATTACTGTGTTCAGTTTTTCTAGATTTGAGGCAGAGCAAACAGGGAATGTAGGGGCAGAAATTGGGATGCTAACCAGCGCATCAATTTTAGTTCTAGGGATTATTTTGTGGCGCCAATTTCGTAGTGTCAGAGATACCGGAATTGTGATTTTATTGACATTATTAGCAATTGCAGCAACATATGGGGTTTCAGGTATACTAAAATTAGAATTCAATGCTGCAATGAACAGCATCCCTATCTTACTTTTAGCCATAGGAGTTGATTATGGTTTACACGTTGTTTTACGTTATCGTGAAGAATTGATAAAAAGTGATTCATCAAAAGAAAAAGAATCCATGGCAGAATTTTCTTCAGATGTAAGGGCAAGAGCAATTAAAACAGGTACAATCCTTACATCTGCAGCACTTGGCGTTGCAATTATTACCGATATGGTTGGATTCCTAAGTTTTAGATTATCTTCTCAAAATTTCTTAGTTGTATTTGGTACTGTAATTGCTGTTGGTTTATTTTTCATATATTTACTTTCAATTTCTATATTACCAGCATTACTTACATTACTTCCACCACAAAAAATTCCTTTGGCAAAATCTGTACAAGTCAAAGAAAGTAGATTTTCAATTTGGACGGGCGAGCAAACTCTCAATCCCATCACCGTAATAATTGCAGCAATTCTAATTTCATTACCTGTTGCAGCAGGGATTAATCAATTAGAAATTGGTTTTGATTATCGTGATCAATTGAATGAAGAAATCCCAGTAGTGGCTGATTTCTTGGTTTTAAGTGATGATTTTGCTGGGCAAAATCAACCTCCACTTTATGTTGTTATAGATGGCGAAGTATTTTCAGATGATGGTAGAGAATCATATCTTAATGCAATGTCTGTTCTAGAGAATGACTCTAGTATATCAGAGCAGACAGGGATTTGGGAAATTTTAGAGTTACAATCTACTCGTGATTCTGAATTACGGGGGATTATGGAATCCCTTAACAGTTCAAATCCAAATTGGTTCGGTTTGACCACATGGGTGGATAAGAACCAAGATTTGACATTCAGGTATTTGAGAGAAGATAATAATCAAACAGTAATTAGTTTTCAAGCACCCACTCTTGACTGGCAAAAAACAGTAGATTTTGTTACTGATTTAGATGCATCTCTTAATGAGAATGGCGAATATAGAGTATCAGGTCGTGGTTTAGTTTTAGCACAAGTTAGTGAAGATGTTGCAAAATCAGCAGTAGCTTCAACATTGATTGTTGCAGGAATAATTTTGTTTATGCTTCTTGCAATAAATGTGTCACGCGAAGCGTCTCTTAGTAAAGGAGTTCTCAAGGGTGTTGTAATGTGGTTTCCTTTAGTTATGGTTGTTATTTGGGTTTATGGAATAATGGGTTGGTTAGGATATCAACTTAATTCTCAGACAGTAACAATTGGGGCTTTGACTCTGGGTTTGGGTGTGGATTACGCAGTTCATTTTGTTACTAGGGTGGATGAAGAGATTGAGGCTAACCCTTCAGCGGGGGTAGTAAATTGGGTTTCTACAACAAATGCAACAACTGGAAGAGCAATGATGTCGGCAGCGTTTACTACAGCAGGTGGTTTTGCAGTCCTCAATTTATCTTCTCTTCTTCCTCTAAGGTTGTTTGGGCAGGTGTTTGTTGTTGCTATACTATTGGCTTTGATTTCTAGTATTATTTTATTGCCTGTGATGCTTAGTTTCTTTGGTTTAATACCGAAAAGTACTGCTGATTCTGAAGAATGACGCAATCGCATTCACTATGAATAAAGCCGTTCTCCCACGTTCAATGCGTGAGTACCCGTCTGACAGAATTGACATGCGTTCAGATACAGTTACCCAGCCAACAGAAGCCATGCGTGCTGTGATGAAGGACGCAATTGTTGGCGATGACGTTCTTGGCGATGATCCTACTGTAATTGAATTACAGAATCGTCTAGCAAAGATGTTAGGTAAAGAAGCAGGATTGTTTGTATCAAGTGGCACGATGTCTAATGCAGTCGCTATTCGTGCGCATACTAATCCAGGTGATGAGATAATTACTGAAATAAATAGCCATATTTATGTTTACGAGGGTGGGGGTTATGCTACGCTTTCGGGTTGTTCGGTAGCTTTAGTTCCTAGTACCTTGGGAATAATGGAGCCAGAAGATGTTGCTAAAGGAATCCGTAAGGAAAAGGGCAGCCTTGGCCATTATCCAAATGGTTCATTGGTTTGTGTAGAAAACACGTCCAATCGTGGCGGTGGGACTTGTTACCCTCAAGAAAAGTTAGATGCTATTGCTAAAATAGCTCATGAGAACGATTGTGCTGTACACATGGACGGTGCAAGATTATTCAATGCTGTAATTGCTACGGGTGTAGATCCTGCAAGAATGGTAAGAGACTATGATTCAATATCGATATGTTTGTCAAAAGGTTTGGGTGCTCCTGTTGGGAGTGTCTTAGTAGGGTCAAAAGATTTCATCACAGAAGCACATAGGTGGCGAAAGATGTTTGGGGGTGGGATGCGGCAGGCTGGTGTTATTGCAGCATGTGGTTTGTATGCAATAGAAAATCATGTGGAACGCCTATGTGAAGACCATACTCGCGCCCGTCGTTTAG
>PBXQ01000003.1 GCA_002727675.1 Thermoplasmata archaeon | reverse complement strand
TAAACACTACCCTGATAATTGTCTAGAACATCTTGTAGGTGATAACGCTCATCCCAATAATCATTCCATTCATCTCCACCTAATCCTGCACCAGCCCAAGTAGTAAAAGGTGAAACAGGACCAATAATATCATCACTACACATCCGCATATCATCTTCGGTTGCATCTGTAGTTGCGCCTTCGTATAGGACATCGTAAAGCATCGCGCGAGCCTCACTACTTCCGTTGCGATAGAACATTTGTTGAACTCCTATTGAACCTGAAATTGGAACAATCGTTTTGAGATGTTCTGATGGATTTTGAGCAGCTTCCCAATTTGTAGTGCCTGCATAGGATTTACCCATTAATCCAACATTACCGTTACTCCATTCTTGTTCTCCAAGCCAATGTACTGCTGCTTGAATTCCAATTTGCTCTCCTAGCCCTTTGACATCTTGACAGTGAGTTGATTTTCCTGTTCCGAAAGTTGAGACTTGTGCTAAAGCGTAACCGTGTGGTACGAATTGGTCTAGTACCCATGCACCAACACCACCATCTGGTACTGTATTAGGGTTTGAATCGTCACCAGCACCAGGAAGCCCCTCCCCTCCGAAATCATAGTAGGGATGGACAGTAGCAATTACAGGAACTTTGGTTCCATTTGGTACATTTGGCATCCACAATGCGACATGCATCAAGGCTGGTTCTGGGTACCCAGCATCTTGTTCTGATGCGGGCAAATCAACCTCAACAAAATATTCTGTTGGCCCAGTCCAATTGTATGGTCCAGATTCAGGAAGTACTGATCTTTCACCACTCACGTTAAGACCCATGGTATGGCGATTTTCAAGAGGGACTTCCCACCATTCCCATTGTCCATTTGGCCCATACCCTCCACCATTGTTTGAGGCAGCCCCCCAAAAAGTTGCAAGAATCATGAACAAAACAATTACGATTGCAGTTGCTCCCATGGCTATATTTAGTTGTGTTTTTTCACGAGCAACATTGTCTGAATGGTTGCATTCTTCCGCAACTAATTCAGCCACCAGCGGCTCGCTCATACATACCCCCAACACCAACACTGTCAAGAGGATGACGCTTAGATAAAAATAAGTAAAATCATGATTTTAATTCAAATCAATGAACCATTCGTTATTTTAGGTGGTGGTGTATGGGGTATTCATGAATAAGAAGGCAGTATCACTTTTTGCATTGATGACTATACTCTCTACATCGCTTTCAGGATGTATTCGAATTCCATGTGAATGGAATGATAGTTGTCATGAATTAGAATGTGGGACACATATTGAGTCTGAGGGTGATTGGGTTGGAATGAATTTCCCTTCATTTGCTACAGTTGACCAATATAATCAATCATGGAACTTATCTTCTATGAGTGGAATTGTTTGGGTTGCTTACTTCTCTGCGCCTTGGTGTCATCATTGTGAAGCGACATTAGATTCCTATGATCAAGCAATCCCAGAAGGTAATTTACTCATATTTAACAAAGAATTCAGAGATGATTATACAAATATGACCGACTGGCAGGAATCATCTGAAGAACATATAGGGCGTAATATTTCAAGGCCATTCATGAATGCTCCTGAATTAGCGGAGTCTTTGGAAGTTGATGGAATCCCTATGGCTTTTGTTGTTAATGAAACTGGAGTAGTTGTTGATTTCACTTTGGGTGAAAGAACAGACTCTGAAGAATTGGGTGAAATGTATACATTTTACACACATAACAATAATACCCAGTAATCATCCAATTTTGATATCTAGGACACAATGCCTAACGTGGGGGGAATACCATTTCACTTTCACTAGATTAACTAGAGTAACAGTCCTTTCATCAATTTTTGAAATTAGTTCAATTACAGAATCAGCCCATTTTTCTTCTTCGCCACCAGGTGCATTCCCGTGAAGGTGTAACCAACCGCCTTCTGGTTTGAGGGATGATAAGGCAAGAGGTACCCCCTTCTCTGATGAAGGTAGCAACCCAAGAATTACTCGTTCACATGAATGAAGTACATCTGCAGCAGAACCTCCGTCAATTACTGTAAGTCTGTTGTCGCCTAGATGAATTGTACAGCGTTCAGATACATTGTTTGATTCAAGGTTATGATTCAATGCCTGAACTGCATCTTCTGACCATTCGCATGCGTGTACGTGCGTAGCGCCAGCTCGTACCAGCAAAGGAAGAGTATAGTATCCTATTCCTGCATAGAGATCAAGTATCGTTTCGCCACTACAATCTAAATCTCCCATTCTCCCTCTCTCTGGTAAATTACCCGCAGAAAACATAGATTTACAAATATCAAATGAATAATTAATCCCATGTTCACGATGAGTTACCCAACTAGAATTTCCAAGTAATAGTTCATGATTTGGCCTTCTTTCAGGACCAGTAACTTCACCTTTTAGAGCCAATCTTAGCCCACCTAAGGAGTGTGCAACCAAGGTCCAAAGTTCAGTACTAGCATATTGATTCCAATCGTCAAAAGAGCCCTGAGGTAGAAGAATTAAATCACCATGTTTTTCCCATTTATTTGGTAGTGAATTTAGAATATTTAAATCTCCATTTAGATTATTTATGTAGTTGGCAAGATTCTCTTTCATGCGTTCTTTCGGTGTTTTTGGAAAGTTGTTTTCAGACATCGCCCCTTCCCCCTAGTAAGTCGTAGTAGGGGAACCAAATTAAATGAACAGAGAGTAACACTATGTAATGCAGGGGTATTTGATGAACAAAACTGCCAATTCCCGAGGCCAGGTTTTGTTTGCATTGTTGATGGTCCCATTATTAATTTCATTACCAGCCTTAGCAGATCCACCACCGGGAACTCCTGATGTAACTAACAATTTTTGTTCAACTTGGAACAATGGGACTGGGATATGTGATGATTACAATTTCGCACATGATTTGACATCAGCTACAGATTGGGTTAATTCGAAATATGAGTTTGAAATGCATAATACTAGTAAAATAACTTTAACTCTAGAATGGGAAATGCATGAATTTAATCGTTCAGCAATAGGTCTTGAAGACATGGATTTAGGNGCAGGTTTTGATTCTAACAACAGTGGCGCNCCAGTTGATTATATTCGTAATTATCTAGGCTATACTACTCCNCAGGGCATTCAAGTTCGTCAAATGATTCTTAATGAATTTTCTTCAGCAGTTGAAGAATTNGTAAATAATGCTTACAATGGTACAGCAGATGTACAAAGTTCCATAGTTGATGAAGTTAATATTGGTGGCCAAAATATTCAGTGTTCTGATGACATGAATGCAGATTCCATTGATGAAGTGTTAGGTCTTGATAATAATGCATTTCAACCGCCTCTTTGTTTACAATCCGTAGCAGAGATTGAGATTGGTGAAGGCTTATTTAATATCTCAGAAAACCCGATAAATCTCGAAAGAGCTTTCCAAGGGTTACTTACAATGGGTGCATCTGTTAGCACAGATTTCACCTTAGTTTCAAGTCCTGGACATTATTCAACTTTTGAATTAATTCCGCCAAATTACGTCACCTTTTCAGAAATTAGTGGTAACGGAGTTTTAGTACCGCATCAACAAGGTTCTTTCCAATTCAATACTGCCAGATGGGTGACAGATGGATATAATGAACAGTCTGGAGGCATTAATTATTCAGATGTTTCAATCACTAGCATTTACAGAAATACAACAACAAATTCGGTAATGTTAGATACTGCTAATGATCAAGGCTTGACAATAAATATGTTGGCAGATTTGAGGGATGGGGAAAATAGTGTTGTTAGTGCTGAAATTGACATCCATTATTTTCCTCAATCTGTACTAGAAGATTGGGGTTTTTCATTAGGAAATGGGATAGAAATTCCTTGGATAACTAGTGATGGAATTAGAATGGCTCATGAATATGGTTTGCTGAATATCGATGATTTTTCGCATATGCTTCCTCTTGAAGATGTTGAAACAGCCATATTAGATGTCACAGATACTGAAATTATTTTGAATGATTTAACATGGAAAGAACCAGATTTATCAGGTGGCCTAAATTTTTCTCATACTCCAACTCAAACCTGTTCAGAACTTGTTGTAGTAACACATTGTTTAACCGGTGCTAATGCCATGAATGCAACTTTTCCAGTAACCCTAATTTCTTCTAGTGAACCATTTCCAGCATCCCCACTTGAATTTGTTACAGACCGGCTTCGTGATCAGCCGGGGTTTGAAAACATCACTGAAATAACAGAACAGGATGTTTCAGCTCTTCTTTCAATCTTATCTTATGAATACGAATTTGATACAGATTTCATTACAGATAGTTTACCTGATTGGTTGCCACCAACAGAAATAGAAATGACTATTTTGTTACCTGATTGGATAGAATCAGATTTGGGGAATCATGATAGAATAACAATTCATGCCTCTTCCCAGCAATCAAATGAGCAAACAATTGCAATTACTGGACCTAACCCGTATTATCAACGTTGGAATGACCCAATTTGTGATGGTGGGGGTGCATGTAGTGATGCTTCCGCCAATTTGATCTGTTCTAGTTCTGAAAAGACTTGTATTAACATCAACGCTCAACTAGATTTCCCCTCTTTTGAGATACATGAGTGGAGTCAAGAAATTGAATTAGAGGTTGAGGGCAAGATTTCCATAGAAGTTTATAGATTAGCATTTCCAGATTTGTTGACCGAGGATTATGGTTTGACAATTGAGGCGATTCCTTCTGATTTGATAAGGCATGTGATTGCTTATGGTGATGAACAGGAAGGTGGTTTAAATGGCTTGTTTGGAGAAACCATTCCAATTGAATTAGGAGAAAATACACATTATTTGGAGTTGTCAAATCCAGGGCTTGAGCGTTTTGCTAATTCCCTTTCAGCCTCGCTAAATGAAGAATTATCTAATTTAAAACAATCCGAAGATGAGTTTTCAGTAGATCCATCTGGATTACACTTTTCAGCCTATGTTGATTATATGGAAAGGCCTTATGATGGAATTATTGATGATGACGAACCTCTAAGATTTACTTTGGCCCTAGATAAAACCGTAATTTCTGCCGGTTATGATTCTGGGAGTGTTAATATTGACACAACAAAAGGTCATGGAGTCATCCCATCATTTTTCAATGCCCTATTATCTGCATTCGATATTAGAGGTTCTAGCGATTCAGGTGGGGTAGTTACTTTACCACCAGAACCTTACGTTGTAGAGGTTGAACCAGTCATAATTGTAGAAGATATTGATGAAAACCATGATACCAATAATGATGGTGATTTGAATAACGATCAAGATTTAGATGTCAGGCCTTCAATTGTTTTTGAATTATCTTTGCCACCCGGATTGGAAGTGGAAATATCATCATCATTAGGTAGAGCTGAGCAATACATGATTGATGGCGACCGTAAGAAAATAATTTACCGGGTCCCGCATTGTAGTGAAGAAAATCCTGATGATTGTGATGATCAAGTTGATGAGGTAAGCCTTCAATTTACTATTGGTTATGCCTTTATACTGCAAGAGTTGATGCCTTACATCATTGGGCTACTTGTCATAATTTTCCTTCTATTCTATATGCGTTCACGTAGAAAGAAGAGAAAGAAAGAGAAACAGGAAATTCAACAGATTCAAAAGCGAGCGGTTTCAATAAATACATACGCAGTTGAGAGAGATTTACTGGGTCTTGATTCAACGCCTTCTGGTGGTGGTGAATTAGATTGGATGGCTGGTTTGGATTTCGATGACGATTTTTAGCCCAGTCTCATCACATCATGTAATTTATGTTGTAATTGAATGTAAGCATTAGCACATTCAGCCATACTGTACCTATGCAATGCTTCTTGCCAACATTTGATTTGCTGCCTCTTATCTATTACCCCACGCCAATACCAGTGTAAAGCAGACAATCTTCTAGCAGTTGTTGTTCCTAAATCAGTAGGGTGTTCTACATTATTTAGTATCTCAGCAATATCAGAATTATTATTGTCATGTGCGTGTTTAACTAACAATAAACCGAGGGCACATTTCCTTAGTGGATTTACAGTCCTATTGATTAAACCTTTAATTCGGCTAGGATTTCCTCCAATAATTAGCGCGGCCCGCGCAGACATTTCATCGATGATAGGGTCATCGTGACTTGAAGTAGATGCCAACTCAGCCCGAATTTTTGCAGCAGCATCAGCATCATTTGTTGCCAATGCTAGAGAATGTTTGATTGCAGCAATTGTAACTAAAGCAGATTTTTTGTTATCTGAATCNAATGAGGACAAATCAATTTCATTCAATGCTTTCACAGCGTGTTTNCTAATTTTNTCATTTAGTGGTTGNGGAAGCCTNTCTTCAATACTGAGTATTAATCGATTGAGTTGNATTTTTGTTGCTCTNGCCGGTTCAGCATCTTTTAGAACGGCAATTTCTTCCNGATTTGCCATATCAAAATCACCATTAATTCTCATTACACGAGCATTGAGTAATCTCCAATCAATATCTTTTCTGAGATCTTTATCACANTTATTTAGGACTTTTTCAGCGATTTTCCCTTCTCCTCTTTCAATAGCAACTTTAGCAGATAATAATTTGAGTCGTTTAGCTTCTGGTAATATGCTAATTGCATCTTGAATAATAGCAGCAGCAGCAGCAGAATCTATGGATAGCATATCTTCAATATATTTTTCAAGATTATTTTCAACATCTTCCGCATCATCCTTTGTAGATGCCTGAACTCGGTGATGAGCTTCGTGAATTCTTGCTGCCGGCTCAATTCTTTTAGCCCAGTGTTTTGCGGCATTGGAATGAATTTCCTTTGCTTCATTTTCACTCCACATTGTTCTACGGACATTTCTGACTAAGTGCTGTAGTTCAATTTCTTCTACCATCCAGCGTAGTAAAGCAGTTTCATCTAGATGCCCAACTCCATCATCATGAGATAATTGATCAGCCAATAGTGGTAACGGAGCAGCTGCTAATTCATCCAATGTAGCCAAAACTTTTTTCTCTAATTTTTCAACAACATCGGTGCGAATAAATTCTTGAATTCTGTCATCAGCTTCAGGTAAAGTATGACCTGGTTGCCATAATTTTAGTGCCAAAGGATGTCCCCCTAACGCGTTGACTACTTGTTTTGAAACCTCTTTATCAAGATCATCGGGTAACAATTTTTGAGCATCAACGGAACTGATTTCTTTAATCATAATCATTTTTCCTATTTTCACAGGAGATGGTGCCCGGCTACTAATTACAATTTTTACTTCATCGCTTTCAGCCAATAACTCAATCAATGATGAAATTTCATCTAGATGTCTTTCATGCACTGCTTGTAATTCATCGAGAACATATAGGGTGTTTTTACTAACTTCCAATAGTGCATTACAAATTGCAGCAGGATTTTTTGGGGCGTTATAATTGTCGAGTAATTCAGTTGCTAATTTACCGACATCATGATGGGGGTGCATTGTAGACCAACGTACATCCCAATGTTGAGCCAATTTTTCTTCTGCTAATGCCCTTAGTAGGGATGTCTTTCCAATGCCGGGAAGACCAACAAGTTGGACACATTTTTCTTTTTCAATATCAATTAATAATGAATCAATTAATTCATCCCTTCCATATAAATGATTAAGATTAGGGATACTACCATACATTTTTCCACGCGAATCAATAATTAATTCAGGCTCTAATTCTTTGGCCACATTACGGCCCTTTTCAGTCAGATGAACAACAGTTCTTTTTCTATGCCCGCCACCAATAACATGGGTTTGTCGTGTTGAAACTAAACCATTATTTTCAAGCGATGTAATATGTGGATTTAGAGCAGAACGAACAACCCCCAATCGTTCTGCTAAACCGGGAAGTGACAAATCTCTTGGTACATCCCAAGCCTTCTCTAAATTTTCAGGAAAGGTGGCAAGAAGCCGCACCAATCTTGCTTCGGAGTCAGTCAGCACAAAGTGTGAGATGAGGCGTGGGTTAATTTCCCTTCACCTTCTCGATTATTACATGCCGGTTGATGTTTCAGGCCTACATCTTCCGTCAGAACCAGGAGTTTATCTCTTCAAAAATAAGGAAGAAAGGGTCCTATATGTGGGTAAAGCCACAGTATTGAAAGACCGAGTCCGTTCCTATTTCGCAAAAAATCCTGACCGCACAATGATTCCTAGATTGGTCAATGAAGCGGATCATGTTGATTGCATGGTAACACCCAATCCGCGTGAAGCATTGACACTTGAGCGAGAATTGATTCGTCGCCACAAACCGAAGTTCAATTCTCTGATGACTGATGACAAGTCATATCCTTTCATCGCAATGACTGCTGAAGATGTACCACGAATAATTTACACTCGTCATCCACCAATTGATGCTAAGTTGTGGGGGCCATTTCCTGATGCAGGGGCGGCCAAGCGGATGATTAAACTGCTGCGACGTCAATTTGGAGTCAGAGATTGTCCAACTTTACTGCCCCAAGGTTGCTTAGCTATGCACATTGGGCTTTGTGCAGCCCCCTGCATCGATTTGGAAGGTTATGGGCAACGAGTTGAAGCAGTTGAACAGGTGATGGCTGGCAAAGCAGATGTTTTTCTGGCTGCACTACAAGCGGATATGGATGCTGCTAGTGAAAAACTCGAGTATGAAGTTGCCGCCCAAAGACGTGATTTGATTGCAGCAGTTCAGAGAACTCTATCTAAACAAGTTGTATCAAGTCGCTTCTATCAAGATGTAGATGCCATTGGCTTTGCTAGTAGAGGTGATTTGGGAGCAATCGTATTTCTCCATGCAACAAAAGGAGTTGTTACTGGACAAACCCATTATCCATTACTCCATAGAGGAGATATTGCTGAATCTGTAAGCCTCTTGATTTCTGAACATTACCAATCTAGAAGGCCACCTCGTACGATTCTTACTCCAACTCCAATTAACGAACAATTAGGCGAATGGCTCAAAGAACAAAGGGATGGAGTAATAGAAATAAAAACTCCACTTAGAGGTGAGTTAGTAACATTGAGGGAACTTGCAGACCAGAACGCAGAGATGCAGGCTCAAAGGGCATTTGACAAGCGCTCATCAGGAAATCTTGAGAAAAAATCAGCCATTGAGTGCGCAGCCTATTTGGAAGTAGAATCTCTTGATACAGTAGTCTGTTTTGATATGGCGCAATTACAGGGTGAACAAAAAGTAGGTGCCTGCATAACTTTACGAAATGGCCGCCCAGATAAGAAAGGTTACCGCACATACAAAGTAAAAAAAGATGTTTTTGATGACTTAAGGATGATGAGAGAGGTAATCGATAGGTGGCTAAAACGCCAAGAAGAATGGCCAGACCTTCTCTTAATTGATGGTGGAGAAACTCATCTTTCAACCATATCAGCATTGCTTGAGGAACACGGGCTAATGGACAGGATTGAACTTGCAGCACTTGCCAAAAGAGAAGAGACATTATACCGTCCAAACAAAAACCCATTAATTCTTGATAGAAGAGGCCGACTTCTCGTATTTGCACGTGATGAAGCCCACCGTTTTGTCAATACTTTCCACCGAAAAAGACGAGCAAAATCTACCTTACAAGATCCATTAGAAGAAATCGAAGGTTTAGGGGCAAAGAAATTGCAAGCGTTACTAAGGCATTTCGGTGGTCGCAAGGGCATTAACGAGGCATCTATCAAAGAGTTTCAGCAAGTACCTGGGGTCGGACAGGCTCTTGCAGAGCGAATCCACAGTTATCTTCATGACTGAAATGATAGTATTTTGATTATTGATGATGATAATTTGAGATGAAAAAACATTAATTTTCGTAAAAAAAATATTTTGAATTAGTAATGTTGAATATGCCGGTGCTATGTTTAGGTTTCATGGCGCAGACGACATCATCGTCACAGGATTCAATTGCGCTGCTTAATGGCATCAGGAAAAAATCAGGTAAAAGATCCACTGAAGGTTTGGATAATTCCATAATTTTGGATTTTTGTAGCAGAGACAGCTCTCTTGTGAATGCAATTAGAGAAGCCACAGTAAATCATCAAAAAATCATTGATGAATTTGGCCCCGATTTGTTGTTACAAGATGAAGAGGTGGTAATTTCTAAATTACAATCAGATTTCATTAATTTCTATGCATCTGCAACTGTAAATCCATACGTTGCTATAGCCGGAAAAGGCCCTTGGGTTATCACTTCACATGGTGCGGTAATTCACGATAATGGTGGATACGGAATGTTAGGTTCAGGCCATGGCCCTAGTGATATAATTGAGGCAATGTCAAATAATTGGGTAATGGCCAATGTGATGACTCCTTCTTTTAGTCAAAAGAGATTATCTGAGCGACTCAAGAAGGAACTCGGACAATCAAGGGGGAGTTGCCCATTTACGAAATTCATTTGCATGAATAGTGGTTCTGAATCAGTAACTGTTAGTTGCAGAATTTCAGATGTAAATTCAAACATAATGACTGGTCCAGGTGGTCGCCATGAAGGAAAGCCTGCAAAATTACTAGCAGTCGAACAAGCATTCCACGGGCGCACAGATCGTCCAGCTCAACTTTCTCATTCATGTAAGGATAGTTATGACAAAAATTTGGCTACATTCAGAGATAGGGATACTCTTTTACTCGTACCTTCAAATGATATCCAAGCCCTACGTGATGTATTTGCTCGGGCAGAAGAAGAAGAGTTTTTCATTGAATTAATGGCTATTGAGCCAATACAAGGAGAAGGTAATCCAGGCCAATGTATTACTCGTGAATTTTATGATGAAGCGCGTCGTTTGACAAAAGAACACGGTGGAATGTTGTTAGTTGATTCAATTCAAGCCGGGCTTCGTGGCCAAGGGTGTTTATCTGTAATTGATTATGAAGGATTTGAAGATTGTGAAGCACCTGATTTGGAAACATGGTCAAAGGCTCTAAATGCCGGTCAATTTCCACTTTCTGTATTGGGCCTAAATCAAAGAGCTTCAGATCTTTATGTTGTAGGAATCTATGGTAATACTATGACCACGAATCCTCGTGCTTTAGAAACAGCAGTAGCAGTTCTAGACAACATAACTCCAGAATTAAGAGAGAATATCCGTCAGCGCGGTAAAGAAATGCTTGCAAAGTTGGAAACCCTAGCCGAAAAATACCCTTCGGCAATTCTCAAAGTGCAAGGGACCGGTCTTTTGCTGAGTGTTGAATTAGAACCTTCACTGATGAAAGTAGTTGGGGATGATCTTGTTGAAGTTTGGTGTAGGAAAAGAGGTTTAGGGGTTATTCATGGAGGTCAGAATGCAATTCGTTATACTCCTCACTTCGCAATTACTTCTCATGAAATAGATCTCATAATTGATATCACTGGTCAAGCGATTGAACACTTTTTAGAGAACTAGCCACTCAATCATATTTGAGCGCCAATCAATGCACTTCGCAAGTCCTAGGAATTGGGTATGCCTTGGCTAGCCGAATCCACAACCACTTGCACAACTGATATTGGGTTAATTCACCCTGAGCGGTGCATGGAAGAGGCATCACCTGCTGCATTCCCTCCGAGCGGCGATACTCATTCGAGAGAAGTAGAACCTTCCACATTTGGGGGGGCAATTGCTGTTCGCTGGAAGGCTATTGCTGTTGTAGTAATCTTACTTCTAGCAGGGGGTATGCTATACCGCCAAATGTCACCATACTACTCAAACCCCGACCCTGATTTGTCTCTCGAAGGACACATTGTAGAGCAGGTGGCTGAAGGTCTCGGTAGCCCATCTTGCCTACACTGGGTCGATTCATCGTGGTTGCTAGTTTGTGACAGAGGCGGGCGTCTGTTAGCTCTTCAACTCAATATGTCCAACGAATTCGGTGAACCTCTAGAACTTCTGACTGGACTTGTAGAGCCACATGGGGTATTGTTGTGGGAAGATCCAGAAAACGGAACGGAGAGGCTACTCGTCTCTGTACGAGGTGAGTTGTTGGCTTACAGTCTCGGAGAGGGTAATGACCCAAGCCAATGGACACTTGGTTCTACTCAAGTTCTAGTCACCGGAATCCCAACGGGAAATCACCAGACAAACGCAGTAATGCCCTACAAAGATGGCGAGGTGCTTTGGCACGCCGGCTCAACCTGTAATATCTGTGAGGAAGAGGATGATCGCAATGCGGCAATACTGGCAGTAGATTCCTGGTCAGGTGAGCATAGGGTGGTGGTGAGTGGAGTTCGTAATTCATATGACGGGACATGGGTGCCAGGGGTAGGCTATCTGTTCACTGACAACGGCCGTGATTGGGAGGGTGATCATCCTCCAGAGGAACTCAATCTGCTTCTTGAAGACCAAGCGTATGGATGGCCCGAAGACGACCCAGATCATCCGGTTCCAGAAGGTACCCTCGGCCCCATTGCCGAGTTCACTTCCCATTCCTCAGCTAACGGTGTCGATTGGCGGCCACCGAATTCTACTCTTCCGGGCGGAGATACCACTGTTTATGTCACACTCTTTGGGTCATGGAACACCGTCATTCCAGTTGGTCAGGAGGTGGTTCGTGTCGACCTTTCTCCTGACCCCTCAAATCCACAAAATTGGACAGGTGTCGTGACGCCTATTCTAGAAGGCCTTCAAACCCCGTTACCAGTTCGATTTCACCCCGAGGGTGACCTCTACTACGCTGAGTACGCACAAGGCGCCCTATACCGAATAACAGCTGAATGACGCAACAGTTGTCATATTTGAGCGCCAATCAATGTTCTAGTTTCAGTAATTCCTTCAATCGTACGCACATCTTCTACAATGCATCTAGTTAAGGCAACATCATCATCAGATTCTATTTTGGCAATGAGATCATATTCACCAAATATCCCCCATCTTCCAGTAATCAAATCAATATCATCAAGTGATTCTCTGACTTGTTTTTCAAAACCAGCCTTTGTTACAATTAATACGAATCCAACTGCCATAATATCACCTCAATAATCTACCGCAATCAGAGTTTCGGTTTCTTTGACGCCATCAATTTGGCGCATTTTTTGCATTAGTAATGATGTTAATTCACGAGAACTATCGCATTCAACTAGAGCAAGCAAATCATACTCTCCATATAATGCGTGAGTTTCAACAACTTCACTGATATCTGTGAGGGATGAATACACATCTCTTTCACGTCCCGGTTCGGTTTTTAGAAGTATGAATGCTGTGTCCACAATTGCCGCCGACCGAAGACCCCATGATAATCTCATCTATTATTGCAATTAAAAAAAATATCAATAAAGTGGTATTTTTAGTAATTTTTACGCATGGGTTTATTTTCTCATACTGCTATTAAGCATCATGGCGGACGAATCCGGGAGTGCAGTGATTGGCCGGCTCGGTGGCCGAGATTTAAATCAAGATGGAAGAATAATCAATCTAGTAATAGTTGGTTCTAGTAGATTTTATGATTTCTCTATCGTTGAAGAAGCGATTGAAAATTGGGTGGCTCAAGAAGCCAATCCAGATTTAGTAATTACAGGTGGTGCTAGTGGTGTAGATTGCCTTGCAGAAAGGTGGGCAGATAACAACAATGTGCCACATGCTGTTTTCAATGAAGAGTGGGGTTCACCTAGACAGGGATTGAAAGACCTGGGGAGAGATGAAGCACCGACCTCTCTAACTCACAGACTTCTCGATGTGGCTACCCATATCCTTGCTTTTCCATCCCCTACTAGTAAATGGACAAATATTGTAATCGATATGGCAATAGAACAAGGAATCCCATACTCAGTAGTTGAAGTAGATTGATTATTATTCACACACACTTGCAATACTTCTATACATAGTCATCCTAGCATTGAATATAATGTCTAGTGATGTACGAACTGCATTAGTCTTCACTATGCTATTGTTTTTCTCTTCAGTTGCGCTGCTATCTTCCCCCCACGAAGAAAATGATTTATCTGTGATTTATGATTTAGAATCATCCTCATCATCTAAAGCTTTGATTATTTGGTCTGGTAATGTGAATGTTCCAAATGATTTCACTGTTTCAGCAGGTGATGAATTAAGAATTACTGCGGGTGCTAATATAATAATGGGCCCAGGAGTTAGAATTTATGTTGATGGGAAAATCGTTGCTGAGGGGACTCAATCAAGTCCAATTTCAGTAGAAGTAGACCCTAGTTATATTTGGCACGATGGAATTCAGTTTAATTCCTCAAGTCGTAACAGAGGTTCATCTTTGAGAAACATGTCATTTTCTGATGCACAATTTGGCATTACAATTTACAACAGTAATCCAACAATTGAGGATATTTTGTTCGATAATGTTGACCTTGTAGGTATCGACATGTTTGATTCAGCTAGCCCAATAATTAGGAGAGTTAATTTTGATGAGGGTGGTAAAGATGTCCATGGGGCAATGAGTAATTGGCGATATGGAATTGGTTTGTCAGTCGGTGCTAGTTCTGCCCCATTTGTAGATGATGTCACTTTTTTCAATCAAACCACACGAGCAATAAATTATTGGGGCGGTAGTGGTGGAGTAATCCGTAACGTCAACATTTCAGATGTTGGTGGAGCAACAATGAATATTTCAGCAGGAATTTTTGTAGAAGATTCTTTTCCATTGATTGAGAATGTCAATATTTCAAAATGTGATAACGGGGTTTATGTTTTACACCGTACAGATAATATTACCACCCGCCCTGTTTTCAAAAAGATTGTAATCGGTGACTCACAATATACTGGAGTAATGCTAACTAAGGTGGATCGTTCTAATTATTCAGTATATATGATGGCACGTTTTCATGATCTTGAAGTATTTGGAACTGGGGGGATTAATGCTTCAACTCCAGGATTAGCATATGGTTCGGTGTTCCTCAATACAAGTGGTGCTTGGTTTGAGAATGTTAGCATTCATGACAATGCAGTAAATGGAATCAAGATGTATATGACAGATCCTTCAACGATATTCCATAACACTACAGTAGCACGTTCAGGCTCTTCTATCGGAGGTACTAATTCTAAGGCTGGTGTCTTTTCTAGAAGTAGTAATAATGGCGGCGCATCGCTACATAATTTCACAGTTTCAGAATCACCAGGGACAGGAATTTATGCTTCCAAGGGCTCAATTAATGGTTCAGATTGGCATTCTCATGATAATGGTCAAGAAGGACTTAGAATTTCAGAAATGTTTCCTAGAGTTGATAATCTCTTATTGGAAAATAATGGGTTTTCAGGAATAAGAGTTAGTGATTCAAAGCAAGTTTGGTTGAGTAATCTAACTTCAAGAAATAATGGCTATTCAGCCCCAAGTGCTGAAAATGGTGCAGGTATCATATTTGATGAAAGCAATGATATCACTTCTTCTGGTAATGTGGTGCAATGTGTTGATTGTTCTTCTTTTGGAGATAATTGGGCAGCCCTTAGGGTGGAGAAAAGTATTGATATTCGTTTTGAAAACTTAGTTGTGCATGATCCAAATGTAGTTCAAGGTCAATCAGCAATATTGTTTGATGACTCATCATTAATTTGGGATGGTTGGGTCGAAATTGATGGTGCTGAAATTTACACTAATCTGAGTGCAACAGCTCCAGCAATATTGTTTGAAGAGGTAGATGCAATTCTTGAAGGAATCAATTTACATGGTAGCCATGCAGGGATTCAGTGGTCTGGCCGTGGTTTAGATTCAAAACTTGGTAATAGTACATTGGTTGGTAACAATTGTCTTACTTTATCTGATGTGCCATTGTTGGAAACATGGGGCTTGGATGTTTCAGGATGTACTGGTAATGTAGTAATTTCTGAAACAGATTTGAATTTAACAGATTTCACTCAAGGTAGTATGGCATTAGCAATTTCAGGTTCAAGTTATATCCGTTCAATTTCAAGCCAAGTAACAATCCCTACTCTTGGTTCTAGTGTTACTTTTGATGAAATGTGGTTTGTCGATATGTGGGCGGTAAATCAACACAATCATGGATTGCCTTGGTCTCAAGTAAATGTCACATTTTCTCAAATAGAGTCAGATTTCAGTGTTACAATGCCTTATGGCGGCAATCAAGTTCTTGGCCCCTTTGTAGGACAAAGACATGTTGCAACAGGTTCATCTCCTGTAACCGAAATTTCCTCTGAATGTGCATATGATAATACTACAGGTACAACAGGCCCAGACTCTCTCAATCAAGATTTGTCATACTACCTATGTACTATCACATTGGTGAATCAACCTCCACTCATAATCTGGGATGAACCACTCAACAATACCGTGACTAGTTCAGGTGCGGAAATTTGGTTCAACGCTAGTAATTCATGGGATTTGGA
>PBXQ01000013.1 GCA_002727675.1 Thermoplasmata archaeon | reverse complement strand
TTTGGGGCATTTGGCTATTTCCCGACTTATACTTTAGGAAATCTATACGCAGCTCAACTTTTAGTTTCTGCTAGAAAAGATATTACGAATTTAGATGAACAAATTCGTAATGGAGAATTCACACCACTCCTAGATTGGATGCGTAATAATGTACATTCTAGGGGATCAATTATTGAGCCCGCAGATTTGATTGAAGAGGCCACTGGCGAGCAACCAAAACCAGATGCTTTTGTTACATATCTCGCTGATAAAATTGGCAGATTATATGGCGTTTAAATGACTTAATGAATGCGAAGGCCAATAGCCAACTACGTTTGCCACCTATTGTGGCAGTAATAGATGACTACGTTTGGTATGTGCGTGATATGCCTGCTGCTGCTTCATGTGTACTACTTGGAAAAACACGTCTATATGCAGGAGATTGGGATGGTAATTTGAGGGCTTGGGATGGTGAAGGGGAGTTGTTGTGGCATCACCAAGCTGAAGACAGAGTCGAGAGAATGTGTGGTGCTAGCATGGCAAAACCGCCGTTTATTTGTGCAACTGCTGGAAGCCAAATTATTTGTTTAGATGCAAAGACAGGACAAGAAAATTGGAACCAACCCCTGATTGGGTCTTCAGATTTAGTGGTCTGTTCTGATGACGGAACTCGTGTTCTTGCTACTTCTTCAGTCTATGAAATAGAATTAAACGATTTCATAGATACTACTTGCTGGAGGTTTGATGGTGAGGGAAATATTGTCCGTCAAGATTCATTTGAAGAACGGCCTTGGCACTTGTTACTGGATGACAAATTAATTGCTACAATGGGGCTAGGTCGTCCGCGTTGTGGATTAATGCGTCAAGATGATGATAGTTGTGAACACTTGAATTTAGCAGAAGAAGATCCTATATTATGCGGTTCAACATCCAATGGAAATACTGTTTTTGGGCACGTATCTGGTTTAGTTTCTACTTTAACAAAAAAGGGAGATAAAATCAGAAAATTAGACAAATCATCAGATAATAGTGTTGATTGCATGTCTTATGACGGTGAGTTTATTATTGCTGGAGATAACAATGGTTCTTTGAGGGGAATTCAAAAAAATAAGAAGCAGTGGGAGACTAACTTAATGTATCCTTTAGGTGAATGTGCAGTAGGTTTTGAATTGAATGGTAACAAAAGCTGTTGGGTTTCTACATGGGATGGCCTAAAATCAAATCTTTTCATATTATCATCTGACGACGGGAGTGAATTACTGAAATTCAATGACTTACCTAGAGTCAGGTCATTGAGCGGTAGAGGGGATAGGGTTGTAATTGGATTAGAAGACGGTCGCGTATTTTTGTTTACTAAGGAATTATTTCAAAGGAGATTGTCTAGCAACCATCAAGACACAGAATCAGCAGCAGATCCCAATTCTAATCGTAGTTTACTCCAAGAAAAACTACGAGCGCTTAGAAATTAAAAAAATAAAAATAACATTTTTCCATTGGAATCACAGGTAAATATAACACAATTCCACTTGAAAGTGACGATTACATCCGAAAGATTTATCGCACCCCCCTCACATCGGAACTTTGCTGCTCCTGAGGAGTGGCGGGGCGGCCTATGCCGACCCCGTGCCCGTCTGCCGGCGTGGGCCCCTCGGGGGCAGAAGTCGGCCGCCCATTGAGAAATCATAGTGGCGACGATCTGAAAATGATTTTTTGGTGCAAGCCATCAATGATTTAGAAGATCATTAGCAGGATTAGATCACATAGGCTTACTCCGTTTGTTTATGTGGTTGCCTGATTGGTGACGTTAGAGAAACTTCGGTTTCCTTAGCTTAATTAATTAGGTTAGGCTAACGAATATCCGAAAGGATTGAATTGGCCATGCTTTGAATATGACACAAGTCGGCATAAGATGACTTGACGTGAAAGTAGCGGATTTAGAAAACCGAAAGGTGGAATAAAAAAACTATGGAAGCTGATGGAAGTTAGCCAATGGCTGGTTGAATGTGAAAAGCACGTGAGTACACCTTTGAAAGGGGGCGTACACACACCTGCGCCCAGTGATACGGTTAGGTGTTTCACCTCCTACTGCTGTAGAACTGGAGATTGTGATAAACGGATTCGAAAGATGAAGTTAATCACAGTAGTGGATGGAAGGCGAAAGCCAACCTGAAGCTACAACCAGCGGAGGCTGGTGAGTGGGAGGAAGTCCTCCTTCGGATTGATACCCACTCACCAGTTCTCCCAACCCCATCTTTCCGACGAGTGAAAGGCAGTCGAGTACCTTCTTGTTTTAACAGTCCCGCTTTTTTTCTGTTTATTGTTGTGATTTGCCTACTGATTAATTTTAGCCAATCATGTCTTCAGGGCGTACCCACATTTCGAATTCTTCATTTGTAAGTAATTCCAATTCTAGTGCAGATTCTCTCAGAGTCAAACCTTTATTATGTGCGTTTTTTGCTATTTTTGCAGCATTATCATATCCTATGTGTTTGTTTAATGCAGTTACTAGCATTAATGAATTTTCAAGATGGCTTTTAATGGCATCTTCGTTAGCTTCTAATCCTACAACACATTGGTCTGTGAATGATCTGCAAGAATCGGTGAGTAATCTAATGCTATGTAACAAATTATGAATCATCATTGGCTTGAAAACATTTAACTCGAAATTACCTTGACTACCGCCTATTGTAATTGCTGTATGGTTTCCAATCACTTGGCAACAAACCATGGTCAAAGCTTCTGCTTGTGTGGGGTTTACTTTTCCTGGCATGATGCTTGAACCAGGTTCATTTGCAGGTAATGCAAGTTCACCAAAACCACAACGTGGGCCGGATCCAAGCCATCGTATGTCATTTGCAATTTTCATTAATGATGCTGCTAAAACATTCAATGCCCCGGAAGCGGCAACAATAGCGTCATGCGCTGCTAGTTGAGCAAATTTATTTTCAGCAGATATAAAATCCAAGCCGGTTTTGTTTGCAATTTTCTCTGCAACAATAGTGGCGAAATCAGGGTGTGTGTTTAGTCCCGTTCCTACAGCNGTACCCCCGAGTGCTAATTCTAACAAGTCTGACATTGCAAATTCAATTCTCTTAAGGTCAGATTCAAGCATTGACACATACCCTGAAAATTCTTGTCCTAAAGTCAATGGAACAGCATCCATCAAATGAGTTCTCCCTATTTTTACTATTTCAGCAAAATCGTCTGCTTTATCGGATAAAGCAGCGTGTAGATATTTTATTGAAGGTAATAGTTGATGGTAAATTTGTTCAGCTGCAGCAATGTGCATTGCAGTTGGAAATGTGTCATTACTAGATTGTGCCCGATTAACATGGTCATTCGGGTGGACGGGGTTTTTACTTCCTAGTTCCCCTCCAAAAATTTCGATTGCTCTGTTTGCAATTACTTCATTTGTATTCATATTTGTTTGAGTCCCTGACCCTGTTTGCCATATGCGTAGTGGAAAGTGATCATCGAGTCCACCAGATATTACATCATCACATGCTTCGATAATTAGTTTTGCAACGTTTTCATCTAATTCTCCAAGTTGGAAATTGGTTTCAGCNGCAGATTGTTTTAATATNCCAAAAGCACGAATAATNGCGCGCGGCATTATATCTTCGCCGATATCGAAATTAATCAATGAACGAGCAGTCTGACAACCATAGTATCTGTCAGCAGGGACTTCTAAATCCCCCATGGTGTCAGTTTCAGTTCTGGTTTCTCCAATTGTTGCGTTAGCAGATAGCGGTTCAACAACTTCTCTTTTCTCATTATTTTTTTCTGCATCTAAACCATCAGAAATTAATTTTGAAATAGTAGCAGATCTCCCTTTTTTGGACCCTTGTCCTACTTGCCTGTCTAACTTCTTAGCTAATTTTTCTGGTATACTTATGCTGATAATACGCCGGTCGCCTGCGCGATGCTTTGCCATGTTAATTATTAATTAACCATGGTTTAATAAACTAACCCAATAAAACATCATATTTTACAATATTTGGTTGATTAGCAACGCTTAATTGAAATAATTTGAATTGGTTCAACAGGCTTATCTCCCATACCAGTAGGGCTATTTTCAATATCTCTAATTATATCCATTCCATCTGTAACCTTAGCAAAAACTGGATGTTTTGAAGGTGTGCTCATATCCCACCAATCTAGGAAGCTGTTATGATTTGTATTGATAAAAAATTGTGCTCCACCAGAATTTGGTCTGCCGGTATTTGCCATTGAAAGAGTTCCTACATCATTTGAGAATCTTGCATCATCAGGGTGTTCATCTTGGATAGTATAACCGGGTCCCCCAGTACCACATCTTGGTGAACTTGGATCACGGGAAATAGAACATCCACCTTGAATCATAAATCCTTTGATTACTCTATGAAAATGTAATCCATTATAGTATCCATTATCGATTAGATCTAGGAAATTACTAGATGTTATTGGCATCTTATCACTGAATACTTCTATTGTCACATTTCCTTTGCTCGTTTCCATTGTCACCAGGGGTCTCATACTACTCCGCGGTAGCATGAGGATATTGATGATTACCCTTCGATATCACTTAGAGTAGCAAGTGGGAAGAGGGGAATTCCTGCTTTTGTAAATGCTTCAACCCCGCCCTCTTGTCTATCTAATATTGTAATGCAAGAAACAACTTCACATCCAATATCAGTTAATCTTTCTACTGCTTTTAGTGCTGAACCACCAGTAGTAGTTACATCTTCAAGAATCACACACCTGTCTCCTTCACTAAGTGTTGAACCTTCAATCCCTGGTGGGTTTCCTGTTTTCCTGCCACCACGTCCTTTAGGTTCTTTACGAATGATAAATCCCCTTAATGTACTACCACTTCCAGCTTTAGCAACTGCAATTCCTGTTAATGGTACAGCACCTAATTCTAATCCGCCGATACAATCGATACTTCCAAGAGAGGCCAAGTGATCATGGATTAAAACTCCTAGGTAATGAGCACACTCTGGATCCATCATTACAGGTTTCATATCAAAAAAATGTTTGCTCTTTCTTCCACTAGCTAGAGTAAATTCATCATAATCAGATCTTAGCCATGCCAAATCTCTAATTTTCATAATGAGTTTTTCTTTCGCCGTTAAAACATCTGTTGAATCACCCATATGGTGCACCTGTAATGTCCCTTAACCGTAGGGCCATCAAGGTTTCGAATGATTAATTATATTATTTCTCATCAACTACTGCCATTATTAGTAGAGTAATTACGATAATTCCAATAATTATTCTTGTATGATGCACAGAAATAAATTCTGAATTATCCCCTATACCATCATTATCACTATCTTTATCTTCAGTTGGATCATTTGGAAATGCATCATCTTCATCACATATCCCATCACCATCAATATCATTACAAGAATCACAAAAATCGCCAATATTGTCATCATCAATATCTGCTTGTTCAGGGTTAAATGTGTTATTGCAATTGTCAGAGTCATCACCCACTCCATCATAATCTCTATCACCTGTTACTTCAATAGAAAATACAAATTCAATGTTTTCTCCCATTTCATTAATTAGATGACCTTGTATGGAATGTTGCCCTCCTGAAATAGCATATACTCTCATACCATTCATGATTAATCCTTCACCTATTTCAGAAAATATAATTGATGAAAGATTTATTTCTGCTGAATTATCATAAATATCTGTTGCAGTAAAGTTTAGTGTTCCGTATTCATGTAATTCTAATGATTCATTACCATCCATTCCAACTTTGATTTGTGAAATATATGTAGGTGAAACGGTGATCTCTATTGTTCTGTTAATATCTCCATATTCTAGATATATGTATTCTGTACCAGATGTTGTAATCTGCCAATTCCCTAATGAAGAAACGCAATTACAAACTCCATTAGTATAAGTAACATTTAGTAATCCATTATCTAGAATATTATCGTATTTATCATACAAAGTGGCATTAATATCAAAATATTCACCTGCAGTAATTTCAATATTTGAGGGGTTAACTGTTAATTTATCTGGTATTTCAGGTGAAATATTCATCATTAAATTGAGTGTTAATTGATGGCCATCATTCCTTGTATGACTTACAAACAACAAATGTTCTCCCGACACATTTTGTTTCAAAATGGTATGGTTGCTGGTGTTAGAGTATATCTGAGTAAATCCAGATTTAGCAAGTTCCAATTCGTTTGTACTTTGGTATAATTCCCATTGTGATGTTTCTATTTCAACGGTATTATTTGCTATGTCATGACCGTATAATTCTGCAGACCAAGTCTCTCCTGCTTTCAGTTCAACAGTGTTGTTATCTAAATTCAACAGATACAGTTCTTGTGGTACCCCCGGTTCTACATTGACAGAGAAATTTCCTATTATCAATTCTCCATTGCTGTTTTCTTTTCCAATCCAGATGTTTATTTCTCCACTACGGAGTGGATAAAATTCATTATCATTCCAAAGACCAATTGATGAATCATTAGATTCAGCATCTTGAGCCGAAATATAGTTTTGAGTAAGGTTATCGTAGATTTCAATATATCCAACATCATTCCCAGAATAATTTTCCCAATTTCCAGAATTATTATCTTGATCAAACCATTTGATTTGGAAACGAATTGCTTCATCTGGCGTATAAATGGGAATTCCCTGTACGTCTGTCAAACCACTAGATGGTGGTATTGTTTTGAAATCAGCATGATGGTTCGCTCCTCTAGAAACAACAATATCAAACCATATTGAGGAATTGTATAAGTTTACAGAAAGGTTGTATAAACCTGTTTTTATAGGATTTATTATCACATAACCAGTATTAGCGGATTCTATAATNAATTCATTTACGGAAGGAATTCCATCAAACCATTCTTGGGGTTCTAATGGTCTTTCAGCCCCCCAAGAATTTCTTACCCTAGCTTCAAGTTGAATTAATTCATCAGTCGTAACAATATNTGTGTGTGGAGAAGATGTTACTAGTTGAGCAGGTTCACCAAAAATAGTAGAAATGCTAATTGTTGAATATTGTTTATTGTTGGCATAATCTGTAACCTCTAGGGATATTTCATTGGTTCCTGTTGAATTAAATGTACAATTGATGTCACCTATTGGCAAGTTTTCTTGATAATCTATTACTACATCGTTGCCATTTTGATTTTCTATGCACGTNACATTCATGGTAAGTGGGTTGCCATCACCAATTGAATTATCATTTACATTTAGTGGTATATTAGTAGGTTCTAATAATTCGTAAGAAACATTNCTTTGGTANGATATGTCNGGTGAAATTGTATCTCTATCTGTTGCTCTATCTGCTCTTATGTAACCCCACCCCCAATCAGTATCTGGGGCAGGTGTTCCAGGCATGGGATCTCCTATTCTAATCCCGCCTCCTATGGGAGTACCATGGGGTTGTGATAACACCCATGTTCCATTTGAGAGCATAGTTGCTCCAACAACATCTGTTGGGTTTCCAACATTTCCTGCTAGTCTAGATGAATAGTTCCATAATTCCCCNGTAGTTGAATTCCAATAAGCAGTAGCATTCAACATATTCCAAATCTCATGGTGACCAACACCAGGATTGTCTTGTAACATTAGCCCAGCAATAGCGGCCACTCCAGGCCCTGCAGCACTAGTTCCACCAAACCAAGTATAAGAACCAAAACTACCACCAGATTGGCTAGATCTTGGGGACCTTATATCATGATTACCAGCAGAAGCGATATCTAACAATGGCATCCCGTCGTTAATTCTAGTTCCTCTAGAAGAAAAACTTGACAATTCNCCCTCTGAAACCCCCCNCCAGCCCCTTGGGGACCATGATGCAACAGTAATTGCCGAATCGGCAGTTGCTGGCCATGTAACCGAACCATTGTCGGTGATTGTAGCCAATGATGAAGGCGAAGGGTCATCCCAAGGACAACCTCCACCCCAACCTCCTGTAGCATCATTTTCATATCCTCTAAACAACACTCTTCCTTGACCACTTGGNCCTGCAATATCAACATCCCAAGAACCCAATTCAAGACCATTGTTATTTGCTAATCCCAGCATTACAAGATTTGTGTTTCTTATTGATGTATGCTTGGTAACGGAAACCCAATCACCATTTGATAGATGGACCCAGCCCGATGAATTGCTAATATCAACAGCAGAACCTCCAGGTTTTGTAATTTCTATTAATGAAATGTCATTACCATTCGGTATTAAATAAGTTAGATAAGCTGTAGTTGGTTGTTGATTTGAATAAACGGTGAATGTAGTAGTTAATGGCCCTAATGAGTCATCAACATCTGGTAATTGGCCTTGTATCACTTTATCCGAACCCCCAAGGTTTCCAGCAGGGTTGATTTGAACAACACCAGCATTTGCCATTTGATCAAGATTTAATTCTACAGCATCGGTTCCATCTAGGAATTGACCAGTCCAAGATCCGACCTCATAAAGCATAATGTCAGCATTTCGTTGTGTCCCCCAAGATTGTGCATTTGCCCAACCGCCAGCAAATGCATCGAAAGAAAGCAGATCAGCATTAGGTGCAATACCTGAGAAATAGTGTGATTCATTATTAGCTGCAATTATTCCTTGAACACTCGTGCCGTGTCCGTTAGTATCTGGTGCAGTATGTATCAAATCAACCCCCCTTACCCTTTCTCCACTATTTGGATCGTAAGTGGCTAAAATTGTTGATTTATCTAACTGCATAAAATATTCATTGGTTGAAAGAACTCCGTCGGAATTCTGGTCCTTGACTTGGTACATTGGCTCTCCAAATCCCGGGGATGAATCATCATATACAGACGAAGTTCCATGATCGTGTTCGCCATCTTCATCTAAGTCGAGATAGTAAGTATCTCTAGTGATATCATCTACTCCGTCTCCATTCGCTAATCTCAGTAATGTTTCATTTACGGATAACTGTCCATTACCGTCATAATCAATTCCGTCAATTCCCCAATCAAACTCAGAGTTATTGTTATTATCAACCCAATTAGTTATATTATTACTAGGATTAAAAAATGCAGGATGGAATACTTCAATCCCAGTATCAAAATCAGCAATTCGTATATTATCTCCTCTAAGAGGAGTGTTGTAAACAGAATGATTCCAAGCGGGTGGAATTCCTACATCTAATTGTGTATCAGTCCCAGTCCATTTTCTATCTTCGTCTAGGGGTGTATGAGTTCCCAATTTTAAATCCAAATCAATTTTTACTAGAGAGGGAATCGCCTTAGAGATTTCATTCCAAAGATTATTTGAAACTAAATTAGTAACATTTTCAGGTGTTGCAGAAGCAAACCATACATCCCCAATTCTCCAGTAATCTTGATTGCCTCTTAATGGGGCATGTAGTGTGTCAATTTCAGAACCCATGCTTGCTAGTACCCATGAACCCCAAGCACCCAATGACCAATCTAAAGGTGGTGAATAATTTAGTTCATTTATATCAAAATCAGCATCTTCTGCATTCCCAATATCTAGAGTATAATTTTCTACAAATGTTTGGTCAAAACTTCCAACTAATTTTGATTCGTCTATTAATGGGGTATCTATGCTATCTCTCCATGGATTATTATCTAGTTTAATCCCAAACTTTTGTAATTCTTCTTGTGTTTCTATTGTGGGTCCCGGCCGATTGAAAATTAACAGTAAAGGCAGTTTTTCCCTATTCATCCATTCATTTGCAGTTTCATTTATTGTTGGACAAATCCCTTCGCAATCATATATTTGGCTTTGGCTTTCTAACCATTTCATTGTAATAGATAATCCACCTCCAAATTCTGAAGATAACACTGAAGGTTCAGATGCAATCCACACAGATTCCCAAGTAAGATGTTCTTTCTCTACATAGTACTCATTATTGACTCCCGAGTCTGTATTTAACGGGGCAATGTTACACCATGTAGATATTAGAAACATCATGATTAATCCAATGGCACTGATTGTTTTTTTTGAATTCAAATTTATTCCCCTTCTATTTGCCATGTTTTGTGATTTCAGTTGAATGAATGACATGTTCTTAGTTTGCGCCTAAACGGTGGGGTCATCAACGTTGCGAATGTAATATTGATTATAGAAAAATATTTTTCTAAGGATAATGATTTTGAACAACGGCCTTCCAAAGTTTTTTGTTAGGAGAGCGGGGGTGTTCATTTTGCTATATGCTTGTGATGAAAAACGTCTTTCATCTGAGATGGATGCCTACCAAGAAATGTTAGATAATCATTGTGAAATTGAATATCAGATAGCTGAAAAAGCTAGGAAAATGGGCAAAGATATAGTTGAACATGTTGAGATTCCTCGTGCATCAGATCTTGCTGATAGAACTGAGAAATTGTTAGAAGAATATCTTGAGGGATTGCAGATTGCTGATGAATTACGTGAGTTTTTGGCTACTAAAGATAGAGAAACGGCTTCTATTGAAATGAGTAAACAAGTTGCTAAGAGGATGCATGCTAGGACTGGGGATTTGGTTAAGGCAATAGAAGTTGGATTACGAGTAGGCTTAGCAGTCTTGACTGAAGCAGTATTAGTTGCCCCCCTTGAGGGGATTAGTAATGTACGTTTATTGAATAATGAAAATGGCGCTCAATTTGTTTCTGTTGATTTTTGTGGCCCTATTAGGGCAGCGGGAGGTACTGCTCAAGCACTTGCAGTACTAATTACAGATGTTGTAAGGCGTGAATTGGGTGTTGGAAGATATATTGCTCGTCATGAAGAAATAGAGAGGGTGAAAGAGGAGTTTGGTCTTTATCGCGGTAATCTTCAGTACAAGCCAACTCCAGAAGAGATAGAAAAAATCGTCAGCGCCTGTCCTGTAATGGTAAATGGTGAATCTACTGAATCAGAAGAATGTGCTGGATATGGTAACATAGAAAATGTTGATGGCACAAGAGTTCGGGGTGGAGTTCTATTAGTAATTGGGGAAGGGTTGTGTCTCAAAGCACCTAAAATCCAAAATCATACAGAACGTCTTCAAGTAGAGGGCTGGGATTTTATTTCAGACTTTGCTAACAAAGACAAATCAAGTAAAGATGAAACAAAGTTCACCCGTAACAAGCTAATAATTGATCCTAATGACCGTTTCATGAAAGATATTATTGCCGGCCGCCCTGTATTTGGTGAACCATTAGCAGCAGGTGGATTCCGATTAAGATATGGTAGAACGAGGGCGACTGGTTTGGCAGCAGGCTCTCTTTCTCCAGTAACAATGCATGCTCTTGGTAATTTCATTTCAGTTGGTACACAATTAAAGATAGAAAGACCTGGTAAAGCCTGTGCAATTACACCATCAGATTGTCTTCAAGGACCTACATTACTACTTGAAAATGGAGATTTTGGCCGTGTTGATGTATTAGATAAATGGCCAGAACTAGAATCACAAGTAAATGTGATTTGGGATAATGGTGAAATTATGTTGGGCTATGGTGAATTCTTAGAGAACAATAAGAATTTGATTCCTTCAGGATATAATCGTGATTGGTGGGCTTCAGAGATAATCGAAATGTTAACGGATGAAAGTGCAATTTCAAAGTTCATTTCTGCTCTTGATATTGACAAGGAAGAAATTCTCGAAGGCTATCCAGGTAGCGTCTCTGACGAAAATATAGATAATATACAGCTAAAAAGAAAATGGATTCAATTTCTAAAAACCATTCCATTTGATTGGGATAGTTGCATGAAGTTATGCCGTGAATTTGGTACAGCTGTACCACCACCATGGAATCTTAATTGGTTAGATTTGCCCATCGAGTGGCTTGGTTCTCTTCATGATGTATTATTGCAATCATCTGTTATAGATGTGAGCGAATCAAATCAAATTGATTGGAATTTTGATGCTAAATCAAACCAATGGCTCAAGATATCAGGTGCAGTAAAGGGGTGGGGTCCGGTGTTATCTGGTAAAGATCCTCCAGTTAACCCGCCGGGTCCAATAATTGATGTCAGTAAGCCTCTAAAAAACCAATATTGTTGTGGTGACATTATGCAGTGGCATGGTCTGATTAAATCATCAGTCATGTTATTGGGTATTCCTCATCATCATGACGGTGATGACATAATTTTAACTTCCAGTTGGGAAGGTATGTTGGATGGCCTTGGTTTAGAATTAAAAAATAATCAAGTAGTAACACGAATCGATATTAACCCTCATTTGGAAGATAGTGTAAAGCGAATTACAAATGCTTTGAATTTATTACAAGCAGAAGAAGATCGTTCTAAAGAATTAGAAATTGAACGTTCCAAAGTTCGTATTGCTGCTGAAACAGCAGCAAGGCAAAGGGGCGAAGGCATCGCTGCAACAGATAAAGCAGGAGAGGCAGCAGCATCTTTAGTTATTGATAAAGGCCCAGAAGATCCAAACAAGATAAATGCAGCAATGAACTTATTAGATGAACATACAATTGATGGTTCATTACAAATTGTACGTAAATGTAGTGAATTACGATGGGAACATAATGCACCTGTTAGAATAGGTGCAAGAATGGCTAGGCCAGAAAAAGCAGCTCATAGACTAATGAAAACCTCGGTAAATGCATTGTTCCCAATTAGTACACAAGGTGGCCCTCAAAAATTGCTCACTATAGCATCAGGTAGTGGGAATTTAAGGGTGACTGTGGGTGTAAGGGAGTGTACAAAATGTGGAAAACCATCTCCATTTACTAGGTGCCATCATCGTTTTGATGCCGAAGATCCAAGTTCTAATTGTAATGGCAGAACAACACCGATAAAATCTAACAATTCTAAGGCTAGGAGATTGGGTGAATTACAAACAATTCCTCTTAGAAAA
>PBXQ01000012.1 GCA_002727675.1 Thermoplasmata archaeon | reverse complement strand
AATATTTCCTCCATCATCAACATCTAAATCCCAACAAACAGCAGGATTAGAACCACCTATATTATTGACCCATAACCAGTTTCCAAATGAGTCAATTTTTCCTATGAAACCATTATCATTTCCTGAATTGAGGTAATGATTTCCAAATGTAGTATTGCCGTGATAATATCCACAAACATATGTATTTCCATTAGCATCTAAATCCATAGATCTTACAAAATCATGGTTTTGTGAACCAGATACTGTTTCACCCCATAATATTGTATTAATTGGGTTAGTGAAATTTGCATTAATTTTGGATTCCAAATCAGGTACCTTGGGAACAACTGAATACAATGAAAACAAGAATAAAGAGACCAAAATCAACGATTTAAATGACCGATGACTACATTTATCTAACCCATCAACCATGATTAGACCTCAACTCACTCAGAATTAAGCATAGAACCCTTTGTTTAAGTTCTTTGATTAAATCCTTCACTGATGTCCTTGACCCTGATCATACTGCCCAGCATACCATTGTGCCTGACCCTCTGTGGGGTACCATGCACCATGTTGCTGTTGCTGTTGACCCATTTGAGCCCACCATTCAGCTTGCTGTGAAATACGCAATTCCTCTTCAAGTTCTGCTCGCTTTTCATCAATCTTATTACGAAGTAGCATTCCTTGGCCACCCCCAACAGAACCAGATCTTAGAGCCTCATCCAATTCTTCTTCAAGATTAGCAAGGCCTTGGAATCCCTCTGCAGATAATAATTCATTTTCCATCCTTTCAAACAGCTTTCTAGAACGACTGCTAGAAGTCATAGATAAACCAATTATCCCAATTGAGAATAATACCAAAAGTAATACTGCCCCTGTAACAACTTGACCTACACTATCTTGTAATAGAGCACTACTACCTAACTGTTCATTCTCAGCAACATCATCTGCCCTGCCATCATTATCATCATCAACAGGTACACTGCTAGGATCAAGTGGATTTGCAGGAGGATCTGAACGTACCTCGTCGGTATTAGAATAACCATCGCCATCAATATCCCAATCCCATGAATCTGGGATTCCATCACCATCTAAATCAGGGCAACCAGACAAAAATATTGTAGAATTTCCTTCTTTAGTAGGACAATCGTCAGAAACATTTGTTCCAAATTGGTCTGCGAATCCATCACCGTCACTATCAGACCAAATCAAACCATTTTCTGGATATGGGTCAATACTGTCCGAATATCCGTCACCATCTGAATCCTCACACCCAAGTAATCCACCGATTGATGAATTACCCCAACGATCAGGGCAATCATCAGCATCAGTACCATTTGGACTATCACCATATCCATCCTCATCAGAATCTTCCCATTGTGTGCCATCCTCTGGGAATGGATCACCTTCATCTGAATAACCATCGCCATCACCATCAGGGCAACCATATTTATCCTCAAAAGAAGTTCCGAAATCATCTGGACAGTCATCAACTGCGGCATTGCTTTCTTCAGCCTCATCGACATAACCATCGCCATCACGATCAGGGCAACCATTTGTTGTCAAACCTGCAACAGTAGGACAATCGTCATTATCATTAGATAAACCGTCACCATCATTGTCCGGACAACCAAAACGATCAATGGTGCTAGTCCCACTACGAGTTGGGCAAGCATCTACTTCAGTTCCATCAGAATTATCTCCATAGCCATCACCATCTGAATCAGAATCTTGAGAGGGGTTATCTGGTACTTCATCTTCAATATCCGCCCAACCATCACCATCGGAATCTGGACAACCAATCAAATTCTGCCATGAATCACCAGCATCGTATGGGCAATCATCCCACGGCTGAGAACTATTTTCAATCCCATCATCCTCAAATCCATCATTATCCCAATCCATAGGTGAGGCATCTGGAGAGTATGCACCAGCAATCCACATACCAGGCCAATGTGGAGCACGGGTGTTGTTCCAAGAACCATCCCCCCAATTATCCCCAAGGCCATCACCATCGGCATCGCCCCACTGAGTAGGCTGACCTGGGAACCTATCATTCATTACTGATTGGCCATCACCATCTAGATCAAGGCAACCAAACTGATCACGCCATGAGTTACCCCACATCATGGGGCAACCATCAGGATCAGTGCCATTTAGGTTATTTCCAAACCCATCGCCATCTGTATCTTCCCATTGAGTAGGGTCATCTGGTAAGTGATCTACCGAATCAGGCCAACCATCACCATCAGAATCAATACAACCGAAGAAACCTGCCCCAGTTGAATTACCGGGAATATCTGGACAATCATCGCCTTGGAAACCCGTGATGTTATCACCAAAACCATCACCATCACGATCTGACCATTGGCTTGAGTCATTAGGGAAGGCATCTGCCCCATCACCTACACCATCACCATCAGAATCTATCCCATAAGAAACAATCCAACCATCTGCTCCACCATAACTACTCATAGTAATGGAACTCTGATCATCATATGCAGTACTATGGAAATAACCACCATAAACAATAGTGCCATTATGAATTGCAACCCCGTAAGCGTAGTCGCTACTGGTGCCGCCAAATGTATGAGAAGAATTAATTGAATATGAACCACCTTGAACTGCTAATGTTACAAAGAATGCATCATGACCACCATGACTTGACAGAGTCAAACCACCAGCCCAAGCAGCATTGTAAAATTCACCTCCGACAACTAATTCATCGGTGACATCATCTTGATCAACCGTCCAACAATAATCTGTGCTTGAACCACCAATTGAAAGAAATGACATTTCATTTAGCCCCGAAGCATATGTAGCAACGAAACAATCCCAACCGGAACCGCCATTGGAATATTTCCATTGATTTTGGAAGTACAAACGATAATACATTCTTCCAACAATAGTAACAACCCCTTGATCATCAATCACCACATCCTCGCCATAACTTTCGTAACTAGTTTGGCTTTCAAGATATTTACCTGACATGAAATTACCTGAACTTGATAATAAAGCAACAAAAATATGCCTATAACTACTTGAACGATAATTGGGATAAATCCAACCTATACCATCTAAATAAATATCATAAGAAGAAGCACCAACAACAGCAATATCTCCATTGTCGTTAACATCAATCCCATAACCATAATCGTAGTAGTTACCATAGATTCTCTTAGACCAAACCCAATTCCCATTGGTATCTAACTTAGCAACAAACCAATCATCCCAACTATAATGAGATAATGTGTTACCACCAAAATAGCATGTGCCATAGTAATGACCAGTAATATACACATTACCATTACCATCCATTGCAACACCCTTACCATAGTCAGAACTACTTGATCCTGCTCTCATAGCCCAAAGCCAAGACCCGTTAGTATCTAATTTGGCTACAAAAATATCTTGGTTACCATAACTTGAAAGATAAGTTGACGATCCAAAATTAGCTGAATTGTAGAAACTTCCAGTAATTGAGATATTACCGCCATCATCCACATCTATATCATAACAGTAATCGGATGAACTTGAACCACCTAACCTTTCAGCCCATAGCCAATTACCACCGGGCCCAATCTTGCCCACGAAGCCATCAGTACTGCCTTGTGAATGTAAATTAAAATTACCAAAAGAAGCAGTCCCATAAAAAGAACCACAAACATATGTATTTCCATTTGCATCTAAATCAACTGATTCTACACGATCTGTGCTTTGAGTCCCTGTAACAGTTTCACCCCACAAAACAGTATTCTGAACTGATGAATTGAATGAACCCTTTTCTGAATCTAATTCTGCTGGTGGAGCCATAAATGAAAACAACGAAAAAATGAACAAGGAGACTAAAATCAACGATTTAAATGTCCTTGCGCCCCGGTTACTTAGTCCTATACACATACTATCCCTCGCACGCACGCGAGGTGATATAAATAGAACCTTTCTATGAAATTATTACACTATTAGTTACCTGGATTCATTGTCAAATAAGATTCTAGGCGTGTCAAAAGCCTCTCATCACCATAATTTTCAATCATCGCTCGTACTGCTTCTTCAACCAAAGCATGCTCATCAGCCTGCAAACCCATTGCTTTTCTTAAGCAATTAAGAATTGACATTTCATCTTCACTAATTACTTCATCATCCAATGCCGCAATTAAAGCTGACTGGTAACAAGTAGCATCACCAATTCTTCTAGTAGACCAATCTTCTTCCTGGGCAGTAGTAATTGGAGAAACTTCAACCCCATCTAATACAGACTGAGCAAACTTCTGTGATTCTGGCCCCAAGCCAATACAATTTGCTACGATTTTTAAGATTCTATTTTCATCATCGGTGACAACCCCATCATCTAATGCGACACTGAGTGTCTTCAAGTATATCATCAATCCACGACTAGCAACCTCTACCATGATGAGGGCCAAAATACCTCGTGTATTTGATTATGACCACTTACAAGTAACCATCAATTGACTAATGACTTGTTTCTCTGAAATCCATATAACGCAGTAGCCTATGGGAGTCATTAAGGTGGAGTAAACTTGGAAAGAACAATACCCCCTGATATTCTTTCTGCAGCAGGGGAACCTAATAGCGTAGCTCAAGTAATATCATCTCTATCAAATAATCAAGCTCAAACTGTAAAACAATTATCTGTAAATTCTAATCTACCTCTAAGCAAAGTTGCTAGTGGTTTGAAACTATGTCGTAATCGTGGCTGGGTTTCTTCTACGCAAAGTCAAACTAGGAACAAAGGAAGGCCACAACATCTTTGGAGATTACACGCTACACCTATAGAAATTATCACAGAATTAGAAGATGAGACACGATCAAAACTAAACTTATTATCAAATGCCGTCGAGATACTACAAAATGAACTAATTCAATAATATAAAAATTAATTATTTTGTCAAATGGCAATTTTGCTATTTTTTGTAATACAGCACTGGTTAGAGAACATAAACGCTGTACTGCTAAGTATTACAACACAATAAAACTTGTATTACATTGTATTAATAACGTAAGACAAGATAATATACCCTACCCCCTGTGGCTAAGTCGGAGAGAAGCAGATGAGTAGCCCAAGTCAGATGGTTTCAGTTCGCTTTACCGAAGAAGAAGTCCACGAGATTGATAGGCTAGTTGGCTTTGATGGAAGGCGTAATCGCAGCGACGTCATACGCCGCAGCGTACACAAGTTGCTAGAAGAATCCGCTTCTGGAGATTCCAAATCAAGAGCAAGTATTCGCATGGGCAAAGCTACAAGACAACAAGTAGAAATTCTTGAGGAATTAACAGGGATGGACATTAGTTCAATTGCAGCACAAGGAATTGGCTTATTCTTGGAACAACAAAACAAGAAGATCAAGGCTAGTTTAGATGATGGAATGTCTGTTCTTGATGAAATTAAAATTCGCGGTTCCCATGAGGACCATGTTGAATAAAAGGGTGAGAAAAGTGAGCGATGGGATGCACACGAAGAACACACAGGGGGGGTGTAACAACCCCCCCGCCCCCACCCTTGGAATTTTTAATCTACGTTTACGCGCTCGCAAATCAATTACAAATGATGCACACTCAAACAATACCCCCGTTCCCACTTATGTGGGAACACCCCTTCACGACGAACTTTGAATCGTCACCCCCCCGCCCCTTTTGGGGCACCCCTAACAGACAATAGCCGATAGGCTACAGATCAAACTCAATCCCAACCTTATTGAGCGTTGGAATCACGGAGCAATATTCGTGGCAGAGACAGAACCCCGAACNCCCGGATTTCTCGCCCACGACAATTTACGTCCTGGGCAATCAGAAATGATTGAAAATTCGTATAATTCTTTATCACANAGAGGATGCCATTTAGCCAGTGCGCCAACTGGAATNGGAAAAACTGCAGCAGCACTTTCAGCAGCACTAGATGCTGCCTTTGAACATAATGACAAGCGCACTATTTTTTTCCTTACTGGCAGACAATCACAACACCGCATAGTTGTAGATACTGTACGAAAGATAAACGACAGATTACAACAACCGCATCCTAAAGTTAAGTTGGTTGATTTAGTTGGACAACAATCCATGTGTATTGATGAAATTCGGCATGAATTCTCATCTCTTTTTTCAAGATTATGTGCGGATAAACGAAAGAATCGTCATTGCTTACCCTATTTACAAGAAACTGAAGGTCTGCGTCTAAAAGTATTTCAAAAACCATTACATGTAGACGAATTAGTAAATATATCCAGAAAACACCAAGAAGATGGGCGAGGAAAATCTATCTGCCCTTGGAAAGTTGCTAGAGAATTCGCAAGCGAGGCAGACATTGTGGTTTGTGACTATAATCATCTATTCAATGAACGTGTTAGAGCGGCCTCATTAGATGCAATGGAAATTGACTTAGAGAATGTCATAATCATTGTTGATGAGGCTCATAATCTACCAAACAGAATTACTCAAGGAATGAAAAGAATCCTAAATGACGATTTATTATTATCTGCTAGACTTGAATTAGAAGAACATATTGAAACACTTGAACAACATGAAAAAAGTGGGATGATTAGTGTATCATCTGAAACATTCAATTCCCTTAGGAGAACGAAAGCATCTCTTGAAAGGATTAAAAATGACTTAATGGGCTTTTTCCGAGTCCAATCTCAATCACTATACAAAGATGGTTCAGAAGAAGCAAGAGTTGGAAATAAGGAACTAATTGATGTAATNAACAACGCCATTTCTTCAGACATTAGTGGAAACCACGTGTCTTTGCCTGAAATTGCAACCAATCTAGCAACTGTTGAAGTGGAACTTGATACAGAATTGGATGACGAAAAACAAACTGCTAGTGAAAGACTATCAGAATTGTTCTTCATCATCAACCAACTAGGTGATAACTCTGCATTGGCCTTTGTTTATTCACACGGCAAAGGTGACGCACCTAGAATCACCACCCACTTACTAGACCCCGGCGTTGTTTCTGGCCCAATATTTGAACAATCTGCTGGTGCTCTCTTAATGTCAGGAACTCTTACACCGCCTGAAATGTATGGTGAGTTACTCGATTTACCAAAATCTCGCCCCATCAGCCAAGAAGAATATCCTTCACCATTTCTTTCTGATAAAAGACCAGTTGCTATTGCTACCGGCGTGACATCAAAATACGACAAAAGAGGAGAAAATAATACAGAAAAAATTAGAGCACATATTAGAGCAATCGCATCTGAAACCCCAGGGCACGTGGCAGTATTCACACCCTCATACGCACTACTAGATGAGATAGTTGGCCAAGAATTATGGCACGGAAGAAGAGTGATGATGGAAGAGTCTGGTTGGTCTAAACAACGAATTGATTCTTTACTTCGTGACCTTGAGATGTCCCGCTCAGCTGGTGAAAAAATATTACTCGGAGGGGTTTTTTCAGCCAAATTAGGAGAAGGTGTTGATTACAAACACAATTTACTAGATGCTGTCATTTGCATTGGACTCCCATTGCCACCCCCATCATCTGAATTAAGTGCACGCAAAGAATACTACGAAGAACGGTTTGGAAAGTCAAAGTCATATCGCTGGGCTGTTCAGCAACCAGCGGTAAATGCCCTAATGCAAGCGATGGGTAGACCAATACGGAAAATGGGTGATAGAGCATTCATTCTACTACTAGAAGAAAGACTATTCATGCCACAATTCAAACGATTATTACCAAAAAATTTGAACATTTTAACAGTAACAAACGAAGAAACAACAAAAAGACATGTGCGTCGCTTCTTCAAACGCCACCCTGAACCTGCTATAGGAGATGAATAGACGAAGGTTTCAATGAGGGCAGGCATCACGGAAGGACGGGTGAAAGGATGGAGTGGCAACCAATCAACATCGATTTAGGCAAAGTAAACAATACAGAAGTTGAAAGGAAATTAACTACTGAAGGATTAAGCGCAAGCCCAGAAGCATTGCACCAGAACTTTCTATCAGACCTAAGCCATCTTCAAGAAATTCACGATAGTCACAAAAATGCCATGGATTCAAATTTCTCAACTATTGAAGGTAATTTTGAAAGAATTGCTGGAGTAATTAGTACTGAAGCAATGCTAGATCGCTACGATGGTAAATCTAATGGAAATTACATTTCATTACCATTACACGGATGTGAATTGTCTGGAATTCAAATTAATACAAGTGAATTTAACGGACATGAAATAGTAAAACTAAACGTAACTAGCCAAAATNCNGNGGAATTAGAGCAACTNTTCAACTTGCCNAAAGGTAGTAGACTAGCTAGTGCCACTTGGGATTGCGGAGAGTTACACCTCAACCTATCTCGNAAATGAAATATTTTGATGTATTTCAGCGCATCGGAACTTCAGCAAGATTCTCAATCTCACCAAGTACACGCCCTAGGGCATCTTGTGCTTGCGACTTATGTGCTTCACCCATTTCGTGACGAGAATATCTCGCTTCTTCAAAGACGCTGTCCAGCGCAACCAAAGCATCTTCATTTACGGGTAATGCTTTACGGATTGCCATTTCAAACTCACGCACTGTTTCAAAGTCACGCCTTAGGAAACGATGTCTCATCAATATTGCACATAGACTTTCATAACAGTTGAAAATTGCTTCTCTTGTTTCATCACCTGCTGCCAAAAGTTCAGCAGTATAAGCAAACACATCAGCTAATTCTGAAAGGGCGGTTTGCTTTCTACGTCGCCAATAAACCGCAAAAGCAAATATTGAAAGTATCGCTGCAATAGANCCTGCATAAATCCAATTCTTGGTCCCATCATCTAAGACCGTTGCTGAAAGAACTTTGACGTCCATCGTAACTTCCAATCTAGCCCTATCATCCTCTGCAACTTTTTGATCTGTAGAATTAATCTGAANATACAAGTCACCATAAGTCACACCATCACCATATGGCGCCATTGGAGGCACTGAAACAAACTCAAACCAGAATGAACCATTGTCACCAGTCCTACCTGTTAATGTGCGGCTCAAACCTAATGANTCATTGTAAAGAACAGCAGTTACTGCAATATCAGAAGCTGGTAATTGCGTGTCCTTAGCAGTAGCCTTAACCCATGCCACTACTCTATCGCCGTTGTATGGCACNGTTTCAACACCAGTTTCAAAATCTACTGGAATNACAACGAATATGGAGGTATTTATTTGACCGCCATTAAAGTATCTTGATTCATTTTCTAATGCCCTAACAGTCAGAGTTATTTCACCTGAATCCATAAATTGTGGGGCTGTAAATTGTAGGGTGAAACTACCNTCTGGCAACCATACAACACGATCAGAAACAGATAAGTCACTTTGATTCCAATATACAATCATATCAAGTAAATCAACGGGGTTTTCACTACCCCCCACCTCTAANATTCTACCTTCTATAATTATTGGATGGGACGAAGATGAGCGAATTATAATGTTCTCATTTTCAACTAATTCCCATTCAATATCNGACAATGTGGTCAAAGTATGNGTAGCATTGGTCGCAATCCACGAAGATTCACCAGCATAATGAGCNGTCAAAGTGTGTTCCCCGCGTGCCGACATCATNCTAACTGGAATCAATAATTCGAACTCACCAAATGNATCTGTTGAAACTGTATCAACAAATACACCATCGAGCAATATGTCGACGCTACGCCCTGCTATCCCTGGAAGACCAGGAGCATCAGAATCATACAACCTCCCACTTACATTCCAGAATGTGCCACGTGTTGCCTCCCCATAATCGTCACTTGAAATAATCAACTCTGCATGGTGGGCAACCCAAATCGTACCATTAGCACCTGATTCCCTATACCATCCTTGAGCAGGCGAATAAATCTCAATTGGATGAGATCCAAGGCCAATATTTTCAGGGATGGTCCAATCAATAAACCATTCACCATTTGCATCAGAATACACCGTCCCAAGTAGAGTACCATTGAAACGAACTTCNAGTGAGTGATTGAATATCCAACCTTCTGGTAAATTATCACGTACAGTACCATGGATGGTCAATTCATCATTGATGGCGATTTCCAAAGGCAAAATCAAATCAATGTTTACTGCACTATATACATCCCAAGTTGTATTTGCTTCTGAAGGTAAATAGAACGTGGAACCTGTGAANCTAACATCCATCGTTTGAGTACCTAAAGGTGAATCCGTAGGCACNGGGAAGAAAATTTGGAAGGCACCGAGGCTATCGGTACTAACATTGGTCAAGAAATTATTATCAAACCANACTTCCAATGTTTGATTNCCAAGAGGGTTGTCTACAACATCAAACAACACACCATCAATAACCAACAAACCTTCGCGGTCAACATCAGTCCCACCACCAATTAGAACTATCTTTGTTGGTACACTAATGTTAACTAAATAATCAGAAGATGAATTTAGATAATATTCAGGATTTGTAGAATCTCCTTGACCTATTGGATCAACCCACATGAAACCACCACGGAAAAAGACCGTAGCCATATGAGAACCAGCGCTAGTATCACTTGGCATTGTATACATTATGCTATAGGCTCCTGTAGTTGCATTTGATTCAATGTAAGCACCTGTATCATTACCATCGATTGAAAGTCGTAAAATTCCGGAACTTGGCACCCCATTTGTTTGTAATACTGATCCCCATTCATCAAGAAGGGTACCATTTATCCAAATGTCTTGGCCTGCAACTAAATCTCCCTCAACAGAATCAATTGTAATCACAGTAGGTNCTAATATTACTACTAATACCGAATCTTCATCACCTAGAACTCCGGTTGTCCCCGCCATCCCCAGATAACTGGCATTAATTGATAATGGACCTGGCATGGTATTAGATGGAACACCCAATACTGCCCAAGCAGAACCGTTACTATCGGTAGTCACTGATGTTGAAATATTCAATGTAGGGAATTCAATTGTTACTGTAGCATTAGGAATTGTAGCTAATGTATTATCTTGTAGTAATATCTCCACACTAACATTATCTCCTCTTACAGTCCTAAAATCTGGATCAAGGTTAATTGGATTTTGTATAGTTATTACAGAATAACCGCGGCTATCAAATGTATTATTCCCATTAGAACCAAGATAATAATTTACACTAGGATTGTAAACAGCAGTCAGTAGGTGACTACCACGAGGGAAATCAGTATCTAGAGTAATGACTGCTGTCCAATTGCCATTCGGTTGAGCAATTGCATTGGATACCTGGAAATTATTTGTAAAGCCATCAATACTAATTTGTAATTGTGGAAGTAATCCAACACCATTACGATCAATAATTCCAGAAGTGTTATCAGATTCTAATCTACCATTTACATTGAAGGNACCACCCGACAAAGGATTTTCAGTTATATTATCAACAACTAATATTGTAATAGAACGGACACTAATTGTATTTGTTTGATGAACCGTAGGATGTAATTCCCAGACATTCGTTGCATTGTAAAATAATGTAACTGTAATTGGGCCCAATGGTTGGGTATTTGGAACGTTATATGTCCAACTACAACTACCATTCACATCTGTCATTGTTTCAGGCATCCAAGTTGCATCAAAACGAGCTGCAACTGGAGTCATATTCAATATTCTTGGTATCCCATTAACTGTGGTGTCAGAGGCCTCAATAAGAGATGCACCAAATGTAACATTATCTCCCCTAGTAACGACTAATGGAATCAAGGGATCTTGATTTTCAAAATCAGTAACTCCAATGATTAGCATGCCAGAACTTGCGCTACCAGTCAAATAAAATGGGTTAGAACCATTTAGAACTGAAACCACTAAAGTTTTGTTACCACTAGTAATTCCATCACCCAATGGATCAGTTGGCACTGATAAATTGAAAGAACCATTTTGTGTAGTGGTGTAACTAGTAACCAGAGTCTCGGAAGGATCTGCAAGGAAAAATACCTCTATAGAAATAGGACCATCAAATGGGCGAGAGGGCACATTAGAATCACTAATATTACCCCTTAATTGGAAATTAGTACCAGCAGTGACATTAACAGGGACAAAGTCTATTGTTACATCTGATGGAACTTGGACTGTAATATTCATGAAAGTCTCATTACCCCACCTTCTTTCAGAACCTGTTACAAGTGGATCTGTTGTGTCGTTACCTATCCAAATACGAACATCATAGTATCCTGGAGCCATTGATGAAGGGACAACCCAGTTTAGATTAGCTTGCCCGCTAGGCCCTGATATCGCTTGCCCAATTGAAGTATTAGTACCACCCCAATCCCAAACAAAATCAATAGACTCGCTTGGTAATCCTGATGAATCAGCCACATCTGTGACAGATATGTTGAACGCAATAGAATTCCCTGCTTCGACAATTACGGAAGTGGCATTACTTGTAAGCACATATTCGCTTTCTAATCCAATTAATGCAGCAGGAGGGCTCATCATTGAATAATATGCACCATTAGGGCCTGCGAATGAAGCGAAATCCAGATCAGAAGTTAAATTATAGGCGCCAGAGGGAATATGTGTTGGCATAGTAACATTAACTGAATATTGTCCATTAGTCTGATTTGACCACGCATTGCCTAAGAAAATGAATTCAGGCAGAGGAGGTTCCCCATTGGGGCCTGAAGGACCGGAACCCGGCAAGGCAATATTGAAAATCACATCAGAAGTATTCCACAAAATCGTAGTACCAAGAACATCATCGGTAAGTGTGCCAGAAATAATATTGCTGCCACCAAGATGTGTCCAATCATTTTGTAAATTGATTGATAGTGTTGCTGTACCTTGTACTAACAATTGCCCTGCTGCTGATGACGGCTTATACCATTCACTTCCTGCATTACCACCAAGATAGCCATCATAGGTAATATTCCACCAATAATCACCCGCTGCCAAAGTGCCAGAAGGTGTGAACTCACTAGTAATCCAATCACCTTCAGGATCAGATGTAGTGTTAACCACTGTACCATCAAATGTCATTACATAAGTACCATTGAATGGCAAATTGTTTGAACCAGTATGGTCGGATAAACTGACCATCACAGATGTCAACTCACCTCTAGGGGCCATCCCTAAATTAAAACTCATAATTACCTCGCTTCTTAGACCATATCCTGTATAATCATCTTGATCAGTTGCACCTGGAATTCCTTGACCAAATAATAATTGAACATCCAAAAACCCTGGACCAATAGGTACTGAAGACCCACTCATATTCCATACAATATTGAATGTACCATTGGATACAGCCCAAGTCGTAATATTTGTATGACTAGTATTTGAACCATTAGTGCGCAAAAATAATGATACAAATCCATCCATCGGTGCTGGTGTAATTCCTCTAGTTAATACTGTACCATTAATGTAGATATTTTCATTAATTACTAACAACGAATTATTTGCACCTGG
>PBXQ01000011.1 GCA_002727675.1 Thermoplasmata archaeon | reverse complement strand
GTGAAGTCTGCTAAATGCGGGGCGCTCGCAGTAGTTTTGATTATCACAATTTTAATGTCAATTCAAACTTCTTTTCAAGATTTAACAACCCAAAATGAGATTCAATCTGAAGATTACAAAGTTGTTCCACCACCAACCAGTGGGAGAGGTAATTCTGACCTAATCATCGATTCCATATCTGCAACTTGGACCTCGGCTGATGCAGGAGACAGCAAGAGTGTCTCGGTACGATTAAAGAATCAAGGAACCGCATCTTCTGGGTCATTTTATTGGGGTATTTATCTTTCAACAGACACAACAATCACTACAAATGATATTGAACTTGATACATGGTACAAATCATCAATTTCATCGGGTTCTACGAGTTACCAATCCAAAAGTGTTACAATCCCAGCAACAATAACTGGTGGATATTATTATGTCGGAGCAATCGTTGACACGAACTCACAAGTTAGTGAAACTAATGAAAACAACAATGATGACTATGACACTGGCCGTGTTCATGTCTATGAATTAGCTGATTTAGTACCACGTACTACTTCTTCATCCTGCTCGACACCTTCTACAGGGACTGTTGGAGATTACCTCGATTCTTCTATTTCAATTCAATATGAAAACGACGTTTCAAGTAGTCATGGCCAATCTACTGGCTCATTTGATTGGGCTATGTATCTATCTTCAGATTCATCCATCACAACTAGTGATATTCAGGTAGGTAACGATCAATACTCATCCAGTTTATCATCTGGTAGTTATAGAACGGATTCACTCTCTACTAGTAACCGTATCCCATCATCTATGAGTGCTGGAACATATTATTGGGGTTATATTCTCGATGTAAACTCTGATGTAGATGAAAGTAGTGAAACCAACAATGCAAGAACTTGTGGGCAGGTTACCATTCAGGATGACCTACCAGATATTGTTGCGGATGATATCGATACTTCATCTTCCTCAGCAGTAATGGGAGATACAATTACTGTCAACTATCGAATTGAAAATGACGGCACCGACTACACGGGAACATTCTATTGGGAACTATATCTATCTACAGATCGAACCATTACCACTAATGATGTCTATGTAGATGAATTCTCTCGCTCTAGTATATCCCCTGGTTCCTATGCTTCTGGATACCAGTACAACGTCCAGATTCCAACTGGAATAAATCCCGGATATTATTATTTAGGAATGATTGCTGATAGTCGTTCTAGTGTCACTGAACTAGATGAGACAAATAATGTTGTAGCTGATTCCTACCGCATAGAAATTGAGGAACCCGCAGATTTGATTGTTAGTACCATATCAGGGCCAAGTTCAGGAAATACAGGGCAACAGGCTAGTCTAAGTTGGCGGATAGACAATGATGGAGATGATTCATCTGGATGGTTCTATTGGAAAGCATACATCTCAACAGACCGTACCATTACTAGCAGTGATACACAATTCGGCTCAACCCAACAAGCATCTAATATCAATGGAGGTTCGTACCGAAGTGGAACTCTTACTGCCAATATCCCTAATGGATTGTCAACTAGGACCTACTATTGGGGAATTATTGTTGATACAACCGATAGAGTATCTGAAGGCAATGAAAACAATAATGCTGAAGATGGAAATAGCATTTCAATTACCCTTTCTGAACCAGACCTAAGAGCAGATTCAATTTCTGTTAATTCCGCAACTAGGTCAATTTGTGAAGGCGATTCTGTCACCATTGATTTATCGGTATCTAATATTGGTAATATTAATGCAAATGCTCATTATTATGATATCTCATTTTCGACGTCTGGATCTTTTGGTTCTTGGATTAGCCTTGGCCAAGGAAATGGTCCCGGCAGCGTGGCAAGTTACACACATCAAGTAAGTGCTAATATTCCATCAGCAATGGGGCCTGGTAATTATTATGCCAAACTATTCACTGATTATGGCGACTATATTACAGAAAGTGACGAATTTAACAATGATATCACTACATCTACTACAGAACTTACAGTACAAGATTGTACCCCTGAATTACAACCCACTTCAATTACGGGACCAAATTCGGCAATTTCAGGACAAACAATTACGATATCCTATGGAGTAGAAAATACAGGACTAGGTGATGCTAATAATGTCCCTATCGATATGTTTCTATCTTCAGATTCCACTATTACAACATCAGATACACACTTAGGTGCTGATTCGATTACTATTTCTTCAAGTGGTAGTATTACTGATTCTCTGGTTGTCACTGTCCCATCCAATGTAAATGCAGGATGTTGGTATTATGGAATAATAGTAGATACAAATAATGCTATTATTGAACAGAATGAAAATAATAATGATATGGCATCATCAAATCAAGTATGTATTTTGCAGCCTAATCTCAGAATCGTTTCTGTTAGTAGCCCGGGACCATCTACCCTAGGTCAATCAATCGAATTAAATGTCATTGTTGAGAACTCTGGTGGTGCTAATGCTGGTAGGCATCAACTAGGTATTAGTTTTGAAGTAGTTCAACCAAATGGGCAACCAGATATTTTTGTTGAAGAAGTAAATATCACTTCATTATCAGCCAACTCAAATACACAAATCACAAGAACTGTACAACTACCAACAAATCCAGCAGGTTCATACCGTATTCTTGCTGTAATAGATTATGCCGGATTAATTGCTGAATCAGATGAAAATGACAACGAAGGGCGTGGAGCGATATTTGATGTGACCTCTCCTTCAAATGACTTGCTGGCCAAATGGATTACCGGACCAACTTCGGCTGAACCGGGACAAACAATTACTGTACAATGGGAAATTCAGAACCTAGGATCTGAAGGTAAATCATTTGATACTGAAATTTGGTTATCACAAGACAAAATTATAGACAGCAGTGACAATAAAATTGACAGTAAAACAATTTCGAATTTAGCAGGGGGTGTTTCATCAACAGACAGCACCAACTATCAATTAGCGGATGATGATGAGGGGACATGGTGGATTTTACTGATTGTTGATTCATCCAATTTATTGCAAGAAGATGACGAAGGAAACAATCTGGTTTCGTCTGCGAATCAATTAGTGGTTAGTGCTGATGCACCGGAACCTGTAGGCGAAACAAGTGGTGGTTGTGTCAATCCAACTACTGATGGCAATAGCACTGATGCTGCTGGTTCTCGTGCCTCCTCAACTCAACTAGGATTAGATGTAGCCTCACTCACAATGGAAGGCTGTTTGATGGACATTGACAATGAAGACTGGTTCGCCATAATGTTGCACGGTGGAAAGCGCCTAGGTGTCTCAGTAGAAAACAATGGGTTCCCACTGAATGTAATATTATACAATGGGTCTGTGGAACTTGGAAATAGTTCATTATCAAATAATAATCCTAGAATAAATCTAATTCTTACCAATGATGACGACATCAACACTACAAGAGTCTACCATATCAAAATTAGTAAAGAAGATATCGAAAGCGGGGGCTCATATATTCTTAAATTAGTTACTGTAGATGCAGACGTCACTCCCGATTTAGAACCTCCAGAAAAACCAATTTTCATTACGCTGGATGAATGGTTTGGCGGAGATAATATTGAAGTGCAATGGAGTGAAGTAATAGACACTGGTGGTTCTGGGTTATCTCATTACCAAATCCGTTGGGCTAGTGGTTTTTGGTCTGATGTTAATTCCACGACCACTAATCTGAATATCACAAAACTGGCAGATGGAAGACATTCTCTAGAAGTTAGGGCCATTGATAATGCTGGAAACCCATCCTTTGCTGATGCTATGTGGATTCGCATAGATAGGACAAACCCTACTTTGGCAATAGAACAACTAGATGCACAGTATGCTGGACCCCCTGTCCTTCATGTTGGCCTGCAATTAAGTGATGGTGAAGGAAGTGGTATTTCTTCTATTGAATGGTCATGGGATAACAATACTTGGCAAGATATGCCCGCCGGAAATGCCATAATATGGTCAAACTGGAGTGATTTAGATCTCTATGTAAAAGTCACAGACAATGTTGGAAGTGTGACATATGAAAATCTAACAATTGACCCACCTGCAAACCCTAACTTACCAACTGAAGAAGAAATGGTAAATGAACAAACAAATGCCGGCGGAGCTTCTAGTATGGCAGTAGCATCAATAATACTAATTTCATTATTAGTAGCTGCAATGTTAGCTGGAGGAATCTACCTAATTTTCAAATTAAATTCTGATGGTGAAGATGATGAGGATGAAGAAGATGAACAAAACTCGTCCTCTGAATTAATAGAAAATGATGAAGTTCAAGAAATTACACATTTACCTAATCATGAAGGTTTGCCAGCGGGCGGTGAATACGACACGAGTACAGGAGTTACTTGGTATATCTTACCTGATGGGAATAAATGGTGGATGCAAGATGATGGATCATTTATGCTACATCGTGAATAATAAGACAATGATTGAAAGCATATGAACTCTTGGCACTACCATGTCTGTCTCAGAGATATTAGCAAACACCACATCTGATTTCGTGATGTTCACTTCCAACGTATGCCCCTATTGTAGTCGTGCGAAAAATTTCCTGAAGGCAAAAGGCTTCACTTTTGATGAACACAATGTAAGTATGAACCCAGCACTACAAATGGAAGTAGTTACAATGACAGGGCATCGTACTGTCCCTGCAATTTGGGATGTTAGGACAGAAGAAGCAATTTTTGTAGGTGGCAGTGATAATCTGCTAGATTATCTCTGAGATGTAATTAACATCCATTCAGTTATTTTATCTAAACTAGACATATCTACCATATGACCCTTCGAATGTCTAATTCGAGTCACATCCCAACCTGCTTTTTCGTATAATTCCACACACTCTTCTGCCTGATACAATGGAACAATGTGATCTCTATCACCGTGCATAGATAACATCCTAAGGGGTGGGTTTTCTGCTAACCCCTCCATTAACAATAATGGCCGAGCAACTTTACTAGCAATTACTAGTACACCTAATATCCTGTGAGCCACTTCAGTTAACATCAACTCTTGAGCAATTGCTGCACCTTGACTAAATCCACCAACTATTAATGGCCCATCTTTAGGTAAAGAATCAAGAACATGATTTACGGACTCCACCAGTTGATTGAGTGTTTCTGAATCTAAAGGTGAAGAGGCAGGTTCATCTCGAATCCACCAAGCATAGCCTCTTTTGTAATGAGGGATTGGAGCATCAATTACACAAACTTGCCAGCCACTAGGACACAATTTTTCAGCAAGAGGATGAATCATTTCTGCGGTACCTGTTAATCCATGTAACATCACCAAGTGACCTGACATTTGTAGGCCACCTACAATACCCAACTAGAGGTAATTCCGCCTGCAATTATAATTGAAATTTCTGATTGGCCTGTCAAAGTTACTGTCAACGTATAATCTTGAGAAGGGGCATTAATCTCCCCCAATTGACCTTCCTCTGATTCACCTGGTTGCCACGCCCTCTCTAAAGCACTAACAGAGCTATGATCTCGTAAAGTAAGAGTGCCTGTCCCCCCACCCATATTTGCATTGAGATAGTAAATCATTTCATCATATTCTACCCCACTAGGATGATCACCAACAAAAAAGGTGTCACGTACATCGACATCAGGACCAGACCATGAATTTGCGAATAAATCACTAGCACGGATGAACCACACTTCACCTTCATGGCCTTTACCAAAAGAGGCAAGTTGCATATTCAATTGTTCTACACCTTCAGAATCAATCCAAATGAGTGAACGTAGAAAACCCGCACCTTCATCAAATATGTAAGAGAGTGTTGAACCATCAGTTGAAGATGCTGAAATTACTGCAATCCGTTGACTAGTCACCCCATCGTTTTCAATATGTACTTCTAACACATTGGCATCCCACTCAACAGAAAATAATGTAAAATTCCATGAATCTCCTTTTTGAAAAGGAAATTGGAATACTGGCTGGGGGACTCCATTCTCATATGCACTCAAATTATCATGGGTTATTCTACCTAAAAATGGATTATGATTCAATACAGCATGTCGCCTTGCTTCAACATGGTTAGATATTGCTAAATTGTATGCTGTCCCATCTTCAGTGTCATTCTCTGAAACAACAAGTCTAGCAGTATCATCACTAAATTCTGGAGTTGTGAAAGTGTATAGCCACCAATCTCCTATTTTCCAAGTAGGGACATTGAAGGGGTCATTCTCTCTATCTGAATTATCATCACTACCAACACCTAAACAACCAGATAAAGCCGTTGCCACAAGCAACATCGCAAGGACTAGGAATGCTCTTGTTCGCATAGGCTCAACTAATCCGTGGTATACCCTCTCTCAAGAGTTCTCCGTATTGTGGATCCATCAGAATTAGCTTACTCTGCTCAGAATAGACCAGATAGCCATCCTGTGCCAAGGCTTCCTGCGATGACTACACTGACAATGCTCATCAATTTGATTAGAATGTTTAGTGAAGGACCACTTGTATCCTTGAATGGGTCACCTATGGTATCACCTACAACTGCTGCTCCGTGAGCATCATCTCCTTTCTTTGCACCCTTAATTTCTCCCTGCTCAATTGCTTTCTTGGCATTGTCCCAAGCACCACCGGCATTAGCCATGAATAGTGCCATTAGAACGCCTGTTGCAGTAGCACCTGCCAACATACCACCAAGAGCAGAAGCACCAAGAATGAAACCGACTAATACGGGACTTGCAATTGCTACAATACCTGGAGCAACCATCTCACGTAGAGCGGCCTTAGTAGAAATATCAACACAAGTTGCGCTGTCAGGCTCCACTCCTTCCTTGCCTTCTAACAAACCATCAATCTCTTTGAATTGACGACGAATTTCTTTTATCATATCTTCAGCAGCACGGCCAACAGATTTCATAGTCATGGACGCAACCATAAATGGTAGAGCACCACCAATCAAAAGACCAATTACGACCATTGGCTCGGTAAGACTTAGGGCTGCTGCATCTAGGTTAGCACTTGTCTTATATGCGGCAAAAAGAGCAAGTGCAGTTAAGGCAGCACTACCAATTGCGAACCCTTTGCCTATCGCCGCTGTTGTGTTGCCAATTGAATCTAAGCCATCAGTAATTTCACGGACTTCTTTACCAAGACCAGACATCTCAGAAATTCCACCTGCATTGTCTGCAACTGGTCCATATGCATCAACAGTCATTGTAACTCCAACAGTTCCTAACATACCCATTGCAGCCATTGCAATGCCGTAAAGACCTGCATCTCCACCACCCATTACTTCATTAGCACCAAAAATTCCTGCTGCCATCAATGATACTGGAAGGAAAACAGATTGCATTCCCACTGCTAGACCTGCAATTGCATTTGTTGCACTTCCTGTCTTACTAGCTTCGCCGATGTAAGGAATAGCGTTTACAGGAATGCCGAAGACAGGCTCTATACCAGTGTAGTACTCAGTTACTAGTCCAATCAATATCCCCACTAATGAACCAATAGCAACTGCCCATATTGGCGTTGTTGGTAAACCAAGATAATCAAGAGCAAAATAACCAACTACAAGGAAAAGAATGGCTGCAATAAATGTAGTATTTCTGAGAGCTGCTGCTGCATCCATGTTCTTCATTGCTGACATTGAAAATACACCTATGATTGAAGCAATGTATCCCACTGTTGCCAATACTATTGGAAGCATTAGATAATCAGCACCAAGATTAGTACTTGCTGCTGCGATAACCATGGCTGCAATGATTGAACCAACAAAGGACTCAAAGATGTCAGCACCCATACCTGCAACATCACCGACATTGTCACCGACATTATCTGCAATTACTCCAGGGTTACGAGGATCATCTTCTGGTATTCCGGCTTCAACTTTACCAACTAAATCTGCACCTACATCAGCAGCCTTAGTGTATATTCCGCCACCCACACGCGCAAAGAGAGCTATGCTTGAAGCACCCATCCCAAATCCAGCGATATTCCCAACAGTTAGGAAATTGGTTTCTGTGAAGTAATACATCAATGAAATTCCTGCTAGACCAAGACCACCAACTGCAAGACCCATCACAGCACCACCATTGTAAGATGTCTGTAGAGCAGCAGCCTGACCACCATCAGCAGCAGCTTGAGCTGTTCTGCCATTAGCAGAAGTAGCTGACTTCATCCCGCTAAATCCTGCAGCAACACTACAAAGAGCACCTATAATGAAAGCAACCATTGTATTGAATCCAAGTTCATCATTAAATGAACCGCCTGCAAAGAGAAGTATTGCAACCACTACAATGAAGAGCGCTAACATACGGTATTCAGCAAACAGGAAGGCCATAGCCCCATCCTGAATCCTCTTAGTAATCTTAGCAACTGTTTCGTTCTTTATTTCAATTGAATCTACCTTTTTGTATATCATTGCTGCAATTAGCAAACCTACTATCCCGGCACCAATTCCAATCATTCCAATTTGTGTTCCTTCCATCATATCACCTGATTGATGCCTCGCCGACCTGAGACCCCCATATAAGCGATATCCATCAAATTTTACTCAAATACTCTCTTAGAGACATGGAGCACAATACTAAAATAATAATTAAAACACTATCTATCATCTAATATTTCTAGCTACTTCATTAGCAAAATTAGTCAAAATATGAGCGCCATCATGTTCACGCTCGAATGCTTTGGCCTCTGAGGCCGTGATATGACCTAACCTTACGGAACGTTCAATTCTATTTTTTGCTGCCTCCGGATGGAATTGAACACCCCAAATAGGCAATTCTTTACCCGAACCATCACAAACCCTCACACTAGCCATAGAATTGTGCGGAGCCGTACCCAATAATTTTACACAATCTGGTAATTTGACTACGTGATCTTGGTGTGTAAATAGACAAACTGGAGAAATTAGGCCAGTAAATAATGGATCTATCAAACCATGCTCACTTAATTCCAAATTATGCACCATATCAGTTCGTTCAGCTGCTCNCAATACCTCGCCGCCAAGTGCCTTACANAGCAACTGGTGACCAAAACAAATACCAAGTGTCGGCAATCCTAGATTTACAGCACCCCGTAATANTGATGCAGCATNATCCATCCATTTCTCCCACATTGATACATTTCTACGGCTACCTGAACATATNACTACATCCACATCATTGNANATTAGCCATGATTTAATTGCTTCATCATCCCCAAATGGCANAGCAACGCGAGTTAATTTTGAATCNCCAGATAATTCTGTAGGTTCATATTGAGAAACAAATGGAAAATCTTCATTCCAAGTTGGTAAGTCCTCCCTATTTACAATAATTGGTGTTTGTATTGAACTGGCACTTTCACCTAATTCATCCGATTGAAATTGAGGATTTAGAAGCCAAACATCTAATGAAGGGAAGTTGTTAGCAATAGGTGAAAGAATTTCGATGTTCCCCCCATAACCAAACTCGGCACGTTCCACTAAAAGGTCTAGTAATACCACCCTAAGCCCCTTCATCAAAACTTGGAATGATTATTTTAACTTCAATAAACCGATGGTTCATAGTACCCCCGCCCCCCTCGGAGGTACGAGGGGACATATGGCTCAGGTTGATAGAGAGAAAATTTTGGCATCTGTGGGCCCTGTTCAAGCAGTTTTAGATGCCCACGATGGAGTAGTCAACATTGTTTCCACCGATAATGGAATTATCAACATCTCACTTGAAGGTGGTTGTACGGGTTGCAGCGCTACACCAATGACTGCTATGCAAATTTATTACTCATTAATGAAACTTGAAGAAGTAAACAATGTGATTTTCGTCAATGGAGAATTACCTGAATATATGCGGGCTTTTATTGATGATAAATTGAATCTTGAAGAAGGTGCTTGAAATTATAACTAATATTTTTGCCACTCATTAATTACGAGAGTTCAAAGCATTAAAGCAGCACCATTCAACCATGCGGGGGCGAAGTGCTACACTTCCACTTATCGTCCTGCTTGTTATAGCATCGTTATTTGTTTTACCTATTACAGGCGCTAACCAATCAAATGACGACTGCCCTGATTACGATGGCAGTTCGAGTGAAGACAGAATCGGTTGCTTGGATTCCGATGGCGATGGATGGTCAGACCCTGATGAAAACTGGACGATCAGTGATGGTGCTGATGCATTCGTAAATGAATCAACTCAATGGTCTGACTTAGACAAAGATGGATATGGAGACAATAGTAATGTAAATGCAAAACTAATTGACTATTTTCCTAATGATGGTAATCTGCATAGAGCTGTTCTTTCTATTGGATGTAATCCACCAGATCATACTTTACCATTAGGTCAATCTAGCCATTTCTTGTGTACCGTAAAAAATGAAGGTTTGGTCCCCATTAGAGTCCATATTGAATGGGATACAGGTAATGGAATTAGAATTGACAACTTGCCAGAAATAATTGATCTTAAACAAGATAATATGGCAGGTGATAGCAACGAACTAAGATTAGATTTTACCGCAACTGAAGTAGGGTTAACCAAAGGAACGTTATACTTCAATGAATCAAGTGATCCAACACCCATCTATTCTATTTCATTAGGGGTGTTGGTTAATTCTGTTAAATCTGAAACTAGTAGCTCAAATACGGCACCATCACTAAACCCTGTAATAGATAAAGCAAATTCGTTTGCAGGTTGGTTGAGTGCAAAAACAAATTACAACTTTTCAGTCCAAACTGTTCTAGCACTTGTGATTGTAATTCCTTTGGTTCTCTTTGTGATTGCAAAGCGTTCCACTTCTATATTACAAACACGTAGAATTGAAACCAAAGATTCCCAAGAGGAAACAATTGACGAAAATAAGCAAGAAGAAAATCAACCAACCCCATCTATTCAAGATATGGCTAATGATCCAAATAAACTAGAACAAAAACCAAAACGAGGAGTTAGAGGAGCTGAAGGGAAGGTTCTGTCACCAGACATGGTTGAAGTCATAGTTGGGGAATTAGATTTACCAAGCCCTCCAAATGATGCCTTCAAAGTATTAAATGAAGAACTGAATGACACTGAGATTGAAGGGGAAGAGTGGAGTTCAGAATTAGAAGAACTTGAAGATAATCTAGAAACTAAAGTCTCAGCAAAAAATAGGATTGATACTAAGCCAGAAAGTTTTGAAGCTATAGTGACTAAGGAAAAAGAAAAATTACCTAAGAAAACATCTCCAATAATAATTGATGAAGACATACAAAAGAAAAAATTTAAGAAAAAATCAGGCGATAAAAAAACTAAGAAAAAGAAGGGGAAAGTTGGACATACTAGGGGCCCCGGTATTGAACTAGATAAAAAGTGAATTCTATTTGTGAGGTTGATTATATGCAATGCAATATAGATGCAAGAGGTAAAGCTGCAAGAATGAAATTAGGAATAAAATTATTGTTTTTAGCGATAATTGTTGGAGGCCTCATTGCATTAAATATCATTGAATCTTCAATCTGGTGGGCATTGTTAGGCATAATATTATTCTCAAGTGCATTCACCATTTTTGAGGCCAGAGCGGGATGGTGTATTATCCGCGCAATGGGATTCAAAACAAAAATCTGATACCGTTATATTCATTGTAATAATTCAATAAATATTATGAAAATGTTGATAATAAAATGCATTCAGCAATGTTTATGACTGACCCTACATTTAGTCCTGATGGAAAATTTATGTGGACTGGAAGTGAATGGATTCCAGCCCCACCAACCCAAGAATCTCAGGCTCCTACACCCAATGAACAGACACTAAATATGCAGGATTCCGTTATTGGAAGAGATGTAGTACATAGTACGGTTATCAACAATGACCCAACAGCAGTTACAACAGCAGTAATTACTGCCCTACAACAATTAGGAATGGTTGGACAGGAACCCTCAGCACCACCTCCGCCACCCACACCTGAAATTGAATTACCAGCATCTTTCAACATTGGCGATCACGTGGAATATCATAGTCCAACTAATGCAAGATGGTTGGACAGATGTACTGTGGTTGGAATCAACGATGATGGCACATACAAAATTGAAGTACCTAAAGACACAGTAGTAGAAACAAAGCACGCTGTTGTTATTGGAACATCTCCCGGAACAATTCGTCCCGCTGCATCACCATACAATGCTGGAGATCGTGTAATTGTAAACTGGAAGAATTACGGGCATTATTACCCTGGGAAAATTACTGCAGAACATGAAGACCACACTTTCATGATTCATTACGATGATGGAGATATCGAAGATAATGTTGAATGGAGTAGAATTGAACATTTACAAGAAGATTCGGAAGAAGTTCAGGATTATCTAGAACATGTATTGGAAGCAGAGCAAGAGTTGATTGATGCATTCCAGGTATTCGATGAGAACGGTAGTGGAACAATTTCTGCTAGAAAGTACTTTGAAATCCTAACTGAAATGGGTGAAGATCCAATAAGTGTGGATGAAGTAATGGAAGAGTTCAAGTCCTTAGGTATTGCATTAGATTCGGAAATTGACTACCGAGAATTGGTAAAGTATATGGTCAGTGAAGATAATGCTGAAACCACTGAATATAAGCCAGAAGTCGTAATACGAGATGCTTATATCGAGGATGGATGCTTGAAGGGCTATGCCTATGATCATCCAAAATTAGGAGAAGGTCCTGTAAGAACATCTACGATTGTAGGAATACAATATGATGAACGTGCAACGGCAAGGGTTGAGACTAGAAACACTAACTATGTTGTTGGACCTACTGGTTGGCATGTCAAACCTGACGACCACCCTTTCAATAAGCCAGTAATATCGGTAGGCGAACAAGTCAAAGTCGAATGGAATGGAAGTTGGTGGGATGCCAACGTTCTCAATGAAGATCAAACAGGAAAGTATCTGATAACATATATTGGATTTGATTCAAGTTGGGATGAATGGGTAACAGATGAAAGAATACAGAAAATTAGCTAATCATTAGATTCCAATTCATCTCTTTCCTTCCTTTCTTTCATCAATTGATGAGGATTTGGCTCTCCTTGAATTTCTTCTCCCTTGATATTCATTGTAGCACTGATTCCAATTGCAATACAAATTACAGCCAACACTCTAGCCATATTTGTGGAACCAAAAATAGAACCTCCAACGTAATGGAGGCCAAAAAGAGAAGCCGCTGCAGTAAAACAAATTATAGTCATAATTTGCTGAGTAACTCTTTCTGAATTTTCAGTCCTAGATAATGTGCCTATACTAACCCAGATTATGAACGCACCAATACAGGTTGTTGTTGACAAAGTCTCTAACAAACCAATCAAATCCATGAATCCCCGAAAGGGAAGCAGCACTTCAAAGCGAGGGTTCAAGCGAGATGGCCTATTCAAACACTACAGGAGAGCGGATGGTTTCAATCAAGTCTTGGGTTCTACCCAAAAGTCGTCGCGATGAGGCTCCTCATTTTTCCAAGGCACAAATAGCCACCGTACTTGAACAAGTGGCTACATTACTGAAACTAAAAGATGCAAATCCATTCAGAATTAGAGCATATGAAAATGGTAGCCGAACCATTGCATCTCTAGAAACAGATCTATGGGAACTCAATCTATCAGGAAAATTGACTGAAGTAAAAGGAATTGGAAAAGGAATTTCTGCTTTAATCTCTGAAGCATTGGGTGAAGGTACTTGGGGTGATTTACAATCATTGTATGATAGCACGCCTGAAGGAATGATAGAAATGCTAGCCATTCCAGGTTTAGGCCCAAAAAGAATCAAACAACTACATGATGAACTGAATATTGATTCTATTGCTGAACTTACTGCCGCTTGTAATGAAGATGCGGTCTCATGTTTGGATGGTTTTGGTTCAAAAAGCCAACAAAAAATACTTGATGGGATTGATTTACTTGCTCGGTTTCAAGGGCGCCGTCGCCTAAATGTTGGTTTACTATATGGCGAGACATTTGAGGCTATGGTTGCAAGAATTGACGGAGTTGAACACGCACAACTTGCAGGCAGCGCAAGAAGAAGACGAGAAACTGTTGGAGATTTAGATATCGTGGCATCAGTAAAACCTGAAAATGTTGAAGCAGTTACTGAAGCCATACTAGCAATCCCTGATATCGCCGAAGTTAAAGGTGCGGGGGATAGTAAAGTTAGTGTTATTCTAGAAGCTAGTATTCTAGAACGTAACCTAGATTTAGGCACCCTTGATGGTGGCGTATTTCATGCCATAGGCGGTGATGATTATTCTCAAATGGAATCTTCTGGAACAATTGAAGCACAAGTAAGAATGGTACCTCCGCATGTTTTTGCTTTCACCTTAGCTTACTTTACAGGTAGCAAAGAACACAATATCAAAATGCGTCAATTAGCAATTGACAAAGGATTACGTCTAAATGAATTTGGCCTAATTCCAGAAGACAAAGCAGGTGACCTAAAAGGCTTAGATGCCGCCAAATATTCACTAAATGCAACTAATGAAGATGAAATATATCAGCACTTAGGACTCGATTGGGTACCACCAGAATTAAGAGAAGACATGGGTGAAATTGAGGCTGCTAAATCAAAATCACTGCCAAGATTAGTTATGCCTACAGATTTGAAAGGTTCACTACATAATCACACCACTCTATCAGATGGGGTTGCAACATTAGAACAAATGGCGGGTGCAGCAATGGACATGGATTGGGAATTTCTAGGAATTGCAGATCACTCCCAAATACTCAACATTGGAGATAGACAAATCGGTGCTAATGCTGAAGATCTTCTAGAACAGGGAGAGAAAATTCGTGAATTAAATGATAATTGGTCAGATGGTGGTAAAAATTTCAGACTATTGCACGGTGCTGAATGCGATATATTGCCTGATGGCTCTTTAGATTATGAACCAGAAACAAGACAGCAACTAGGCCACGTGATTGCTAGTGTCCATCAATTATCAACATGGAAAGCACGAGACGAAATTGAAAATACTGAAGCTCTAATAAAAACAATTGAAGACCCCACATGTACCATTATCGGACACCCTACAGGTAGAATATTACAAGGAAGAGATGGATTTGATGTGGATTTGCATGCAGTTATTCGGCGCATGGGAGAATTGAATTCGGAAGGGGAATTGAAATCAATGGAAATCAATGCAAGCCCATATCGTTTAGACCTAGATTGGAGATTTGTTAGATTCGCACGAGACCAAGGTGTACCAATATGCATTAATCCAGATGCCCATGATACTACTGGGCTTAGGGATGTGTGGTTTGGAGTACAAATTGCTCGCAAAGGTTGGCTTGAACCAAAAGATTTGCTAAACTGTTATTCCGGTGAAGAAATTGAAGCGCTTTTGTCAAGATAATTGAGCCGAAGGTTCATTCAATTTACCCTATACCCAGCATCTATGGGGGTTACACGAGCCGTAGTTTTTGGAGGCATTTCCATACTCCCTGCAATGCTCATTGGAGTGATTCTATTCCTCATTTTAGGAGGAGCAAACCAAGACTGGGCGAATTGGATGTGGTTTCCTTGCTATATCCTCCCAATCAGCTTAATTGTAGCAGCGGGGAGTTATGGTTGGAAAACCGACACATCTGTTGAAGTAGAGTGATTTAGATGGATATTACACAAAAAGTCACAGCAATAGGTAATCTTCTTGACCAACTTTATCCTGAACAACCAATTCCACTAGATCACCGTGATTCATACACCTTTTTAGTTGCAGTAATGCTTTCAGCACAAACTACTGACAAAAAAGTAAACCAGGTCACACCCAGACTTTTTGATATTGCAGGAAGTCCATCAAAAATGGTTGAATTAGAGATAGAACAAATTCGAGATATTATCAGAGAAATAGGACTTGCCCCAACTAAGGCAAAAAACCTACATTTAATGGCTGAACAACTTCTTGAGAGGCATGATGGCGAAGTTCCTCAATCATTTGAGGAGTTAGAAGCCTTAGCTGGAGTTGGTCATAAAACTGCTAGTGTTGTTATGGTCCAAGCATTTGGAGTCCCCGCATTTCCCATTGACACCCATATTCATAGATTAGCAACACGTTGGGGACTCAGTGAAGGACGTAATGTAGTTCAAGTTGAAAAAGACTTGAAAGAACTGTTTCCTAAAGATGAATGGGGGCGTCGTCACCTGCAAATAATCTACTTTGGCAGAGAATATTGTCCTGCCCGGGGGCATGAGCCACTGGATTGCCCTATCTGCTCATTCGCGTCATAAATTGTTCAAAATATTGTCCGTTACTCTTAGGTATTCGGGCTAATATGAAAGTATATGACACCCCAGTTTGAAGTTGGTGATAAAGCACCCGATTTTACAGCAGAATTGACAGATGGAAGCAAAGTCACACTTTCTAAAATGTTGAAAGATAGTGGAGTAATAATCTATTTCTATCCTCGCGATGATACTCCTGGATGCACAACTCAGGCTTGTGACTTCCGCGACAATTTTAGTTCATTGAAAAACGATGGATGGAAAGTAATTGGAGTATCTAAAGATTCAGCAAAGAGCCATCAGAAATTTACTGACAAATATTCTATTCCTTTCGATTTAATTGTAGATAGTGAAACAGAATTACATCAACAATATGGCGCTTGGGGAGAAAAGAAACTCTACGGGAAAACATACATGGGTTGTGTACGCTCAACCTTTGCAATTAATCAAGACGGAACATTTGCTTGGGCAGAATACAAAGTAAAAACAACAGGACATGTAGAAAAACTAATGCAAGACCTAAAGAATTGATGGTAAATCATCAAAATACTTGAAAGAAGTGAGCACAAGCAGCAATACGAAGTGGGGTCATGTCTCTCTCTAATGATAACTTGAATGGTGTACGCCACGATTTAGGCAACAACTCTGTGGCATGGGGTCCATGTCATTTGGGTAGTGAAGTACAATTGGGTGAAGGGTGTTCAATTGGAGCACTTGCTCATGTTGGTAGTGAAGCAAAATTAGGAAATAGAGTCAGGATTCAAGGTGGAGCATACGTAGCATCAATTTGTATATTAGGAGATGATGTATTTATTGGGCCCAATGCTACATTGCTAAATGATCGCCACCCACCAAGTAGAGATAAAAGAAAATGGATTCCGGTAATTGTTGAAAACAACGCGGTGATTGGCGGTGGAGCAACAATTCTACCAGGAGTTTCTATTGGCGAAAATGCAGTAGTTGCAGCAGGTTCTGTAGCAACAAAAGACATACCAGCAAATGAAGTATGGGCAGGTAACCCTGCTAGGTTCATGATGACCAGACATGAATATGAAGCAAAAAGAATTGAAATTGATTAGGAGATTATACTATGGATTCTGAATTACGAAAAGATGCAGTAAAAGATTTCTTACAACGCTGTCTTAATTATGCCCATGAAACGATTGCAAAAAAAACTGAATCGGGTGATGATGCAGAAGGTTTGGCGAAGTGGATTGCTTACAGAGATTATACTCAAGTCGCCTTGGATGAAATTGAAAAAGGAGAACTAGATCACTGGTTTAACAATGAATAATCAAACATTTTCATCTATTCCTAAATGATGTGTGGTGGTATCTACTACTGCTCCAGCCCCAGGCACAAGAAGAAGAGTTTCCTCAGAATCTAAAGAAAAGATTGGAGCACCTAACCTATCAGACATATTCCCTAGTTCTCTTCGGCAAGCATCTTGCTGAGCTTTCATATGTTTCAAATTACGAATGTCAACAACAACCATGTCACCACCCATCAATCGTTGAGTAATGCCATGAATTGGTAGACGATGTAATTTGTCAGGTTCAACATAACGAATTGCTACCCTGGGTGGAGCCATACGACTACGCGACCACTCTTGCCATTTCTTCTCGCCTAAATCATGAAATTTTTCACTCAATAGAACCTCTACCTCTGAAGTTTGTTTATTGATTATTGGTTCACTTTGATTAGACATCTTAGATTTATTTTCCAATGTACCTTCATTTGGATCAGGCAAACCAAAAAAAGAGTAAATGTTAGTCATGGATTTCCACTCATTGAGATTTATCAAGTCCACCTAAATCATGATGTCATTTGAGGGTAATGCTTCTGAATTCAATAATAGAAGGTTTTCATTCCTCTTCTTGATTAACCAATTCTTCAACTTTTTCACCTTCAAAATCATCTTCAAACAAAGAATCACTCGCATTATCAGCATCATCAATTAGTGAGCTGGGATCGTCAAAATCAACATCTTCAGTTTCTTTTTTCATTATTGTAAATCCAACCCCCAATAAAGCACAAATTACGATTAATAGTACAATCAATAAATTGCTTATTCCTGCTGTTTCCCCCATTGCCCCAAGAAACCCTTTACTCTCTTCAACAATTTCTATTGTGATGTCAGAAGTATCAGTAGCATCGCCATCAGAAACAATCAATCTAATATTCTTAATCCCGGGTTTATCAAATGTATGGCGTAAAGGTCCATTGCTAGAAGAAATGCCATCAATATCATTTGCTGGGTCACCATCATTATTATTATCATAAGTAATATCTAAGTCCCAATAATAAGACAATAATGACATGTCTGAATCGGAATCGGTCGTACCATTAGCCCAAATTACGACTTCTTCACCAACTGAAAATTTAGTTTTATCAATGCTAATCATAGACTTCGGGCGTAAGTTTACTACCGATATAACTACCAAAGATTCTGCAACATCACCATCGTCATCAGTCACATGAAATCGTATGGTATAATCATCAGATTCACCCCAAGAATGACTTATCGTATCACCAACATAATCACAATCATCGTCTTTGACTAAATTATCATCTGCATCATAATCTAAATCAATATCCCAACATGCTTGCAATGTATCCATATCGGATGGAGTATCAGAATATTGGCCGGTTAATTCGAAAATTCTATCTTCACCTACTGGAAGTTGAGCACCAAATTGTACACTTGTTGGTGGAACATTGATGACGTTTACTTGACCTGTTGTAACCATACTAAGTCCATTGTCATCTACAACTTCTAAACCAATAGTATGTCTACCAGAAGAACTCCAAATCACGTCAATTTCTGAATCGGAGCCCACATTGGATTCTAGCCATGAAGGATTTCTATCACTACTAGGTTTCCAATTCCACGTAAGAGAATTTTGATCATTGATTGTGTCAACAGCATCCCCTTTTAGAGTAACTTCTTGGTCCTCATAAACAGACCAAACTGCTGGAGATAATTCGTTATTTTCTCCTACACCGCCATCTATGGAAATTACTGCAGATTCAGGAGCGATATTTTCTACCTGTAACACAAATTCCCCGGTAGTAATGGCGCCATCATCGTCAGTACCCTGTAACTGAATAACAAAGTCACCCTCTTCTAGAGGAGTGACTGTACATTCCATTGTAATAGGGCCCTCTTGACAAGAATAAGGGACACCATCAGAGCGATTTGGTGGGAGCCATTCGAAAGTTAGAGGGGCGCCTGTTTGATCTAATGTATCTAAGTCGCCTGAATCCGTTGCGTTGAAGGTGATACTAGTTTTTGCCAAAATATTAGGCGATGGTGAAGAAACGTTAACCCAAGGTGCACGATTTAGTATTTCAATATCAACAGATAGTTCATCTTGATCATTTTCTTCATCTGTGACTAATAAATTAACATGGAAAATTCCTTCATCGGGCCAATTAACAATTCTTTGACAGTCAGATTGTTCATAAGTTTCAAATTGATTTGAATCAACTTCTATTTCAAAGGTACAATGCAAAGATCCACCGTCACCATCATTACTCCCGGTAGCATCTAACATAATATCAGTTAAAGTATATGTTGAGGGAATATCAACTAAATCAGCTACAGGAATTAAACCTATAAACATGGGGAATAATAACAAATCATTACTTTGGTTAACATCATCTTGCATTAAATTATCAGGGTCTACCTCAAATGAAAAATTCGTCAAACCTAATTGCTGAGATTCCGGTACCGTCCAAGTAAATTGTAGAGTCTGCTCACCAACAGGAGGTAATGCATTGATGTTCTGCCTTTGAGATGAAGAATCTGGTGAAACCATCTCTAATTCAGTTACTGGGCCGCTGGTCATGCCTTTGTTATCTATTGGGACTGTAAATTGAAGAATATCTCCTGCTATCGCATTGAAACCATAACTAGGATTGAGGGTCATTGAATCATTTCCTCTAAACCTAACAACTGAAACCCCACCCGGCCTAGGGCGGTAATCTAATTGGACTAATTCAGCATCAAGAGACAATGTGTCAACTCCCGCATTCTGTCCAACGGGGTCCCAAGCAACAATTCCATGACTAGCATAATCATGATTTGAAGGAGTCGTGTCCAATGGGTCACTAGTATCTAATTCTACAAATGCTGTCCCATTAGCAGCGGTGGATAGAGAAATCCAAGTATCATCATACTCATACCTCAAAACGAAGGCTTGATCAGCGACTGGTGCACCATTAACATCACTGACATTAACCCATACACCCAATGGAGTATTCAAAGCCCAAGTTGGATATTCAAGGTCCACCTCGTAATATATTGAAGGGGTTGCTGGTTGGAAATCTTTAAGATAAAAATCAACGTACATTCCAAGAGCATTCTCAAAATGTCTCCAAGCATCATTCTTAGCACCTGGACACCACCATCTAAAAGACTCAACTGTACCATTTTCATCAAATGCTGTTGCATTATATGACGTTTCACAGCCAGAATAAGTTACTGACGGATCACCAACACTTACAATTGCATGTCTTGTTTCATAAGCTATAGTTTCATCTTCGGGAATTGTAAAGTAATTAGAATCACCCACCCAAGAATTTACATCTAAGTAATCATTAATCCATTCCTCCCCAACTCGTAATGGAAAATCATAATCCTCCCGAGGTTCATAATAAGAATCAGTAACAGTAACTTCAGCTACCGGAATTTCAATTACTGTATCCGCCAACCTAAAATTTACATTCATGTAAACTTGATTTCTGATGGTTGCGAAATCTCCAGCACGGATGATTTCTGTTGATTGATAATCAACAGTAATATCTCCGCTCTGACCACTGAGTGAGACATTTTCAGCTATGAAAGTACCATTTGATTTAATTTTGTATGCCACTGAACTATGGTTATCTACAGTCCAAGTTGTAATGTCATCCACCCACATTTCTAACTCGCCAGTTAATGCCTCTGCATCAGTTTCCGTTCCGGCATTTGCAATCATTTCAACAACATCAAAAAAACCATCATAATACCATCTATCTCCTTCATATAACACCGGGACATCTATGTCTCCATCAGAATATTTAGCACCTGAATAAGGTGGGTGAGTTTCGTTATCTCCTAGTTGTTTATCGTCTTCAAAATTCAATACAGGAGTCCAACTGCCAAGTAATAACAGGAAACATAATCCTAAGGGAACTAGCAACTGAATTACCGGGGCTCTCGCTCTGCTCATGATAATTGCAGGCGGTTGGCGCTTCATCAATAATGCGCTATTACAATAATTCAATTTGATAAGCTGATTAGG
>PBXQ01000010.1 GCA_002727675.1 Thermoplasmata archaeon | reverse complement strand
TTCCTAAGTGAAGCTGATGCAGAAATCTGCAGTTCATCTGGATGCATGGTAGACATCTTCGTAACCTCCAGTGGAAACACTGTTGCTGGTGACCAAACTGTTATTGTAAATTAGATAATATTAGAAACAAATAGTTATTCGATAACTTATGCAACCCGGAAGCCAGCAATGGGGGCAACCTGTTCAGCCCGTGTATGGTCAACCACCACAACCACAGATTATTGGACAGCCGGCGGTTCTTACAGGCCAACCCACAATGGGACATACACCAATTCAAGTCACTAATGTAATGATGAATCAAAGCAATGGTGCCGCCACTGCTAGCATGATTATGGGAATTATTTCATTTCTCATGTTTCTAAGTGGATTTATTTTATGGGGGGCACAATGCTGCTCGATGCCATTGGCAATAATTGGAGTTGCATTGGGGCATGTTGGTTACGGCAATTCAAAGACTACTGGAGTGGGGGGTGGTGAAGCCATGATAGGACTAATTTTGAATTGGTTGCAGGTTGGGTTATTACTTATTGGATTAATCTTAATCCTCATATTTGGTGTAGCACTAATTGGAATGTAAGGGTGAAAAATATGCAACCAGATAAAGATCAATGGGGACAACCCATTAAACCAGTATATGGTCAACCCCCTCAACAACAAGTGGTTGGTCAACCAACTGTACTTGTTGGACAGCCAATTGTTGGTGTTGGACCACAACTAGGAATGGGTTATCCTGCTACCCAGGCAACTGCGGCTTTGGTTCTATCAATCCTTAGTTTGGTAGGGTGTGGCGTTTGTACTGCAGTCCCGGGTCTGATTTTGGCTAATGGTGCACTAAATGTTACCAATCAGCATCCAAACCACCCTGACGCAGGATCTGCAAGGGCTGCAATGATAATTGCGTGGATTTCAATTGGTTTGTTCCTTTTAGGAATTATAATCTGGGGATTTATCATAGTACTCGGACTGGGCTTAGGTGGCGCTGCTGTGGCATCTGAGGGTTATTAACTAAAATTTGATTTAACGTCTCGCCCAATCAGGCGGACGCATTGAAAATGCTGCTAAATACAGTAAATGTTGAAACTTTTTGATTAATTTCATTCTAATTCCTCCCTAGCCAAAAACGCCTTCTTAGGAGCGTTGAAGCAAAATTTTGCATCCTTTTTTTTCCATCTTCTTGCACTTTCAATCTATCACTATGATAATCTAACCACTCATCTAACCATTGATCCATTATTATTTCCTCCGGGGTAATATTTACTTGTACTCCGGACTATATTAATAGTGAAGTGAGGGGGGTTAAATCTAAGTGCATTGCCTACACCACGTGTAAATAATAACACCGAGGGTCTTGTATGCCAGAACCGCCAATGATACTAGGAAAAAATGACATTGATGAAATTCAAAATGCCATAACAAAAACTGAAGAGTTGGGTTCAAGAGTTAGAGAATTATTCCGTGAAAATTCAAATGAAGTGTTATTTACCACTGGAAGCAAAGTACATGATATTTCATGGGAAGTAGAGGCTGCTGTTGAAGCGCTTGACATTTTTGCATCACGTTGGTCAATAGAAATATTGGCGGCTTTATACATTGCTGGTGAAAGAAGATTCAATGAGTTAAGGCGTCTTCTTGAAGGAATTTCAAGCAGAACTTTATCAGACAAACTAACAATATTAAGAGAAACTGGCATGGTTGCTAGAATTGTAGTTGATGGACCACCAGTCAAAGTTACTTACAACTTAACAGAACATGGTAAGAGAGCTGGACGTTTGCTTAGCCCACTTGTTGCTTACATGAAAATTAGTAATGGTAGTGTTAAAAATAAAGAATAACTCTAACGATTACTTAATCGTGTAACCAATACATACAATAGGGACCGACACAGAACAATTGTTAGATGGCACTATTGAGTCAGTGGAGTAATCGCCATGCAGTTCTTGGAGTTGCTATTGCTGGATTGACTGGAATTGGCTCAATTGCTACAGGGCTGTTGCCTTGGAATTGGTCAGTTTCAGCAACTATTAGTTCCCCACGTTCAAGAGATTGGGAACACCCACTCAGAAGACAAATTCTCGAAACTTTAGATAGCAACCCAGGTATTTGCTATCGCCGCTTACAAAAGAACTTGGAAGTTGCAAATGGGACTTTGCGCCACCACCTAGAGGTACTAAAATCTCAAAGAACTGTTACCACCATGCCAGTTAATGGAAGAACTTGCTACTATGCAGGAGCTCCGAGTCAATTAGAAATAATTCGGCACATGCACATAGAAGACGAAAGAGCTGCTCAAATGATGCCTGTCGGCTTATCACAAGTCCAAAGAGAAGTAGTTACAAGATTAGTACAAGATCCTTTACCTCAATCCCAAGCATCCCTTGCCCGTGATATTAATCGTAGTAGAGCATCTGTAAATAGTGCGGTGTTAGTACTACGAAGACGTGGAATTCTATCTAACCAAAATCTTGACCTAGCCGATCATCTAATTGGATTGAGAACCGGTGTTCTTGATTATGAGTGGATTGATGAAAGAAAAGTAGCTGCATAAAGTCCGTCCAGTAAATCTAGATTTCACAATAAGTAGTGCTGAAACACCAATTAGCATCAATAGCACTTAGAACCGTTACAACTCGCGCTGTTGTAATGTTGAGGCTAAGGCTAGAAGAACAACCAGCCCCAACTGGAATGAAAGATATTGACATGTTGTTAGGGTGGTTACTAGATACTCTAGGATTAGTTAGAAGAAGAAACGATGCTGACACCTATAACTCATCTACTAGGCCCCTTCATCGCTTGATGCGAGATCATCTGTTAAAGGAACCAATGAAAGGTGTAGATGCCCGCGTCTTATCAGATCAATTAGAAATTAGCATGACAGCACTTCATCATCATCTGAAAGGATTACAAGCCAATCGTCTAATTGCTTCTAAAATAGGAGATAATGGTTGGATGATGCACCACCTTAGGTGTGGTTCCTTATCTGCTGCTATTGATTTATTATATCGAGAATCCAGTGGAATTTTGAAACTTCGTTTAGCACCACTTCAACACTGGCAAACTGGATCAGTAAAACGAAATTACGATGAAAAATGTCAAGAATTGCCGCTTAAATTGATTATTTATGAGCCACATCCATTATCAGATCATGAAGATGAAATAGATGCATTTCTCAATGATTTGGGCCTGCGTGGAGAGAGACCAAAACATAGGTCGGGTAATGATTTGACAAGAGAGGTATTTGAGGCATTACTAGAAGCAAACCATGCAATTTCTCTTGATGAAGCAGTTTCACAATGGGGTGCAACAAGGCCAAGGCTTACACGAACATTTGACCGATTTCGCGCTGCTGGTTTAGTTGAACGTGTACCACGACATGACAGATTAACTGTAATTTTGTGGGATGCTATTTCTACTCAATATTCTAGGAGAGGGGAAGAGTGGTTGCTAGGCAAAGGAGGTTTAGGAAGACTTGATGATAAAATTGCAAAATTAGTTATCAAGTCACTAAAAGACGGGATGTTTGATTCTGAAAAATGTGCAGAAATTTTCTCAAATGTAAATGAAGATGAACTTCGCGTAACATTAAACCTACTTGGGGGGCGCTTGCCACATGGATACCGTTTATCTGGAATTTCTGGTGAAGATGTTGCTAGACAAGTTATGCTCAGATTTGAAAGCATGTTTACAAGATTGAAACTTGTTGCAGAAAAATTAGATGAATTAGGAATTAATAATTAATCAATATTTATTAGACTCTTAAGGAAACCTTCTACAGACCTAGACAATTCTTTAGGCTCACGATTATTATGTAATTCTGTTCGGAATGACTTGCCACCTGGTAGCCCTTTAGTAAAAGAAAAAGCATGACGCAATATGTTTTTGTTTGAGAAATTACTCTCTTTAGAATTATGCCCAATATCTATTTTCTCATGTAGTTCTTGATTAATCATTACATATCTCTGCCAAGCCCACAATCTTTTGTTAGCTAGATTATCTGAAATATTCTCATTATCCCAAGGTGGTGGTTCTTTTTGCCAACCTAACTCTGACTTAATTTGATGGAATATTTCAGGACGACCGATTGCAGCACGCCCTATCATCAAACCTGCCGCCCCTGTAATTTCAAGGCATTTTAGAGCAGATTCAGCGTCTACAATATCACCATTTGCTACTACCGGAATATCTACTGCGTCGACAATTTCTGTAATTAAATCCCAATTAGAAATCCCAGAATAGCGTTGACGGAGCGTTCTTCCATGCACACAAATTCTTGAAGCCCCTACATCTTCTACCCTTTTTGCAATTTCAAGAGCATTTATTTTGTCACTATCAGTACCTAGCCTCATTTTTACAGTAATTGGCACATCAGAAATTTCTACGCAATTTTCAACCATTTGGACCAAGTCATCTGGTTTACCCATCAATGCTGCACCTGCACAATGCCTTGTCACTTTAGGCGCAGGGCAACCAAAATTCAAATCAATAATATCTGCAACATCCTGTAATAATTCACAACAGTGAACCATTTCCTCTATTTTTCCTCCAAATATTTGCGGAATAAATGGACTCTCCCTAGGATCACTTTCCAATTTATGCCAACTTTTTGCATCTTGGCGCGTTAAGGCTGCTGCTGCTGTAAATTCTGAAATAGTAAAATCCGCGCCACATTCTCTTGCTAACAAACGAAATGCTAGATCTGTCACTCCAGCCATAGGGGCGAGAAATAACGGCACCTGCCCAGTATCTATGGCCATCATTATGCCCAAAGGCACCTCATGTTTCAGTTATTCCCAACTCTTTAACTCATAAGTTAGAATAGAAGCGGTTATGAATGGTTGGCCGGTCGCCGAGCCGAATGAGTGACAATAGTGCACCTCTGCTAGCGGAAGATGTGTACCAAGAAAACCAAGTTCATATTGGGGCCTTGAATAAAACTAAGGACATGCGACCATTCATTAGTGGCGTCATCAAGAGAGGAGAGGGCGCAACAATTCATGTCATTGATCTCTCAAAAACTGATGAACGTCTAGCCTTAGCTGCTAAATTAATCAATACCTATGAAGCTAAAGATATCTTAGTTGTTAGTGCTAGGCAGTATGGGCAGAGGCCTGCAAGAATGTTTGCACAATCTATTGGTGCAAAGCAAATTGTTGGACGTTTTATTCCTGGAACACTTACTAATCCAAATCTTCCAACTTACATTGAACCTAGAGTAATTTTTGTAACAGACCCTCAAGCGGATTCACAAGCACTTGCTGAAGGCGTAAAGAGTGGTTTGCCAATCATTGGAATTTGTGATACTAATAATAACCTAAGAAATGTTGATTTCTGCATTCCTGCAAACAATAAAGGTCGTAGAAGTCTAGCAATGATTTACTGGCTTTTATCTCGTGAAATACTAAAAGCACGTGGAGAGACAGACGATGCTACTTGGGCACATCAACAAAAAATAGACGACTGGGAAGCCTCTTTTTAGGCAAACTAGTTTGCGTAATGCTCTTCATTGAAATGTACTGGGGTAACTATGGAGAAAAAGGGCTTGGATAATAACTCGCCCGGCAATGAAAGTAAAAAATCAACAACTAAACCTCCCAAAAAAGGCGAAGGGGGGTTTTGGTATGATGCAAATGGCCTACCATTACCCGTTTCTGCTAGTGATCTTGAAAGGCACACATATTGTCCATTATCTTGGAAATTGGCTAGAGATGGATTTAGTGGTTCTGGAGATGCAATAGAACAAGGTAAAATAAAACATAAACAAATACAAAAAGAGATGAGAGAATATCAAGAAAATGATAAAAATGCACGTAAGCAAATGATTGTTTGGAGTTGGTGGTTTGCTATAGTTGTAACTTTAGCATTTGATTCCATTGGATTTTTTCTGCTTGGGGATGGAATTATATCCACCAAAGAACTTGCAAATATTGCCCGATACCTAGCCCTTTTATCCTTAATTTGGTTAATTCTTGCTATTATTCTATTATTCTTACCATGGAGGAAGATATTAGGTGGATGGGTTGGTTATTCATCCCCACCTCATCCAAAAGAATTTGAAGATTCGGAAGTTAATTTAATTGATTTTGAAAATGATGGCGAAATAGGTGGCTGGATGGAAGGGGGGAAAGTGGAAGTTGCTATTATCTTAGGAAGTATTGCTATTGCTCTGCATGGGTATATGTTATTTGAAGCACAGGAGCGCTCCATTGCTACAGCAGTACTAATTATTCTCACATTAACGTGGACATTATTCTCAGCAATTCAACTACAACGTGTGTTAAAAACAACCAACATAGTTTCAGAACAAAGTGATCAATTAGGCATAGAAATTGGGAGTACTATTACCTACAATGATGACGGAATAACATCTGACCTTTTAATTGACAATAAAACGGGAATACGAGGTAGACCTGACCAAATAATAATAATTGGAAATGATGTTGTGCCTGTTGAACAAAAAACTGGAAAAACACCTTTGTCACCTCATAAAAGTCATGTAATGCAACTCTATGCTTATTTACATCTAATATCTGAAATTACTAATAATAAAGCAAATTATGGAATAATAAGATATGGACAAGAAGACATTCATAAAATTCAATGGGATGATGAAAAGAAAAAAGAATTAATGGAACAAACTCAGGAAATCCAGAGATTAATGGTTGAAGGGGGAGCAAAAAGAAACCATGAGAGAAGAGGGAAATGCAAAAATTGCTCTAGGAGAAAAAACTGCCCTGAACCACTCGTCTAAACAGGTACACATTTAGCACTTGCTTCCTCATCTGTATCTTGAATATCTATATCCTCTGGAAACATTATGCAAGGCCTGTATACAGAAAGTGAAACTTCAAATTCATCATGAAAAGATACGGCACCAGCAAGATCAACACCATACCCTTGTGCTTTAACTTCCAACTCCCAAACACCCTCTTCGAATGGTGGATAAAACCTCTTCATAGGGGGGTAACGATCTGTAGTGGCATTCTCCTCCCAAAATGGTGTATCTGTATTCTTATTTGCTCCCGGCTCCCACAATATAGCATGTACATATCTAACTGTACTAGTTATGTTTCCAGTATCAACTCCAGCTACTTCACTATATGGCATCTGAACACGGAAAAATACACGCATTTCTTTGACTTCTGAATCTATATCTATATTATGTGGAGATGGATTAAAAATAATATCTTCTGGATTTGATGAATCAAATTTATGTGAAAAAACGTATGGATTTACAACTTCTTCTCTTTCTGGAACTCCGCGATACTGCTCCATCAATTCACGGCTAGCAACCAATCCTATACAACCTGAAAACATCGTTGTAGAGAATAATAGCATAGTCATCAAGAATGCTAATCGTGCCCGCATTAAACTACTTGAACAAACTCCTTCTTTTCAAGTACACTACTATTTGGACTTATTTTCGTCGTTTGCCTGTCAGCACTCATAGGGCTCGTCAATAATTTCGGCGTCCCGTTCGTCATCACTCAGGCAACACTCTCAAGTAACAATTACGTTTGAACCTCTTGTTGAAAAAACAATAATAATCAGATTTATTCATCATTATTATTGCCACGACGACGAACTGGTCTCCTACGCTTTGATTTATTTTCTCCTTGAACTTCTTCTTTATCTAAATCTTCATCCTCAATAATTGTATTTTCTTCTTCCTCAGATTGATTATTGGATTTGGGCTGATCATTATCTTCAACAGTAAAATCTGTAACTTCTTTTGAATCTTTCAATTCGTTTCCGACTACGGTATTATCTGTGATGAATTCTACATCAATTTGTTGACCAGGCAATACTCCATCTTCACCTGTAATCTTGAAGATATCTTCACGAATATGAGCATCAGATGCACTCAATTCAACATCTTCATCTTGAATATGACGGCGTGAACTCTTATCACCAATAATTTCGTCAATATCTGCTCGGTGTTCTTCATGAGTTTGTCGCATTTGAGAAATTACTAATTCTTGTTCTGCTTCTTCTTCAGTTAATTCATCTAATTTCTCACGCTCTGCCATAGCTTCATCTATTTCTCGTTCTGCTTCACTTAGACTTTCATCCCAATCTGATTCCAATTGTTCTTCATCGTAACCCATTTCTTGAATTGCATCACCATAATCATCTGTTCCAGCTACAATCTCATCAAAGTCTTCTTCCTCATCTTCAAACTCTTCAATTGTAATTTCTTTACGTTCTCTCTTCTCATAGAATGAAGAAATATCCTGTACTTCACCACAATAAGGACAATGTTCTATTACATCAGGAATATTTGTTCCACATGAATTACAATCATGGAATTGAGAGAGACCTTCTTCTAAGTTAAATTCACAATGAGGACATATCTCCTCATCGCCTTCAATTTCACCATCACAAGATGGACAATATTCGTATGTTTCTCTCTCCACATCTTCATCTACTGTACGTGTAAGGATTATTGCTGCAATTAGGACACCCACAAGAAAAACTCCTGCCAATACAAAAAGAATGGTTGCTTCAAAATTATTTGTGCTTTCAGCACTCTGCTCAGTGGCACTTGTGGCAGAAATTGACCACGAATCTATCCATGTAGCAACACTAGCACCATCAGGGATGATATACAATTGATAGGTCCCCGTTTTTTCAGCAGTGAATGAACAGATCACAGTATTACTAGATCCTGGTTCTAAGAAAGATAACTCAATACTGCTTAATTCTTCATTTTCTACATAATTTAAACAAGTAAATGACTCTGTCCCCGAACCTTCTTCTGAACTAATATCAATGGTATATGTGTAAGTATTACCAACGACTAAAGGAGTATGTTGAGGAGTATAACCTGCTGTTTGAGATAAGAATTTTAGGCGTAAGTTACTGCGTAAAGTCACAGAACCAAAAGCAGTATTGTCACTAGAATCAGAATCATAACTACCTAAATTATTTTCCCAATTTGCGATGAATTGTAATGCCTGATTTTCATTACCCGACACAGATGTTTGGAAAACAAAAGTCCTTTCTTCACCTGCTGGAATACCTACAGCAGACTTCGGACTGAGTGATTCACCACCAAAAGTAGCAGTTAAATCACCAACAACAGGTAATGTACCTGTATTATGAACTGTCACTGAAAAATTGACAGACTCACCAGATAATACAGTATCATCTGGAGATGATGCATATGGTGAAACTACAACATTTGGTTCTGGGTGTATTTCTATTACAGTATCAATATCATCATTAAATTGAATGGATTGAGGAACTAATCTACTAGGATCTATTCTAACCCTTATCGTATGAAGTCCTGGGTCGGTTGTTTGTAATTGAGTAGTGTCAAATGACTGTTGCCAAGATTGTAATGGGGTTGTGTCATCAAAAGTTAATGGGAAGTTACCTATTACTAATTCATTCTCCCCTGAAATTCTGTAAACTCCTACTGAAATTGTACTTTCCCCACTACCACCCATTCTCAATATATTTCCACTTAAAGTCCAAGGCCCACTCAATGAATTTGAAGGGGATGTAACGGTAATTTCTGGATTAGGTTGTTCATAATGTAAATAATCTGGACTTGAGAGGACTGTAAATGAAAAAGAAGGAGCTTGATTATTACTCACATCTGATTCGGTAATGCCATCATCACCCGAATTAGCAATTGCGGTCAATTGGTGGTTTCCTGCAACAGGGGCATTAAATGATGTTTGAATGGTTGTTGACATCCCGGCAAGAATAGGTAGTACATCTTTTTCAATCAATGTTGCACCATCTAATTGGATTAATATATGAGATGCCGGAGAATCTAAATTACCATTATTACTCACATCAACAGTAATATTTACAGATTCACCTTGATATAAATCTGAACTTGGACTAATCTGAATATTTGAAGCAACCAAATCAACTAATCCAGATACACTAAAGGGCTTGGATACTGATTGAGATACCCCATTATGAGATACATTCAACACTACTGAATGTGAACCAAATGTAACTGAATTCCAACTACCACTAACTTGAGTGACACTAGATCCAAGAATATTGACCGTTTCTTGATGAAATGGTGTGTTTAGAATATTATCAGGATGAAATGATACTAAAACACCCGTTATGTCACTAGAGTTGCTATTACTAAGAGTTGCAGTAACTGTAACAGAATCTCCTTCTGATGGGTTTGAAGGTGACAAAATGATGTTGTCAGCGCTAAAATCAACATCCCCTGCACTTTCAGCCATCATTACTGGTGATAGTGAAAATAGCAAGAATAGAAGGGAGATAGATAGGGTATGGCCCCTGCTCATGTAATGACGAGGTAACCGGCCACACTTCAACTCTATTGCATGAAGTTGGCATTAAAGCCCAACGCATCACAAAGTGATGCGCTAGCATATTGTAAAGGAAGGGTTGAAGGCAAAGGCGAGTTTCCTCGTATTGGTGGCCATGAGACGCTCAGTACTGACTGTTGCTCTTACCGCACTTTTAATCCTGGCAATTATGCCCATTTCAGATGTATCTGCTAAAGGTGCAAAAACTAGCCTACCTACATTTGGAACTGGTCCTACTGAAGAAAGTGTAATTTCTGGAACAATTAGCATTGCAGTAACATCAACAACTGGTCTGAATGCAGCAAGACTTGACCTAAATGATGGTAACGGATGGTCTGTTTTGTCAAATATTACATCATCAAATTCTTGGATATTTAATTGGGATACGACATCTGTAAATGACGGAGATTATCAATTACGATTGGAAGGTTGGGACAATTCAGGCTCAACTGGAATTACTGAAGGTGCTAATTTCACAGTAGATAATACGGCACCAAGTAATCTTGCTTTTGTAGTAGAAAACCCCACATTTGGGACTGGAAATACTTTTTCAACACGGGCTTGGTTTGCAACACCAGCAGATGGAACCATCTCATTTACATGGAATGCGAGTGATGAAAATTTAGATTATGCTACACTAACTAACGTACCAGGACCTGGCACCCCGTCCAACGACGGACCTGGTTTCCTTACACATCGTTGGGATTGGACTTCTGGCGGGTTCCCCTCACAAGGAATCTGGAGCCCTGTTCTAACTGTATTTGATGAAGCTGGAACCTCAAATAGTATCACGAGATATATTGGAATTGACAACGTTGGGCCAACGGTAGGAACTCCTTCACTTTCAATAAGTTCTAATTGGGACAATTCACATACACTAATTTTCTCTAATTTATTTAACGGAGCCACAGATAATAGTGGTAGCGGAATTAATGGATATGAAGTTAGAGATTCTGCAGATTCAACATGGAATAGTATTGGAATAGGAGGTGCTGGCAGTATTTCTTTAGAAGAAGGCGTTAGACAAATCCAATTTAGAGCAGTAGATAATGTTGGAAATCGTGGAGAAATACTGAATTATACTCTAAGAATTGATCATCAAGCACCAGTGGCAGGAGGATGGATTGTCCCTGAATTAACTACTGCTCTAACTGGATCTGTAAATATTATTGTACAGGCTAGTGATGCATTATCAGGAATTAATTCATCTCAAACAAAAATCCAATATGGCTTCGATTCAGATGGACTCGGCGAAACACCTGACATTACAAGTTCTTGGATTGATATTGGATATGGCCTATCTACAAACCTATCATCAACAATTGATTGGTCTACTAAGCAAGATCAATTCCTTTCACTAAGGGCCGTAATGGTTGATAATGCCGGGAATATTGGCACATCCCCAACTCAACATTTTATTATCTTTCCAAGTTTTGACTTATCTTGGGAAATTGCCTCGGTTGATAGGTTAGTTGTTCGTGCTGGAAGTGATGGTCTCGTAAATATCACATCTCTCCTAGTTAGTAACGAAGCATATCCTGGAAGTGCTGTAGTAGTTCTACAGACTGCACCCGCCGACAGAAACAGTGATGCTAGTTGGACTACTATTGAAACACGTACATTGCCCTCTGTAGCACTTTACGACATGCAAGAACTGATGATTTGGTCTGTAACAATTAGAAACCAAGGTGAATATGATATCCGTTTAACGGTCGACCCAGATGATGCAGTTTCAGAAAGAGATGAATCAAATAATGATGCATATATGGTTGTACAAGGAGCGAGTCAACAAATGGTTGGTGCCGTACCTTCATTTTCACCCACTATTTTGACCATTGCCCTAGTAGGGATTTGGTTGGGTTTTTGGTTAACAAGAAAGAATGAGGTTATTCTTCAGACCAATTAACCGATTCATCCTCAGCTAGTTCCATCATATCTTCTATGGCATCATCATCATCAGGATCTACTTGTGATGACCTGTAACGTCTACTTCTTTGCCTAGCATCTGAAAGTCCTGGGACTAATTGATCAAACATATCATCAGAGCCATCCCCACGTTCTGAAATGTATTCAAGACGTCTGGCTGCTAATTTTTGATCACGGCGCTCCCTCTCTAGAGCTTTAATCACAGTACCATGCTCTGAACCTCTAAGAATACGTTCAACAGCGTTGCTAGCAATGGGCAACCCCGATTCATCACCAATAAGAACAACTGTAGTGCCATAAACAGCCATTTCACAACCAGTATTTTGTTCAATAAATCTACGAATCTTACCCTCGCTACCAATTAAACGGCCCCTCATCCTTTTTTGTTGCAAATGTTGTTTTCCGACCCATTCTTTCATATCATATAATTGGAAATAACAGTCATCTTCCATTAATTTTATAGCTTTTTTAGGAGACATCCCCCTCCCTATTGCTTTAATTAATTCAGGGAATTTCATCATCTTAACTGGGTCTGTTTTAGCAGGGTCCCAAACAATAGAAACATCTCCTGTTGATGAATCAATATCGATTGAAACTTTTGCTGCTGCTTCCAATCCTTTACGGGTTTCACCCTTTTTCCCAATCAACACTGCTATGCGATTCTTCGGGACTCGGACTGATGTCTCCATTGACCTGCCGACCTACCCGTCCTCTTTGAAGCCAACCCTTCAATCAATTAAATAGAAATCAACTATTTCGGAGATTCTTTCTCCTCAATAACATACAATGTAGATTCCGCCAGATCTACATCAACTCCATTTTTATTAGCCCATTGAACAAGTCTAGTAATATCTCTCACAAGAAATTCCTTTGCCTTGGGGTGATGTTGAACAACTGCTTGACCTGCATCAATAATCCATGGCTCCCCTTTATGAATCAAAACATTATACTCTGAAAAATCACCGTGTGCTAGGCCAGCATCCTGCCAAATTATTCTCAATTGCTCTAATAATATTTCAAAAGCCTCTTTGGGATTCTCAATATCTACATCCCTTAACCTTGGAGATGGACCATTCTCATCGCCCAGATATTCCATTATTAGGACATTTTTTCTTGTAACAAGAGATTCAGGGACTCGAACACCATGTTTCTTCATCCTCATTAAATTACGATGTTCCTTTTGAACCCAAACATTGACTAGTTCTCTATGCCTTCTTCTTAAGCCACCAAATCTTGGATCGCCCTCTATATATTGCATCAATCCTTTGAAAACAGCATTACTGGTATGGAATATTTTTACTGCCACAGGTCCTGATTGAGATTTAGCATGAAATACATGTGCCTCTTTTCCTCTAGCAATAGGCCATTCAATAGTATCAATATGATCCTGTTGCATTAATTTGTATATTGCCATTAAAGTAGACTGGTCAAATACTTGATCAAATACACGACGATCTACCCAATCATATTCTCCTTTACCTAAAGCACCTGTCAACTTATGTTCAATTTCACTAAACATGCGGGCATATCTTTTCTCCTTCATCCAATGAAATTTTGAACCTGCTTCATCTAATTTCTCTAATCTTTTATCAATAGATTTCTGATGGTTTCCATCAAACATTTCATCTTCAGTTTCATATTCAGACCAATCTTGATCTGGAAATGATTCGAGATTAGCTTTCGCTTGCTCATCTGCAAGATTGGTCCAATCTCGCTTATTACGACGCTTTGCCCCCTTCCTGCGAGCTATGATATCCCCTCTCATACGTTATTCTGTATTTTCATCATCTGAATCTTCGTCTTTGACTTCTTCTATAGGTGATACATCATTTTCTTCGCCTAAATCCCACAACCCATCATCATCTCCTGATTGATCATCTCCACCTATGCCAAATACATCAACAATTTCGGGAAGAACACCTTTACGAGAAAGATACAAAGCTTGAGTTTTGGAATAACGCATTTTGACATCTGCCTTAGATGGCTGAAAATCCCAAGGTTGGATAATAATCAAATCACCTTCACGAACCCATTGTCTTCGGCGCATTTTACCAGGTATACGAGTTATTCGTTCCTCACCATCGGCACAAATAGCCCTAATTCTACGGCCACCTAATATTTGTTCCGCGATTGCAAACATTTCATTTACTCTTTCATTAGGTACTTGTACACGTATTTTCTCATCGCCTGCTTCCATTTGAGCAAGCAATTCCTTGTCTACAGTTTCCTCTCCACGACGGCCCATTACAACAACCGACTCACACGCCCCTCATAAACGGTTTGAGAAGAAAAAAGACATAATATGAGACTACTCAAACATAATAAATACATCAACTACATGAGAATCTAGATGTCTGATTCTATTATTGAGCGAGAACGAGCCGTTGCTGAGTTAATGGGTTGGAAGCATTTAGAAGGGATTCACAAAAATGATGGTTGGGACATGATTGCACCTAATGGAGAAAAAATTGCGATTCGTTTTGATGAACTTTCCTTAGAAACAGAAGCACATTATCTAGAACTTGAACAGAGAGAAGATCGCAATTCAAAATGGAAATCCTCTGGATTTGGAATTGCAAGAAAAAATGCTGATTGGTGGGTAATGGCGAACTCAGAGAAATTATATGTAGCCACAACAAAGAAACTCTGGACCATAGTAAAAAAATCAAAAGACAGGGAAGAAAGACACTCAAGAAGGAATATATCCGACCCAGATAAAAGACTATTTTCACGCGCACACATCGTGTCAATAGATGAACTAGAACAATGTTGTTTATTAGTTGTTAAAAATAATTGATTTGCAAATTAATCAATTAAAAAATGACTCTGCAGCATTTGTTACCAAGGTCATTAAATGGTCTGCTAAAGGACCAATTCCGAATGCTAACGTACCAACTAAACACAGGATAATTGATATTCTAAGGAATGGTGCTGTAACTAACCTTCTTCTTGTGGATGGTTCTTCAAAGAACATTACCCATCCAATCCTTAGATAATAGAATAGAGACAAAGCACTGTTCAAGAATACAAGCAAAGCAAGGAAGAAAACCCAATGAAGTGAACGAATTGTTTCAATAACTCCATTTTCAAAAGACATAGTGTTGTGCACTGTTGCATCAACAATCCCACTTACAAGAAGCAACTTGGAAAGGAATCCGGATAGGGGTGGTACCCCGGCCAAGGCTAACATGAAGATGAATAACGCAGTTGCCATTAGAGGTTCTCTTTTAACAAGGCCATACAAATCTTCCAACTTTGAACCCTTACCTTCACTCTCTAACATTGATAATACTAAGAATGAACCTAGTTTGAATAATACTAATACTGTTAGATGGAATAACATTGCAGCCACAATTAGTTCTGCAACTACATGATCTCCTGTCCTCTGTATGTTTAATCCTAAAGCTGCTACTGCTGCTAGTAAATATCCTGCATGTGCTACAGATGAATAAGCAAGAATTCTCTTGGGGTTTTCAGTAGATAATGCACCGAAATTACCCCAAGTCATGGTTATTGCTGCAAGTACTCCAATTACCGGGACCCAAAATGCCTCTCCAGATTCTGGCATTGTAATTGCAACTAGAACTCTGAGTAATACAACAAAACCCATCGCTTTAGATGCTGTTGCAAGAACGCCTGCAACAGGGCTTGAAGCACCTGAATAAGCATCAGGAGTAGCTAAATGGAATGGAGCAGCACTAACTTTGAATCCGATTGTTACTACTAAAAATCCTAAACCTGCAAGGGCTAAAGGATCTACTGTTTCCATTGCCTGCCAACTTGCTGCAAGTTCTGAAATTTGTAAACTACCGTTCCAAAGATAAAGTAATGATGCACCATACAATCCAATTGCTGAAGCAACTGATCCAACAATGAAATACTTCATACCTGCCTCTGGAGCAACTTCTTTCTCTTTCATGAAAGCAATTAACACATAAGATGAGAGAGAGGCAAGTTCTAGTCCTATAAACAACACAAAGACATCTGCTGCTAAAGCAACAATAGACATCCCAAATGCAACCATCAATAATAGAAGATGGAAATCCACCTGACGACGATTGTCAATCAATTTTGCAATGCGCTCATCTTCTCTCCTTCCGGCTAGGATTTGTGCGTGAATCATGAATCTTGGAGTTGCTGGCATCCTGCTCCACATAGCAACCCCACAAAGCATCAAAGCACCATAGAATACTATTTCGAGCAATCTACTGAACCCATCAATTTGCAACAAAGTTGATTCAGTAACAGAAGAACAAGATTGGAATGCTTCTCCAGTTGCTGCAATACACCAAATATTAGAATCAGTAAGAGGTGTTTCCATCTGACTCCATAATGCCAATGTTATAGAGAATAATAGCGTAAAAACGCTAATTACACCAGGTACCCTAGGACTTGAAGTGAAAGCAAACCTCTCACCACCCAATAAATACGGAATTCTAATGTTAGTATTTGGGATAGGTAAACGGAAAGTTCCCTTCCCAAGATTAGGTACAAGAATCATCAATACAATTCCAACAAGGAGTGTAAATTCTGGCAACAACACAGTAGCTGTTTGAGGGTCAGAAATAAGAGTTAATGCACTCATGGCTTCACCTCGTTTAACACATCAAGAAGAATACCTGAGACAAATTCATTACTATATGCTGAAATCATATCAAAGAATATGAATGGCAAAATTCCTAGAAGAACTGCAAATACTGCTAAAACAAACATCCCTGTGTTTTCATGCCATGAAATATCAACTGGATCTTCACCATATAATGAATCAGGAAGTTGACCATCCTCTCCGCCTTCAAAGATTGTTCTTTGCATGCTCCACAAATAGTATGCTGCTGTAATAATCAGAGTCAATGCAGGTAGTATGACCCACCAGCCAAATGCCATCCAAAAGGCGATCATTATCGCTACTTCAGCCACGAATCCTGCCATCAATGGTAAACCAAGGCTACCCATCCAAGCAGTCATCATGTGGCCTCCTAACCAAGGCGAAAACTTGGCTATACCACGCATAGAACCAATTTCTAAAGTGTGATAATGATGTTTAAATGCGCCACAAACAGCAAACAGATATGGTGAGATAATTCCGTGGGCTAGCATCATGAATAAAGCACCTGCAATCCCCAAAGGTTGCATGGTTGCAATACCTAGGAACACTAACCCCATATGCGAAACTGATGAATATGCTACCATTCGTTTGAGATTGGTTTGGCCCAAACAAACCATAGCACCATAAACCAAACTAACCATTCCAAGTATCAATATTAATATCTGATAATGTAACAAAGCCGCAGGCAATAGACCAACAGCTAAGCGCATGAAACCATAAGCGCCCATCTTTAACATCACACCGGCTAATAACATAGAACCTGCTGTTGGTGCTTGAACGTGAGCATCGGGCAACCAAGTGTGAACAGGGACCGATGGCATCTTTGCAGCAAAGCCAACTAACAACAGTAAGAACACGGCTTTCTGCATACCAAAACCACCAAGGAACATTGATGTCGCGTCATTTTTAGAATCGTGTGCCATCAATGTTAGATCAAATGCACGTCCAGTAATATTACCTTCCCACACCGGTACTTCAGTGAAATAATACATAACCAATATTCCAAGTAACATTAAGACACTGGCAGAGAATGTATAGATGAAGAATTTCTGAGCAGCATACTTACGATTCTCACCACCCCAAATTAGAATGAGGAAGAACATCGGAATCAATGTCAATTCCCAGAAAGTGTAGAATACAAACAAATCTAGTGACACAAAGACACCAATCAATGCACCCTCCATAATTAGGATTAGGCTGTGAAACTGAGCACCATTCTTTGCATTCCATTCTATTAGCATCGAAATAGGAATTAGTAAAGTGGTTAGCCACACCATAGGGAAAGAAAGACCATCAACACCTACGTGCCATGAAACCCCAAATCCATCTATTAGAGAACAATCACCTACTGCTGCAGATAAATTTTCACAGTTGTCATAAACATATTTGTTATTATCAATTAATGACCAAGATATCCCGCTATATGACTCTAGGAACATTAGTGTTGAAAGTGCTAGAAGTAATAATGAAAAAGCAAAAATTAGCAAACGGATATACTGGCCAATTTCAGCCCTCTTAGAAGGGGGAGCAGCCCAAGCAACCAACATGAATGCTAGCCCAGCAACTATCGGCCCTAGCGTCAATAAAGTAAGTGGGTTACCAAATGTCATCAGATCCATCAAATTACCCCCCATAATAATACAAGAACGCTGAAAGTACCAATTACTACAACCATGATATAATCTGAAGCCCTGCCCGTAGTTAATTTACGTACATCTCTACTAATCTTTTGACTACCCCATTCAATTCCTTTAATGGCTCCATCAATCACATTCTTGTCGAACCACGAAAGTACACAAGCAAGAGGAATTACTGTCTTTGAAATTAGCCACTCATAGAAGTCATCAAAGTATAACCTTCGTTGCAATGCTTCTGCTACCCCAGAATTTGCTAAATCATCTACATTAGTATGTCCGAACTTAGAAGAAAGGGGAAGAATCCATGAAATTATCCTAGGCGCAACTTCTCCATCATTGAGTCGTCCACCATGAATGCGCATTGCCATTGCTGGACCAACTACTAGTGAAATTGTAATTGCCACCCAAGTAATCAAGAATAGGAACATGTCTGTGGGCAAGAAAGAATGTTGAATTGTTTCTAGGATTGCTACAACAGCTCCATGTTCATGAATTAACGTACCCAATGCCTCAGACTCACCAAGCCAGTGAGTAGCACCCAAAACAGCCAACACAAATCCGCCCAATAAAGAAATAACACTCAGAGTAATTAGTGGAGTAGGTATCCAAGGAGTTTGCTCATGTACATGTTTTGAAAACTCTGTTTTTGGTTTACCAGCAAAAGTCATCATCCACATTCTTGTCATATAGAAACCTGTCATTCCAGCAGTTAACAAAATCAAAAATGCTGGAACTATTAACCAGGTTCCACCATGTAATGCTGCTGCATTCCAAGTTTCAGCAACTATTCCTTCTTTAGACCAGAAACCTCCAATAAATGGCAACCCAATTATTGATGCCGAACCAATTGCCATTGCAACAGAAGTGATTGGCATTCTGCTTGCTAAACCTCCCATGTTTCGCATATCTTGAGGATCGAAGTCATCGTGACCATGATCATCATCTTCATGATGCAAATGATGGTGAGCATGATGCATTTCATGAATTACTGAACCAGAAGACATGAAGAGCATGCCTTTTGCCATAGCATGGTTAAATAAATGGAACATTGAAGCACCAAAAGCAATCACTGCAGCATGGTGTTCACCATGATTGTAAAACCATAGAGCGACACCAAGGCCCGTGAAAATATACGCAAGTTGGCTCATTGTTGAATACGCTAACACCTTCTTAATGTCATTTTGAACAAATGCAATTAGCGCTGCCATAAATGCCGTAATTCCTCCAATCCAAGCAATCAATATCGCGACATCCCCAAGTCCTTCAACACCATGTCCATGGCTTGTAACATCAAAGAATGGGACCATACGAGCAACTAAGTAAAGCCCTGCATTAACCATTGTAGCAGCATGAATAAGCGCAGATACTGGTGTTGGTCCTTCCATTGCATCAGGCAACCAAACATGAAGTGGGAACTGAGCGCTCTTTCCAACTGCGCCAATAAAGAGCATTATCAATGCCCAACGCAACATGCTAACATCAACAGCCCCATGGATTGATGGATCTGCAAAAATTACTTCAAACTGTAAAGACCCATAGATGTCATACAACATAAGTAATCCAATGAGCAAGAATACATCTCCAACTCTTGTTGTCAAGAATGCTTTCTTGGCTGCATAAGCAGCACTAGGGCGCTCATAATAGAAGCCAATTAAGAGATAAGAGCAAAGGCCCATAATTTCCCAGAAGATGAATAACCAAAGGAATGAATCTGCAAGAACCATCCCAAGCATCCCAGCAGTGAAAAGAACGAATTCTGCATAGAAGCGATGATTGCGGTCTTTGTTTACTGGATCTGTATTCATGTATCCAATTGAGAACCAACAAATTAGGAAACAAAGGAAAGAGGCCACGAATAATAACATTAGAGAGACGTTATCTATCCACAAACCTACTTGTAATCCTGCCGAAACTTGAGTATGAACCCAAGCTCCTGCTTCATTTTGGCCAATTGTATCAAAAGTAATCCATTCAAAAATAGACCTTTCAAGAGGGTGATGGAAACTTGCTCCTTCTAGGAAGAATTCTATGGCAAGCCAAATTGTTAGTGAAAGAGTAATTGCCATAGTACATAGAGCAATCATTCCACCTTCCTTGAAATTTTCACGCCACCAATCCTCGCCACTATACCACTGACCAAGGATAGCAATTACGGGGAAAATTGCCATCGGAATTAATGGAATTAAGAATGCAGATTCTAAAGCAGTGAAGGGGGTGCCAGTTGATAGTTCTCCACCAAACATGCGAAGTAATGGAAATAATAAAAATAAACCAATAATTGGAAGAAAGCGCATTTCGGAATTTGCTTTTTCAGACATTTTATCCCTCCATCAGTTCTTTAGAATCCCTACCTCATCTAACACAATACTTTCTCTTCCTGAATATAATGCTAGGAAAATCGCTAATCCAACCGCCACTTCNGCAGCNGCAATTGCAATCGCAATTGCAGTAAATACCCAACCAGTTACGTCACCATAATGAAGAGCTCCAGCAACAAAATTAAGATTGACTGCATTGAGCATAATTTCAACACACATCAAAACAATGATACCATTTTTATTAGTAAAAACACCCATTAATCCAATACAGAACAAAATTGCTCCAAGGCTAGCAAGATACATTGCTGGAATCATTGCTCACCCTCCTCTTGTTCCCATAATAGATTCTCAATACGTTCATCTCTAACTAAGTAAGAAGCACCAATCATAGCCATTGAAAGCAATATCCCAAGGAATATCACTGGAATGGCCCAATCAGTTAGCATAGCACGAGCAAATTCGTAAGTGTTCAACCCTATTGTATCAGAATTTGCGTCCCACATAGAATGGAATGTAATCATAGGAAGAAGAATTGCAAGTAGTCCTACAACCATAATTCTAGCTAGGTGTTCACTTAAACGCATTATGAATCACCTTCCTGAATAGTACGACGAGCTAACATGATTCCAAATGCAAATACTAACATTACGCTGCCAAGATAAACTANAATCTGAATAATAGCGAGTAATTCAGCTCCTGCCAGAATGAAGACACCTGCAACAGCCAAGAAAGCAATTATGAGCCAAAACATAGAGTGTGCAATTCTCTTTGAATAAATTGTACCCAAAGATCCAGATATAGATAACAANGCAAAAATTGCGAAAGCAACGTGCTCAAGTAAATCTGACATCATGTCTTATACCCCNGCNTTGGCTTTTGCCTTCTCNCTCTTGTTATGTTCTTTTTCTGCACGCTTTGCCAATTCTTGATCCACTCTTTCTTGATGTACTGATGGAAGAACCCTCGTTCTATCAGCATCAAACCAAAGATCTTGGCGTGAATAACCTGACATTCCGTCATATTCGTTAGTCATGAAGAAAGATTCGAACGGACATGCTTCTGCACATAGTCCACAAAACATGCAACGACCAATATCAATCTGGCCCGATACAATATCAACTTCTGCTGGTTTTAATTGATCTTTAGGAACTTCATCAACTCCACCACCGTCCCAACGAACAGTAGCAGTATCTCCTGAAATATCAATTACGGAACCAAAGTTGTATTCCTGTGGTACAGATGTATGGGCTGTCATCAAATCAAAATCTGAATTATCTGTTTCATTACGCAAAGCAGCAATTCCACCCACCTCTAATTCTGAACCGTAACCATGCCATTCATCACCCTCTGATGCTGTTTCTAGAACATTCACACGTGTTTCAGAAGTCATGTGTACACAACTATTCGGACAAGCCCTAACACACGCCTTACATGCAGTACATGTTTCCCAAATAACACCGATTCTACCATTATAATTACCGGGTACAAAGAGCCAAGGCTCTAGATCTTCAAGCCTTTCATAAGGATACATTACAGTGACTGGCCTGTCAATATATGGAACTAAAGATGATGTCTCTCTATCCGCAGCATACACTTTACCTACACTAGGATGATTACTACCAATACGTTCTGCCGTGCCTTCATCAATCATTTTTGCTTCTTGAGCATGATATGGAGCAGATTTACCATGGGATGCTAAAATTGGTAATCTACCCACATAAGGAATTGTACGAAGTGCTGTCTTCAAGGCCATCCACATTGGCCTAATTATCATATTACGGAAATTTGGTTGTGCATGGGGGTGATATGGCATTTTTTTCTCCTCCTATTACCTTTCATGGCTCCCTGGTGAGGCAGGGCCTAATTCTCCAGCATACACTGAATATGGCCTTGTTCTGCCTTCCAATTGAGATGTATCCTCATCTATACCAAGGATAATGAACATGATTAATGCAATCGCNGTAATTAATCCAGGGATTAATAATGGCCATTCTGAACCACCCCATACTGATAGNCGTAGCCAAAATGAAATTGCCAAATTAATTAATGAAAGTGGCAATAACCAGCGCCACCCAAACTCAAGGATTTGGTCTGTACGTACTCTATGTAAAGATGCTCGGATCCATACGAATACTGCAAAGATTGCCCATGATTTGAATAATAACCAAGCTGTAATTGGNAATACCGACATGAAAATTATTGGTACCGGGGCCAAAAATGCAGGGTANACACTACGCATACCAATTGCTAATCCGATTAATCCGATACCTGCAGATGCGAGAATTAGATCTTGGTTAGGAACAATATTTGAAATTGAGTCACCGAATGGCATCTCCCACCCTCCAAGGAAGAAAAGCGAAAATAACAAACATGCTGCATAACAGCGAAGATACTCGCTTGCAAACATTAACCCCCATCGCATACCACCATATTCTGTCCACCAACCCTCAACAAGTTCGGCTTCTGCTTCTGGCATGTCAAATGGAATTCGTTCAACTTCTGCAACCATTGTAATNAGGAAAAGACCTGCGCCCAAGGGNAGCAAGAATAAATTCCAAGAACCTGAGGAAATCTGAAATTCTACAATTTCAATGATATTTAGTGATCCTGAAATAACTGCTACTGAAAGAACTGTAATCAATAATGGAATTTCATAAGCAGTCAATTGAGCAGCAGAACGAATGCCACCTAACAATGTATACTTGTTATTAGAAGACCACCCTGCAAAGAAAACTCCAAATGGTGCGATGCCAAAAATTGCCATGAGGAAAAGTAAAGATAATTCTGGGTTTGCTGAATAAATATTAGGACTTAATGGGATGAAAGCAAATATCATCACAGTTGATGTGATTATTATGAAGGGTGCGATTTCAAAAATGAATTTGTCAGCCTTAGAAGGAACCATCCATTCCTTGGTCATGAACTTCATTCCATCTGCAACATTCTGAATTAATCCTGGTAGTAAGAACCAAATTCCATGATAACCCCTATCCTTAACTCGGTCAACTGTTTCATATTCTGATGAATTCCCGGCTACATTGTTTAGTAAACCGTTTATCCAACGAATTGGCTTACCTGTGCCAAATGGTAATTGATCATACCAATCAGCATGATCTCCACCTTCACCAACCCAAAGACTGCGTAGTGCCATCGTAGCTCCACGACGATCCATGATACGAGCGAAGAATTTTCTTTCAATCCACAATAAGGCTAAAATTGTCCCCATTATAATTGCAAAGACATTTACTGCCATAATTCCTTCAGTAATAAATGCCGCTAGAGTATCAGAATAATCAGAAAATCGTGTTCTACCTAATGTATTATCAGAAACAAAATGAGCAAAATCGTTTACCCATGTGCGAAGTGTTACCCAATCTCCCAACTAAATCACCTCACCTATCTGTCTCCCCAATACATGGGTCATAAGAACCCATAATTGCAGGAATGTCAGCCACCTTGTAGCCAATCATACACTTACTTGCGTATGGAATTGTAATGAACATTGGAGAGCGAATCGAGAAACGGTAGGGGTGTTTGCCACGCTGATCACCACCACCAACAATGTAGAACATTGATTCACCTCGGGGGTCCTCAAAGTGATGGAAACCAGTCTTTCCTTCTTCTGCTCTTTCCCTTGCTTTGGTTAGAATCATCGGATCTCCTGGAGAATAATGAGTTTCTGCACCCCCAGGCATTTTATCTAATGCATCAAGGCACATCCTAGCACTTTGGCGCATTTCTTCAACCCTTACACGATACCTATCATAACAATCTGCACCTTTAATCGAAGGTCGTTCAACAGAAACTTCCCAATCTAATTGATCATAAACAGAATATGGGTGAGCCCAACGAACGTCGTAATTTACTCCACCAGCACGAACATTAGGACCAGTTACTCCCCAATTCACCATTTCAGCTGGCTTAGCATACCCTACACCTTGAGTACGTACGAGGAAGACTGTGCTTTCATCTAATAATTGCTCTGTCTCTTGAATTCTGTCTAAGAATAACTTCAGTTTTGCGCGAGCACGCATTGCAAAACCAACAGGCAAATCCCTCTTAACACCTCCAATACGAGGGAAATTGTAATGCATTCTAGAACCACCTAGTTCTTGTAACAAATCTAACATCATTTCACGCTCCCTCAAACACCAAACGAATGCTGTTAGGTTCCCAATATCAGGGCAATAAGCACCCAACCACATCAAATGGCTGGCGATTCTCTGAATCTCAACTGCAATCACCCTAATGTATTCTGCCCTTTCTGGAACTTCCACTTCAAGTAAATCTTCAGCAGCATAAATGTATGAATGTGCCCAGGTATTTGCACTTGCATAACAAAGACGGTCACAATAGGTAGTAATTTTTGTGAAGTCGCGTGATTCACATATTTTTTCTACTCCACGATGAATATATCCAAGATCAGGAACTGTGTCAACTACTGTCTCCCCATCAACCTTTACTTTCAAAGTCCACAGACCATGTGTCATGGGGTGCTGAGGTCCCATTGAAATCCACATTTCTGCCATAAATTACACCTCACTTTACCTTGCCCTCATCAATGGGCTTGCGATTAAATCCTTGAGGATCATCATACATTATCTCATAATCATGATAACGAAGTTTGTGTTGCTTCTGCAACGGGTGAAAACCAACAGGAGTGTCATGAGGTTGTAGAACTCTACGCATCCCTTCATGCCCTTCAAAATCAATGCCCACTAAATCCCATGTTTCTTTTTCATTCCAATCAGCACCCATCCAAACTTCTTGAACTGATTGTATTGAAGGATTTCTTGTATCTCCTATAGGGATTCGGACTTCGAACTCCATAGGGACATCATCATCTTGTAAAATACTAGGATCACGAATTACTTGTTCAGTCCAACCCCTTTTCTCGGGTGGATCAACGACATTCATTCGCATCAAATGTGCCACCACCTCCCACTTACAATCATCAGGCCCATCTGGCCAATGAATTCCAGTAATCATTGAACAATGGTCTGCACCCATTTCAAAACGTAGCCATTTAGCTACCGCCCTCCAATGATTTTTTGGACAATTGATGAAAACATAGGGGTTTTTCATTCCACTCTTGTGATTACGTACTTCTGCAACTAATCCAGTTCCACCCCAACGTGAATTTGCAGCATCTATAACTTGTTGAGCTGCCTCTTCAGCAAACTGAGAATTAATTTTTGAACCCAAAATATCACCCTTCTCAATCGTCTCCAGAAATTACAGGCGCTTCGCCTAAACTTTCAGAACTTGACTTTGTACCAGACTTCATTATTTTCTTTCTTAAATGACCAAATCCATCAATTAAAGCCTCAGGACGAGGTGGGCAACCTGGGATGTATACATCAACAGGAATTATCGTGTCAACTCCTTCTAAAATATTGTAAGATTGAAAATATGGCCCACCAGAAATAGCACACTCACCCATAGCAATACACCACTTAGGTTCAGGCATTTGCTCCCACAACCTTACAATTGGATCAGCGAATTTTTTAGATATTGGCCCATTAACCAAAAGTACATCGCATTGACGGGGAGATGAACGAAAGAAAACACCAAAACGTTCTGCATCAAAACGGGAACCACCTGCAGCCGCCATTTCTAAAGCACAGCACTTAATTCCCAAATGTAAAGGGAAAAGCGATTTCCGCTGACCCCAATTAAAGAATCTACCACCAAGTACACTAATGAACTTCTTTATCTTACTGGCTTCTAAAGCGGCATCTGTAGTGTCACCTACAACATCGACTAAAGCTTGNCTATTGAACATGGAATAATTCTGTGATTCATCTGCCATATTATCACCTCAAATNTAAATTCGNCCCCTCTTTCTGAAAGCATGCCAAACACCCAAACCCATTAACAGAAGGAAAATGGTAACAGTGATTACACCATTAATTGCCAATTCAGTAGTATTAGAATCACCTACTTGGGATTGGATAGATGAATGAAGAGAAAGTAGACCTGCAAATGCCAAGAACATGAATGCTATATCAAAAACAAGGAAAATAATAGCATACCAATAGTATTGGAAATGGAAATCAATCATTGCATCGCCAACCGGGTCGGCACCACATTCGTAAGTTGAATCACCTCTGACGTAGAGAGAATGGTCTGATTCTAATCCCTCCAATAATAACGAACGGAATTTTGTAGGGTCGTTGGGATCTGCCGTTGGCCTAAGGAATCTTGAAACAATAAATGCACCCAAAGGGAAGCCTATTCCGACCACAGTCATTAACGCTAATCCAAGGTAGGCATTAGGGACACTTTCAACTGCCATCTATTACACCAACCCCCGAACTGCGGTTCGTTATCACCCCCCACTTGCATAGACCCCATAAGGATAACCAAAGCCACTTGAGCCCCGAAGGGGCTTAATTGACTACTAGTATGGCGAATAATCTTAATTTATTAAAGTAAAATGAGAGAAAAATGATATCCCCCCAATCAAGCAATAAAATTAGTTTCTACGTCCCCTAAAAGCAGAAATTATCGCACCCAAAATTAGGAATCCAAGTAATGATAATCCAATTGCTTGGAAATTACTGCCGCCTGAGAAAAATCCTGTTGGTGGATTAGCAGTAACTGACAAATCTATTGGCTGCGCAGACACTGGAGAAGAGACGGGTTCAGCAGTAATAGTAAATTCAAATTCATCACTTTGCTCTAAATTAGTTGGAGGTTTGATAATAACATCAATGGATTTCATTTCACCTGGCTCTAAAATGACTTCTTCTTCCGTAATTTCAATTGCCCAACCACGCATAGGTTCACTATTTAACATCCTAACTGTTTCTTCAACGTTACCATTATTTGTAACATTAACAGTTATGATTGAAATCTCCCCATACTCAATAGATCTAGACACATCACCATCAACATCAAACAATATCTCATGATTCGTACGAACTGATAATGAGATCCGCACAGTTGATAATTCACCAGCATTACGACCAGAAGATGCTGAAACTTTCACCATACCACTAGCCCCGTTTTCCACACCCTCAAGAACTGTGATTACAACCCTAAGTAACTCTGACTGATTATTCTCTAATTGGATTGTTCCGGTCAGCTCTGTACCATTTTGATAATAAATTGCTACCGATGTTTCTGAATCCATCCCCTGCACTGAAATTATTGCTTCTTCTAGATACGCTGAAGAACCAATATTAGTGACAATTACCCAAACTTCAACTTGGCCCTCTGGGGGAAGTTCTACTTCTTGTAAATCGGGTATTTCTCCAGGTGTTTGTAATGCCATACCCATACGATAAATATGATTTGAAACAATTACTTTGATGTCAAACCTTTCTTGAATATTTACATCATTTACATTTCTAATTCTTATTTGGAAATTTTCGACGATGAATTCTGCATCTCCTTGAACTGTAACATCCGCATATATGGTTGTGGAAGACCCGGCGCTCAAAGTCACACTCGTAATTTCAGAACCCGAATCATCTGAGAAACGTGCTGGCCATTTGGGTGAATCACATTCGTTTGGATTTGAAGATGGAGGCTCATCACAAACAGTTAAAGTGTAAGAATCTTGTATATTACCAGTATTTGTAAAGGTTACAGGGAATCTAGCAATCTCATTTGTTTTTCCAAATTGCTCTGTAGCCATCATACTTGCAGTCATTGAACGTTTAGCAGCAACTGAAACGGTAAGTGGAGTGGAAGTATAAGTCACACCTTCTGCTGAAAACAAAGACACATCGAAAGTTAATTCCTCAGTAGCCAATGCATCTTCTGGTGCAGTAATTTCTAACAGAATATCCCCTGTAGATCCACTGGATGAATGCCGACCTTCTAGGGAAATTGAACTTGAGGCAAGAACTGCATTCCAACCATTATGGGTTGTCACCCCTAGAGAATATGTCTCTTGGCCATTCCCTACATTAATTGACGTAACAAGAACCGAACGAGTTTCCCCCGGGTCTATATTATCAATTCTTGAAGATGATAATTGAACATCACCGCCTTTGGTTTGTCCTAATTCAACCTGTAATAAATCAGAACACTTTGATTGAGAACCATCCAATCCTGAAATGGAGAAATCTATGACACTTCCGGCAGGAAGTGAATCATCTGGTGTCACATCAAAACTAAAAGTGGTTTGACCCATTCCATTGTCGTATGGTAATAACGCAGTAGATCCGCCACTTACAGAAATCCAATTCTTCTGGCTATTTACTGAAAAACCGATTGTCCAATCTGTATTACCTTCATTAGCGAATGTTATAGAATAGCTCTTTGTTTCATCTGGGTCCACATTAACATAATCATCGGATAGCAAAGCACTACATTCCTTCATTTCTGGAACTTCAAGATTCAAATTAATAAAATCAGATGCTTGTTCGGGTGTTTGAGGAGTTGTGACAACCCCCTTCAAGTAAAAACAATGATTGCCTGATTGTGTTCCTTCAGGAACTGTTACTTCAACAGTCACAACTTCACTCTCTCCTGATTCAACCATCACTGTATCCGGGTCTACAGTTGCACTCAAATCAGAATCACAAGTAGAATTACTTTCAAAAGAAAGTTGAATTGTTTCATTTTGGGCTTGGCCTGTATTTTCAACATTAACTGTCCAAGTAATTGGATTGTTCCCGTTATATGTACGATCAGGATTAGCTGAAGTTAAATCAACCCCTGTAATAGTCCCACCTGACCCTTCGCCTACTGTAGTAGTTACTACAACATCCCCTGTCTCAGGTGCATTGAGTGGCGCCGTCCCTGTACCAGTAACTGTAGTCTCACAATCCGCACCAGATTCAGCGTTTTGAGGTACGGTGACAGTAAGGGTTACTGTTTCAGAACCACCACCTGAAATTTGACCTGTCACCTGCTCAATTGTTGAAGTCCAACCAGTGCAATCCTGCCCTTGTGCAGAACTAAGTTGGACCGTCATATCTTCATCACCTGTATTAGTTACAGTTATGTCATAGGTTCCGTTTTCACCAGGATTGATTACTTGTGTAGTTGGGCTTGAAGATAAACTAATACCAATTGATGCTTGAACAGTAGGAATTAGAGAAATAAACAACACAGATATGAGGAAATATGTGGTGGCGCGCGAACCAAACCGCCTGTTACGCATGGTGTATGAAAGACGGCCCCCCTTGATGAATACAGGGGTTGAATGAATTACTGGTGTTTCGTGCAACATTTCTTATTCCACCTTCACAAAATTCTCAATTGGACCACTGCATGTCCTACAATTTTTAAGACTAGAAATGCCACACTGCGAATCATTTAGATGATATCTTGAACCACATTGGGGGCATGCTTGCCAACCTTTAGGTGGAAGATTTTCTAAGCAAACCCAGCATTTATGATTAGCATCTTGTTCTTCAGCCGCATCTTCGCTTGAATCTGTTTCTATAACACTTGTTTCCGATTGTTCTACTATTACTGATTCAGCAGGTTCTTCAGACACATTTTCAACTGCTACCTCAGCGGTTTCAGTTTCTTTTACAATTTCACTTTCTTCAACTACTGGAATACTTTCCCCGGACACTTCTTCAGATTGTTGAAAAGCCTCAGGAGAAGGAGCTTGCTGGGGTTTAGATTGAGGGGGAGGAGGAAGTGGATAAGCCCCGAAACCAGAAGGTGGTTTGTCTTCCGCTTTTTTGGGTGGCAAAGGTAATTCTTGATTTTGAGGAGGGGGGGGAAGTTGAGTATCTGGTGAAACAGGAACTGTTTGGGTTATATTACTTGAAACAAAACCATTTAATTGAGATAGTGATTTATTCCTCGTAGAAACTGCCACCACCACTATTCCGCCAAGCAAGGCTAGAATTAACACAATTGCAATACCCCAAATTAGCACTGAATTTCCAGACTTCACTTCTTTAGATGGATTTAATGTAGAATTAACATCAAAACTGAATGATGAACCACTTACATCATTTGCTGATTCTAAACTCAGAACTACTGCACCAATTCCAGTATCACTAGGAGTTACATCTACGTCTAATGTTCTTGCTTCACCTGGTTGCAAGTTAACCATATCTGCATTTGTAATTTTAATATCCCAGCCATCAGGCCCTACGATGTTTACTCGATGGGATAATACTGAATTACCATCATTAATTATGTCTACAGAAAATGTTTCTTTCAAACCATCTTTCACTATTTCAGGTTCTACTAAATTATCCCACCTAACTTGCTTTGTTGCTGCGACCTTGAGAGTAACTGTATTAGAAATAACAACGTCATCAATAGTAACCTGCAAAGTAATTGGCGGTTCATCTCCCGCCATTGTTGTGGGTGGTATAATTAGTAAACATTCAGCACGACCAACTGAATTTGGTGATATTTCTTCCATTGAATCACATAATCCATTCCATGAACTTGAAGGCATTAATAATTCCAAAGAAGGTGTCCAGGACTGTGCCCCGTTATTAGAAATGATCCAAATTAGTCTAAAACCAGGCATCCCAACAGGATGATCGCCCAATGCAAGAATGCTGGATGAACGAGTACCATCACTAAATAATATCTCATCAAAATTCAAAGTAGGTTGAGGAGAAGTCTGTACATCAAGATAACCTGCCCAAGTAACCCGGAAACCTGAGGAATCTATCATGGTCAATTCCATTGGACCACTCGATGCTAGACCATTTCCTTGTAACACCACAACTATCGATTTAGATTCAGTAGGAGAAAGAGGCATATTTGGTAATTGATTAGTAATTTCCCAACCTCCCGGTAAATCGGCAGTAGATGTAAGAGAAAGGTCAGTATTTCCTTGATTTATTACAGTAAATCTAAGATTTAATAGGCTATCTGGCCTCAAAGCACCAAATGATGATTCATTGACTAAACTAACTTGTCGATACTCACCAACAATAAAACTGAGATTCAATCTCCAAACTAAATTATTGTCTAATTGAGATTTAGCAACTAATGCACCACTTAGAACAGTACCTGAAGAAATTAGTTGATCGCTTGGCGGCACGAGTGTAATGCTAATTTTCTTCGATCCTGATGTGGGGATATATCCGGAAGATGCTGAGGGAGACCCAGCAATTGAACCTAGGGAATCGAAACCTAGATGCCAACCCATAGGTGCTTGAAGATCTAAATCCCAACCTTGAGGGCCATTTCCTTCATTGAATAATGTTGTATTAAAAGATATATTTTCAACAGGAGACGCTATTAATTGATTGAAATCACTGAATCTTAAACCAGATAGAACTGGTACATCCAAAGTCAGCGTCATTGGGAAATCAATCCCATTATCTACATCGGAACCTGTGACTTTTAATTGATAGATGCCTGGCTCAGGGGGAGATGGGTGAACCATGGTTAAACCAACAGCGCTAGATTGAGAACCATTTAGTGAAAATGTCGTTTCAGAAAGTGAACGGAACCAATCAAATTCCGACCCATCACTAATTCTTACTGGTTTGTTAACTGAAATAGTAGCGTTAGTTGGAATTAATGCTGTGTTTTTAATCGATAAGTCCCATTGAACTATCGTAGATGTTGGACTACTTACTTGCTGAACCAAACTAGTTGCCGTCACACGAACTCCTGGTTCGGTAACCCCAACTGTTTCAAGATAGACATTATTTGCCTCATCTAATTCATCAAAAGCATCTGTAGGGTCCAATTCAATTACAATGTCATTGTCACCATTCGTAGTGGGAGTCCACTGCCAATTTAGGCCCTTTACTTCCCCGGGGCCAAGAGCAATTGTGTGGCTTGCTAATGATTGCCCATTTGCCGTAGCTAGGACAATCAAATCATCCATGGTTCTACTACCCATATTATTTACCTGGATACTAAATGTTACTTCTTCATTGACTTGAGGTATTGGGTCTGATAAAGAAAATGATTGCGGGACAAAGGCTGCATCGGGAGACAAATCGTCTACACCGGCACCACGAATTGCCAAAGCATATGTTTGTTCTGATTTTTGACCACCGTGCCTTACATCAGATACACTTACTGTCCAAACACCTTTTTGAGCTTGGTCAATTAATACAACTTCTACATTATTTACATCATCAGCCGTTCCGCCTGAACTTGAACGGCCATTCTGAAATACGTTTCCGAGATAACTTGTAGTTCCATCTGGAGCCGTTACTACCAAATTCAAATCATTCTGTAATTGCTTACTTGCAAATGTACTTCCACGATAATCAGACCATGATAATACAACTTTCAATTGTTGCCAACCATGAGTTAAATTGAATGTATAATCTCTCGTATTGCCACTACGAAGAAAATTTCTATCATCGACCCATACTCCTGTGTTGCCAATTGTAGTCAAAGAACGAGCCAAATTTACCCTACCCCAACCTTCATCATTATTTGGAATATCTCTTGTCCCCATGTCTTCAGCACCCAATATTAGTAGTGATTTGACCAAAGCCCCTTGTGGCTCTGGTCGTTGTGCTATCTCTGTAATGTATTCACGTATCAATGCAGATGCACCTGCCGCATTAGGGGCAGCCATAGAGGTGCCTGAATATTCTAGATACCATTGACTATTCCAGGTTGCTGTGGATGTATCTGAAGCATCTTGAGACAAACAAGAACGCACCCAAGAACCAGGGGCTGTAACATCCGGTTTCAAACGTCCATCATCAGTAGGGCCCCGAGCACTACTAGTTGCCAATGTATCAGGGGCACCACCCCCCCTATTGTGGTGATTCCCCACTGCAACCTGATTCTTTGCTGTAGCTGGAGGAGACACCGTGCCAGCCCCATCGCCATCATTACCAGCAGAAAAAAGAACTGTTAAACCTTCAAATGACCAATATTGGTCATAGTAATTGACCCTGTCATCAACATCTACACTATCAGTGGTATATTGACCAAAATTTGTGTGAGCCCCCCATGAATTGGTATGAGTACGAGCTGATTGATCATAAGCTGAATTTAGAATATAATTCATACTAGGTGAATAAAATTGGCCATCGCTATCTCTTTCCATAGCTTGGAAATATAATTCTGCTTCTGGAGCTACTCCTGCATAGCCACCACGATATCCATCACCAAGAACCGTACATGCCACGTGGGTACCATGTCCTGAATGTGTATCTTCAGTAGAAGAATCTCCACTAACTACAGACACTACACCCTTGATACGATTATTCATATCACCATGATCTTGATCTAATCCTGAATCTGCAACAGCCACTACTTGGCCACTCCCATTAAGGGGAGTACCAAATGAAGTAACTGTAGTTGAAATAGACATATGACCCCTAGAATTATCATTATGTATCTCAAATTGAGGATTCATTCTAATCCAAGAAATAGCCGGATTTGCTGCTATGTAAGTTAGATCACTAGACGAAATAATTCCTTCATAACGACCGCTGTCTAGAACATTAAGAATTTCCATATTATTTTCAGCAACATCACTAACGCTCCATTTCCAATTTCCAATCACTACCTCATCTATCAAAGCTCCATCAATGTTAGAACGCCACCCTTCGATTCTAAGGGGAATTTCATTTTCATGTTCGTTAAATAATATTTCATCTTCTACAAACATCGCTATAGGGACGGGATGCACTGCCACTACTGAAGGGATATTTTTTAGTTGACTTAAGGAGGTAAGATCTCCTTGAACTATGAAACCAGAAGGTGGAATGTGTGCTCGTATTACGACCCCTACAAGAGAAGACATTTCTTCTTGTGCTTCCCAAAGTCCAACCTCTCCATCAACAACGACCATCACTACATCCACTCGAGGAATGGAAAGTAATTCGGGTAAATCATTGGTCAACCTTAAACCATTTTCATCATATACACCCAACCTAGTTTCTGCTTCAGTTAAACGCGCAATTTCATCACCCTCTGAAAGTATGGAATTATCTAATGAACGGACGCTGTTAGGGTCTGGGTGAATTTTTGTATATTCTATCCTTGGAATTTCATCCCAACCCTCTGATGTATTTGGATTATCATACTGTACGAATGAGGCTGCTGGCATTAACAGCATTAGTATTAGTACAAGAAGAGTGGATGTGCGGTTTGCCATTATGTCCCCTCTATTGAGGGGACAATAAAACCGCTATATCTCTTAGGGTAATTAGATTGGGTTATGACTCAAAAATCTAGAACCAATGCCGTTCGGCTTTATCGGTAAAATATTCACTACTCCAATCGCCCACATAATGAACCCATTCTTCACTCATTTCATCACCATTATATGAATATTCTAACTCAATTGAAATGTTATAATTGGCCCAAACTGTTGCCCCACCAACTAACAATTCTAAATCATCTCCTGCTATTGATGTATGAGATGGTATTTCTGAACGCCTAAATGTTGTTGAGTTCAATATTTCACCATTAACATCAGAAAATGAAATTGTCAGAGTAAGATCAGTAATTGGCTGCGTCCCATAATTATGTAATTCTACCATTACAACATGCCCTGGGCCACTCTGCATGTAAACTGTATCAACACTAACAGCATCTCTTGGAATAACCCAAAATACAATTGCAAATGAAGTGAAGAGTAGAAAAGCCATGAATATTGAAGCGATTACAACATTTACAGGAGTGACTACCTTTCCAACTTTTTCGCCTACTTCCTTGACCTTTTCAAGTGCTTCATGAGCAATTTCAACATCTTCTTTTGAAAACTTACGACCACCAACATCGACTAAATCGTCTTTATCAGGAATATTTTCCTCCTCCAGTTCTGGATCATCAGGATCCCCCACTAAATTGAACATTCCTTCAGTATCTTTTTCCATAATTAAACCTCAGAAAATAGTGAACAGCAAAGTACAGGCAGCAGTTGATAATGGCTCAGGGAATAGCCAATGAGTGGATGAACTATCAAAGCCGGGGACAGCATTTAGCATTGTCAAATCACTAGTCAATCCATTAATCCCTAAAGTAGATGCTGAAGGGATTATACTTGTTGTTTGAGCATCAATCAATACAGCACGTGCATCGAATGATTGACCTGCAACATCTACCTGTACACGGGCAGTTGCTGCAATCCTTCCACCCCTAACATCACCAACCTCTACAATTGGATATAAGCCACCAACCCAATGAGCCTTTACAGTTGCACTCTGCAAATTCTCTCCAACAGCCTCTATTTGTTGCATGTAAACACCAGGAGTACTTGGAAGATTAGTTTGTTTTACATATATACGACCAATGCCTCCTTGAGATGAAGAAACTGCTAACCCATAATCATCTGTTGGACTTATTGCCACATGACTAGCCATGTTTTCAGCAAGTAACAAAATATCACCTTTCGAGTTTATTGCCCTACCTGCGGCTGTAATGAACAAATCCATTCCGCGCCCATTAGAAGAATAATCCAAGGTTGGGATTCCCTGAAAACTAGTGTCCTTAGTAATATCGAAATTGTAAGATGGTTCAATATCTAATGTCATGGTACCCGGAATTTCGTTAATAAATACGGTCAATGGCCACCATTGATCATCAGAGAAAACTTGTTGCTGCATCATCATCGATTCTACACTACGACCACTAGTTTGATCTTCATCAGGAACTGACATAGATAAATGAACACGCTGACCTAAAGCGGCATTCAAATCAACCTTTTTAGGTATGCTATTTAGGAGCACTTCTGACCTTGTTGCACCTTGACGATCTAACAACATTGCATGAATAAAATCCAATTCATTTGACATTTCATAACGAGATGTGATTATAATTTCTGGAATTACTAAATCATTTATTCTCTCCAAATCCATTTCCATTTCTAATGATGTGTTTTTCCCAACATCTAATCCCAACATGGTCATAGCGAAATCTTGACCTTCAAATCCTTTAATATCAAAAATAAATTCTTCGCGAGTGGGAATCCAACCTTCTAAGTCAATCTCAACATGATATTTATCTCTCACAGTCATATTTGTGTATTCAACAAAAATATCTGTATTTGGAGGCAAGTCAGGCAACCAAGTACGCAAATGGAAAGATGTGCGATTCTCATTTCCATCTGCACGCATTGCTATACCATGAACCCATTCTGGTTCCTCTAATGGCATATTTCCCTGTCTGATATCAGCAACTAAAGAAAATGATTCCGAAGTATTCAATTCGACACCTACTGAAAATGAATCTGAACTAGAACCATTTCCTGTTATAGTTGTTGCAAAACCACTGAGAATATCATTTACTCCTTGACCAACATCTGAAAAACCTGCTAAAAAGAAGCCCACTCCTGAAAGACCATTTTCAGTAGTTAGGTTAGGCAATGGCAATGAATTTTCACCATCTGATGGGGGCAAAGCAATTTGTATATCACTTGGTAGTGGTTTTAGTAATATTTCTCCATTTACCCCCATTGTAGGGTCACTCCAATTTGTTTCATCTCTAAGCAAAATTCCAAAATCATTTCCACCATTGGACATCAATCTTGCAGTTGGCATCCCATCTATACCAATTCCACCTTCAACTGCTGGGGGGGAATATTGTACTCCTTTTATGCCACTAATTCTAGCTGAAAGAGATGCTGCATTATTGTCTAGATTTTGCCAAAACAAGAAATGATCGCCATCCATTGTTTTCATATCAGTAGCATTACCTATTTGCACCGTAATACCGCCTATCGCTTCACTACCTTCCCAACTAATTGAATTATTAGTACTCATAGTGAAGGATTGAGGAAATTGTTCAATTAATACCACTTGTCGTTGAGAATTTGAAATCCCTGAGTATAATATCTCACTCATCGCTGAATCACTATTCCAAGTAATGTTGTCATCAGACATAATCAAATCCAAAGATGATGGCTGATTTGAAATTGTAATTGTTTGATGTGTTTCCGTGGTTAATGAACTCGGTTCATGTTCCAAATAAATGAATCGGAGGGGGTCTCCACCAGTAGTTCTTAGAGAAATTAATTGTTGATTAGCCAAAGGATCATCTATGATTTTAATTGATTTTAATCCGCTATGCTCAATACTAATTGAGACTGGGACCAAAGGATCCTTCATACCACCTCTTCCATTAACCAAATTAAGGCTATTATCTCTAGCCATGATTATGTGTGAACCATTAGTTGTTGGGTGAGTTGAGGAGCCTAACTCAATATGCGCCATACCCAAAGCCATTAATTCTCTATCAACAGCAATTGAAGTATAGAAATCCAAAGAAATTTCGCCCCCTGTACCAGTACCTGAACCATCACCTCCAACGATATTAACTATTGATTCGGGAATACTATTTACTATGTTGCCAACATCAATAAACACATCAACTAAATTCAAAATTGTTGCATCAAGTAAAGCTGAAAAGGGGTCAGATTGAACTGCACCTACACTTGATTCTGGAGATGAATCTGAACCCAATTGGAAACTGCCTTGGAGGACCATGCCAGTTGGTAAATCTCGTGCTTCAATATGCAATCTTCTATGATCTTCGATAGCACCTTCACGTTGGAACCAAGAAGTATAGACTATTTCTGTTATAGATTCTGTTGCAAATAACACCACCAATGTATTCGGTGGATTNGTTGGATCAACAGGCAAGGTTGNGTCNGCATTNTTGGGTGTAGAATCCTTAGAGAAATTTTTGATGGCTAATATCATTGATACTTGCTCCGGCATTTGACCTGGTAATTCTGGTGACGATTCACTACCAAGCATTCGGAATATCCTTTGAACTTCATTTTGAGGAAGTTGCCCTGATGGCATGCCCCTTAGCCACCCTACTGAATCGGTAATATTACCATATGAACCATCTGAAGAACTTACTTGATTGGAACGATTTTCGTGGAAATGGAGACGAAGGTCTGCTCTTTCATCTGAATAATATTCAACTGTATCTAATCCCCCTTCGCCTGTGACTCCAAAAGAAGTTGTTAGGATATCATCATTACGAAGCACCAAATCAATAACAGATGGCAAAACCACTGATAATTCGACAGGATGTATACCCAAATCGATATATGCCAATTCTAATGCTTGTTTGTCTCCAGCATTCACAGGAGCATCAAAATGAACATAACCAAAACCTACTCCAACAGTACAACGATGGTTACTAGATGCCGCATCATGCATAGTTGCTGGATTGTAATCATTCGGACAATTTTGTTGACCTACATTATCTACATGAATTGCATAAGGTGCTGCTACTGATGCTATGCTAATACCAGTATCATCTACTGGCCCCGTAACTAATCCAGTAATAGCCAAAAAAAACGAAGTTGTAGCTCCTGATATATCAAACCAAAATCTCTCAAGACCAACTTCAAGACTAAAATCTTCAGGCATCATAGTAAATCTACTATCTATAATCCAAACATAACTCTCTCCTTCGGCCAATGGATTAATTGAATAAGCAAATTGTTTCATTAATGAAACTTCAAGGTATTCTATGTGGTCCCAAACCGTAGCTTGGGTATCTAATGCCTTCACAGTAAATTCAACTGTTGGTTCCACCCAGAGAGTTGTTGGAGGATTTCCTTCAGTACCCCAACCGTTACTTTGAGATGTATCAATGGTAAACCCTACCTCAATTTCTTCAGAATTATCATCATCAATTGAAATTTGATGCAATAGCGGATCATTGCCAGTTAATAGACCAATTAACCCACCGGCAAAAAGTGCACTTTCAGCAAAATCAACTTCTTCATAATTATCATATTCCTCTCCAGTATCTGTTTTGAAATGAGTCCAAATTACAAAATTATCAGCAGTCAACAATGTTCCCCAAATATTGTTAGCCCATTCTGAAGGGTGTTCTTCAGGATTTAGAACCATCGAGTATGGAGTGGGGTGAACTTGATTTTCTGAAGGAGTTGTTTCTACTAATTGTAAATTATTCAAGTTTTCATTTACACGACTCAAGGGGTCATTTGAATCACTAGACCTTTCCTCTAATAGCAATTTATCAATATCTGAACTAGCCGAATAATCAATGAATGAATCTCCTATAAAATCAGCACGATCATCAATTACATCATCGAGTTGAGAAAGTATGTTGAAATCTTCTGCACTTACTTGTAATTCCGCTGAAGCCGTACCTACTGGGGCAAACAAAGGCAACAAAATAATGAGACAAATAAATATCCCTATTTTTGAATCCTTAGGGCGTGGACCTGAAACTAATAATCTAACGCCCGCCTCCTCCATGAAGTCAGTTAGTAACTCATATCGCTTCAAAGATTTGGTTCTTTGAATCAATAAACATGATTTTTTGTGATTTTTTAATTTTGCCAGTTATCGTCCTCGTAGAGGACGAGGAATCTATCTTTGCAACCTAATTTTTTGTTCACACTTTGGACATGCTACAAGAACTTCATCAACCCCATTAGGTAAATCTACTGCAAATAATTGCTCACAAGCAGGACAAGAAGCTTTTACTGTTTTAATATCTGATTGTGGTTCTGAAATTGATTCAACAGGTTCTAGTTGCTGCTCCGAAGCCTTCTCTTTTGGCTGTGTATATTGGCCAATATAATCAGGTAATGCGACACCAGATGAACGCTTAGCTACTTTACCCTTAGATTCAACATTAGCTTCAGTAACTGGTTCTTCTGATGATGGCTTTTCAATTTCTTTCTTACTTCTCTTAAGGAAATCAAGATCGTCTAATATTTCTTTATCACTAGTAGTATCTTTTACTTCGTCCTCTGAGTCATCATCAACAAAGGCCGCAAGTGCATCAGATGATGTTGCTGCCTGAGTATAATTCACACCTGCAAGAGCTGCGATAGAATCCCCACCACCGTATCCCCCATATCCACTTTGAGAACCTGCTGGAGCATACATGGATAACTGCTCATCTCTTTCAGGCTCGGGTTGATTTGCTTCGGCTTCTGCAGCAACTTGTTCTAAAGCTAGGGCTTCGGCTTCCAATTTCTTATTTCTTAGATTCCATGTGAACCAACCACCACCCCCTAAAATTGCAATTACTACCAAAATTACCAATGGTAAAAAGACATTAAATGAAGAAGAAGATGAACTGGACTTTGTTGGATCCGGCTCTACATCTACAAGAAATTGAACTGTTCGTGAAAGATTGGCATCATTTGTCACTGTACAGGTAATGTATGTTGGTTTTGCTGATGTAAAAGTCCATGAAACCGAAGAGCCAACTTGTTGAGCATCATTACTAGTAATTCCATCTTCATCCGAATCAACTTCCTTATCAAAATCCCATGAATATAGTAACGTTGTAGATTCAGGATCGCTCGCAGTCACAGAGAAAGATAATGATTCACCTTCCATTACTTTAGATTCCCCAACAATGTCACCAACAACAGGTTTAGAGCCATCACGAACTACAATAATTATGCTAGTAGCATCGATATTATTTGCTCCATCGGTTACAGTTAACTCGATCGTGTGATTACCTGTATTATTTATTGCATGAGTAAAAGTAGATTGGGGGCTTGTAACTGATGAAATCAAAACCCCATCCACTCTCCAATCTTCACGAACTATTTGCCAATTATCGGTTGAAGTAGAAGTCAAAGTAAAGTTAGAATAAACATCTCTTTGACGAACATTAGATCCAAGAATGGATGCTGTTGGATTAGTAGAATCTGCAATAATTACTGGTATTGAACTATTTTTGGTTCTACCATCAGGCCCATGAATTATTGAATGAACTGTGTAAGTACCTGGACTTGAATAGGATGTAGATACTGAAGCTCCGACTGAATCTGTAATTCCATCTCCATCAAAATCCCATTCTGTTTGAGATAAATCAGCCTGATTAGATAAATTAGGAGTTGAATTAACATTGAAATCTATTTCTTCACCTACATCAGTAGATTGGAGATTACCATTGCTAGAAATTACAGGATTTAAAACCGGCATCAAAGTGACTGCTACTGTTACTTTCAAATCCCCAGAACCATCACCACCACCAGTAGGGCCCGCTTCGTTATCTAAGAAAAGATAGAGAGGCTGACCTGCTAAATCGGAAGGAACTATCCAAGGCTGGGTAATTGGAGAGGTAATTGAAAGCATTTGAGTTCCTGGTACCCAAAAGGAACCACCGCCACCTAACAAGTAAGTCTCTTTCTGTGATTCTGTTAAAATAAATATGTCAGCAACACCCAACAAGGGAAGCGCTGTGATTGAAATTTGAGTACCTTCATCCAATGTGAGATCTTGAGGACCTAATAATGCCAAATGGCTACCAGGTGGTAGAACCTGTAGAGAATCCATTAGAGTCCAATGCGACATGGTTGGGAAAGTTGTTGATATTGTGATATTCGATTCTGCGCCACCTTGTCCACCCTCNCCGCCATCACCAGAATGTGCAAGATTGTCNANGATAAGATACCAAATGGTTTCTTGACGATCTGTGGGNACCTGCCAATGCCACTCAGCATCGCCCAAAAGTGATTCCACAGAGGCATCTTCTTCCCAAATCGATGGGTTTCTGTAAGATTGGTCATTGAGATAAGTAGCGACTGAATTGGCTGCGAAAATCAGAATGTCGGCAGAATTACCAGAAACAGATACATCGATTGAAACTAATGATCCAGGAGTTATAGAACCCAAAGAAACTTGCAAACAAGATTGATCAGATAAATTAACCATTGGGGGAAGACTGTTCAAATTTGTAGAGGGGCATGAAGCGTCTTTTGCTGCATGAAATTGAGTTTCATTAGAGAATCCCTCGCTCCCAATTATTGCTGTTGATGTAATTGTGCTTAGTAGCAAAATTAGGGCGATTGGCACTGCAATATTCCAACGCATTAGATTATGGTGATACTGTTCTCCCTTTCAATAGTTCACCCTTCGGGTGTAAGAATATATTATTCAAAATTGGTATTGTTTCCAACCCTCACAACGGCGATACATCACCACACCGCCATTAGCAGATATTGAAAAAATATCCCCATCCACGCAAGCAATTGCAGTTTCATGCAATTCTTTTGCCTCTAATTCAACCTCCTTAATATCCGTAATACTAGAACTATAATGTGTCAAGGCCAACACATTTGCTTTACAATCCAAAGCGTGACGCGCCGCATCGTGTGTTGTAGAGTGATTGTATTTCATTGCCCTTTCCTGTTTAGCTATCAAAAAGGTGGATTCATGTACTAATAAATCTGGAGGGTTTTTTATTTCTGAGAATGCACCCACATTTCCAGTTGTATCTCCTGAAATAATGAATGAACGAGATGTCGGTTTTTCACCACGGAAATCACTAGCGCGTAAGACACCTGAAGATGTTTTTACATCAATTCCATTTGCTAATTGTCTTGTTTGCTCACTTGATAACTCCAAATTTTTTGCCTTCTCTCGGTCAAATTTACCAATACCTGTTACTGATGAAACTTGCCAAGCACAGGAAGGCATCCCATGTTCAGTAGGAATCATTGTCAAATCAATCCCATCCATTGGTTGAGTGGGGCTCGCAAAAGGTGATTTCCCTTCAATAGGAACCAAAACCCAATCAATAGGATAGCCAAAATCTTCATCCTTGCTTCCAAGAGTTTTCCATTGATCAAATAAAATTGCCAAATCGGTAGAACAAACACCACTTTCTGCAGAAGGAGTGACTCCTGGATTTTGACTCACCCAAGCAATAGCATCATGGCTTGTAGGCGCGATAATAGTTAGTGGGGTAGTTCTGCCATCAAGTGACATTGTTTGTAACATAGGTAACAAACCCCAGCAATGATCAAGATGACCGTGGGTAAACAAAATCGTACGTACTCTTGACATCTTACTACGAATTTGTAGATCACTATCTTTCAACGCTGAATTTTGTTCTAAAAGGCGAGTCTGCATTCCTTCGCCGCAATCAATTAGAATAGAACCATTAGGGGTATTTACAAAAGTGCCTGAAACAGCTCTACCTTGAGCAAAACGCGCTGAAGACGTCCCCAACATGTGTATCTCAAACATACAAGCCGAACAGGCCGAGGGGCTCATCCCTCATCAATTATTCATGGAGATTCGGGAATAGGGGTAGGTGGAAACCAACGTAAAATCACTATATCTTCAATCCCACGAACCCAATGCCAAGGAATAGCAACATGTACACTACCTGCCACTATATCTTCAGCACAATCAACAACAAAAAGATGACTTGTAGTCCAATGTTCCACCTCAATTACTGTATCATGGACCAAACCCAGTCGTCTTCCATCTGGCAGAAATACAGGAAGACCACGCAAAGTTGTGACTAAAGCCTCTGCCATTACCACATAGCGGAAAGTCATGGGCAATCAAAGTTGGCCATAATAATAAGCAAAGTTGCTTATTTACCACGATTAAGGTTAGCTGCGAGACTGGGACGTAATTTCTCTGCGCCCTTACCTTTGTTATGCAAACCACGACCTCGCTTACCAGCACTTGTTTTTCCACGGTGGGCTCGGCCACGATGGCTACTTCCAGTAATCCAACCTAAATGTTTATCAGATTTTATTGAAGGATGATGTGGATCTACCAATATGACTTCGAAGAACTTGTTCTTTCCATCTTGACCTACCCAGTATGAATTGAGAACTTCCATGTTTGGATACTTCTTCCCTACTCTCTCTTCAGCAAGACGTTGGGTTGATTTAGCCATAGTAATTTTACGCATTCCCATCTTTGATGGTTTACGCTTAGCATTAATCTTAGACTTACGAAGACCACCGCGGCGTATTCTTGTACGAATTACTGTAACTCCCTGCTTAGCCTTGTAACCTACACGACGAGCTGCGTCAATACGGGTTGGCTTTGCAATTCTTTGAAAAACAGGCTCACGGCGCCACTGAGACATGCGCTCCCTACGATACTCGGTGGGAAGATTATCCTTAGGCCTCTTCCAAGTTTTGCGAAGATGATGTGAGACTCCATCTACCATACTAAGACCCCTAAGGCGAGTCGCCGACCTACTGCCCCTTTATCAGCGAACCGGTTAATTTACGATTGAAAAAATATGCAATCCCCTCACTACGTGAGGTGAAAACAAGGAAATTTGCACTAAATGATGATTGAGTTTGGCAGGGAGCATGTGTGCCCCCAGCCAAACGTGTAAGCATGTCTTTTGTTGTAAGGTGATGTGCGGGCTTAGTTAAAGCCGCCAACCAAACCNGGAAGTAATTGAACGGTACCAACATCNGCCCAGTTTGCAGCTTCAAGTTCTGCTGGCTGAACAAGTTTGTTNCCTGCNAAAATCCANGCGTCNCGATTTTGGGCTATTACGTCCATTGTTTCAGCCTTGGTTAGTTCCATCTCTGTATGCCCTGTAGTATCTGCGATTTGTACCTTAGTTCTAATTTCAGAATTCATGTGTTTTTCCACCTCCCTAAACAGGCTTATTTTCAAGACTATTTAACCAAGGCATTTTGGCTATATAAAACAAAAGCAATTTTGAAAAAAAANTGATTAATCAAAACGTTGGAAGCCAAATCTACTACCTGCATTCTTTTCATTAGATAAACCTAGAACTTCTCCAAGTTTATCTGCACTCATTTTTTCTTCCAATAAACGATCTCTTGCAACGCCCGTAATTATTGACATCACCTTGATAGTATCTCCAAAACCGGGATCTTGCCTAGCACCCCAAATCACATTGGCATCTGGAGCNATNCGACTAGTCATTAATTCAACAACTTGACTTGCTTGTTCTAAAGTCATATATGGNCCACCNGTAACATGAATTAGAGCGCCTGTCGCACCTGCTACATCGATATCTAAAAGTGGATGATTCATTGCCTCATGAACCACTTCCTCTGCACCACGATCAGATTCACCGTAAAGCATCATAGTAACGCCACCATTTTCCATTATGGTCCTTACATCAGCAAAGTCAAGATTGATTAAACTTGGAAGAGTAATTGTCTCAATGATTCCTTTTACAATTTCAGCAATCAATTGATCCATTATGCTGAAGGCTTCATCTAAAGGTAAATTGGGCACATAATGCAATAAACGATTGTTATCTAAAACTAAAATGGCATCACAGGCTTTACGAAGTTGGTCAAGACCTTCCAATGCTCTTTCCATCCTCTGTCTTCTCTCTACATGGAATGGTGTTGTAACAATTGCAACGACCAAAGCACCCGCTCTTTTTGCTTCATCAGCAACGACTGGAGCAATTCCTGTACCAGTGCCTCCACCAAGACCTGCTGTAATGAATACTAAATCAGCATTATGAACTATTTTGGAAATTACATCCCTGCCAGCTTCAGCACATTTACGCCCCATAGATGGATCACCACCAGCACCTAAACCTCTAGTGATATGTCGGCCAACTAATAATTTCTGCATCGCCCTAGTATGATCCAAATGTTGTTTGTCCGTGTTAATTGCTACTGTCACTGCACCTTCAACACCTAAATGCGTAATACGATTCATTGTATTATTTCCACTACCACCACAACCACAAATCAAGAGACGGGGGTTAGGAACCCCATATGCTGTTAATTCATCATCGACAAGCGTTGTCAGTGGACCTGTATCAGTATCCTTTCGCAATTCATTCACTATACCACTGTAATCGGCTTTACCCGATACGCTTTGTCCCCCATCCATGGACTCCATCGTGTGCACTACCTACGAACAAGCACTCGCTTCTTCAAAGGTATAAACGGTTGTCGGTCTTAGATTACCCCAAAAGGGTGATTCTGGACCCTATGAAAAGTGCCAACTCAGATATTATCAACAAGTGATTTCGAATATTCAAAACACTAGTTAGGGCGTGTTGATTAACCCTAATTTTCCGGAAATAGTCAAATGAGAGGGGCCAGTCGGTGGCCTGCCCGTGCTTAACTCAGTTGGCAGAGTGCCTGACTGTAGACTAGTAATACAAACGGTTGTATTGGCAGCCATCAGGATGTCCCCGGTTCAAGTCCGGGAGCGCGGACCAAATTACTCCTTGGAGTGAGCCTTTACAACCAAGCATGGGGTATTAACTACCTTTTCACTTGGGTGATTAAATAGAGATGGGCGAGCAGGTTATCTTGAGGGTGGGGTAGATGAGCGTCAGTTTTTACGACCTTGGAATAGATCCAGCCTTAGTTCACGCTCTAAAACAAGAAGGTATTACTGAACCATTTGAAGTTCAACAAGAAGCAATTCCAGATGCTATGCTCGGACGAGATATTTGTTGCCGAGCACCTACAGGATCTGGAAAGACACTCGCTTTTGGGCTTCCTCTAATTTCACGTACTGAAGAAGCTACAATTGAGTTGCCCACATCTCTAATTCTAACTCCTACGCGTGAGCTTGCTGAACAAATTTTTAGCATTATTAAACCACTAGCTCATGTATTTGATCTTGAAGTTCTATCAATTTATGGTGGCACACCATACAGTAAACAAAGACGCGCATTGTCTAGAGGTGTCGATATAATTGTCGCATGCCCGGGTCGTCTAATTGATTTACTNGAACACGATGCACTCAGCCTTGAACAAACAAGAACCGTCGTAATTGATGAGGCTGACCGGATGGCTGACATGGGCTTCTTAGAACCTGTATGTACTATCCTAGACCAATGTGCATCAGATAGACAAACCATACTTTTCAGTGCAACTTTNGATGATGAAGTTGCAGAATTAATTGACAAATATCAACATAATCCCGTAACTATTGAAGTTGGTCCAAAGGAAGTCAGTATGGATAGCATGGACCACTATTTTTGGTTAATGCGAAATGATATGAAAATAACAATTACGGCTGAATCAATTCGAAAATGTGGTAGGACCATCGTGTTTTGTAGAACTCGCCTGGGTGTTGAACGGGTGAGTGAAGAGCTTGAAAGTGAAGGAATTGGCGTAGCACCCCTTCATGGAGGGATGGATCAACGTAAACGTGACCGCTCAATGAAAGATTTCACCAGAGGTGAATGTTTGGCTTTGATTGCTACTGATGTTGCTGCTCGTGGAATTGATGTCGCAAATGTAAATTGTGTAATACACTATGACCCTGCTGAAAATGGTAAAGCGTACAAACACCGAAGTGGGAGAACTGCTAGAGCTGGAGCAACAGGCACTGTAATCAATTTAGTTCAAAACCCACAAAAGAAAATGTGTAGTAAAATCCAAAGAGAGGCCGGTATTAAAATTCAGTTCAAACCACCNGACTTCAATGATTTACCCGAATATGGAGTNAAATATGTTCCTGGGCCAAGGAAAAATCGTAATNNAAAAACAAATCGTCACAGGAGTGGNGGAAGCCGTAACAATAACCGCTCAAATANAGGAAGAAANTCCCGNAGGGGCAGAAGTAGNGGTAGTAAACCACGTGTNAAAAAAGACAAGGGTTCTCGCCACGATAAAAAGCCAAATAGAAGCGGGAAAAAAACGAAGAATTATTCTAAATCAAAACGTAAAAGTGGCTACAGGGGTGGCAGAAACAGATAATTTAGTTACCTAATGAGAATAGAATCTTTTACAGGTTAATTGAAAGGGGCCATTTCATGGCAGAGTGCCCACCATACGGGTTTACCAAAAAATCTGCATTAGCATTTTTATTGGCCTTAATATTTCTAATCCCCGGATGCCTTGGGGATGAAGAAGAAGTTCAATTTTCAATTAGTGATGAAGGACCTATCACACTTGAGGTGTGGCATACTTTTGCTGCTGAAAGTAAAGAAGAGGAAACATTCACCAATGCAGTTAGAGGGTTTGAAGCAGCAAATCCTAACATTACAGTTGAAATTACGATGGTCCCTTTTGGTAATGCTGATCAACTATTTTTGACAGCAGCACAAGGAGGTCAGGCACCAGATTTGATGCGCCTCTCAAGTGATCAATTAGGTTCAATTGGAGAAGTTCGCGTGGATGGTTATCCTCTACTCGAAGATTTACGCCCTCACTTAACTCCGATGGAGCGTTCTCAATTCGATTCGCGCGCCTTAGATGCTATGCGTTATGGTGAAGCACTGTATGGGGTTCCTGCTAGTCAAGATTGTTTGTCTCTAATTTACAACAAAGATTTGTTTGATGCACGCGGGTTGGATTATCCCGATGAATCATGGAGTGAAATTGACTTATTGTCAGCAGCCCAACAGTTGACCTACCAAGATATTCAGGGCTTTGCTCTGCCAATCAAGACCGCATACTGGTGGTTCCCAATCCAAGAAGGATTTGGTGGAAACCTCTTTGATGAAAATGGAGACCCAAGCCTTAATTCAACTGGTTCCGCAGAAGGAATGCAATGGATGTTAGACTTAGAATTAGAACACGAAGTTGTTGCTACGGGTACACAAATTGAAGGAATGAAGAATCAATTTATCACCTCAAAAGCTGCCATGATTGTTGATGGCCCCTGGAATTGGGCAACTTATGAAGCAGGTAGATTAAACATTGGCCAAACATTACTACCTACTGTAAATTCTACAAATGAAAGAATGTCTCCTTTGGTTACTTACAAGGGGTGGACTGTTAGTAAACAAAGCCTAAACAAAATTGCAGCAACAGAACTAGCACTTTGGCTATCTTCAGAATCTGTACAGAAAGACTTCGCCCTAGACACCTATACAATGCCAACTCAAGTAACTCTCGAACAAGATAATGATATACAAAATAATCCAGTAATTTCTGGATTCCTAGAACAAACCAAGTTAGGATCACCAGCACCCACAACTAGATCCATGTCTCTAGTATATGGTCCATTATCTACTGCATTCGAGCAAGCATATACCGGAATTTCTACACCTCAACAAGCCTTAGATGACGCAAATAACGAATTAATATCATTAATTGAAGGATTACAAAGTGCAGCACCCCCTATCATAAATGAAGGATATCGTACAATTGAAATTACAACTCAAACAAATGGGGCTTCTAATTACACCATTGAAGTTGATGGTGTTATCCACACCAAATTGCGGGTTGACGAAAATATTGGGGCGGTAAATGAAGGATTTGATAGTTGCACATCCAATGGAATTGAATTGCTTAGAGATGGACATACACCCATTATTCCACCATCTGCTAATTCATTCAACTGCACACTAACTGGAATGATTCCAGGCAAGATTCACAATATCCAAGTTTTTGCTGATGGTGTGTCAATAGTTAATCTTGAAATGAGTACAGATGTAATTAGTGATGTCCCCGAGAGTGGAGACACATCTCCTGTAATGTTTGCTTTAGGTGCAATTGTACTCTCACTGATCGCACTATTAAGTTACAGTAGATGGAGGGATGAAAAACAAGGTAAAGTCAATTCTAGATTAGCTCAATTATACATTGCACCAGCAATGCTAGCCCTTGCAATTTTGACATTTTACCCCGTAATTTACGGGTTTTGGCTATCTTTAACCGACGCCGACCAAACACACCTAGGTGAACAAACATTCATTGGATTATCTAATTTCTGGGATGTTTTTGCTTCATCAGGATTCATACGAGTGACTCTCTTCACTTTAGTTTGGACAATAGCAAATGTCACAGCACATATTGGCCTTGGTCTGTTCTTAGCACTAGTTCTGCAACGAAATAATGTTCGTGGAAAAACAGCTTACCGAACTATCTTATTACTTCCTTGGGCAGTGCCCTCTTACATTTCAGTTCTAGTGTGGAAAGGTATGTTTCAACCAGATGGGTTAATCAACGACCTTTTGGGAACTGATATTAATTTTCTATCTGATCCTACAAGTGCTCAAATAATTGTCATACTAGTCAATATTTGGCTTGGTGTACCATTCATGATGATGTCATTAAGTGGTGCAATCCAAGCTCTGCCTCAAGATATGTATGAAGCAGCAGAGGTTGACGGTGTGACTGGATGGAAAGCATTTAGACACCTTACATTACCAAATCTGAAAAGCGCTCTTGTGCCTCTATCACTACTCGGTTTCATTTGGACTTTCAATATGTTTAATGTCATTTATCTAATGACTGATGGTGGTCCTAACCTATATTTTGGACAACCTGGACAAACTGATATTCTAATTACTTACGTCTATGACATAGCATTCAGAGATGGTGCTTACGGAGTTGCAGCAGCATGGTCAGTCATCATTTTCTTCATGCTGCTAACATTCTCTTGGACTTACATGAAACAAACTAAAGCGACGGAGGCATCTGCATGAGTTCTGAAAATGTAATACAAGATTGGTACGCCCCAATCGAAGTTCATGTCCTCAAGCGTTGGTTAGTGGCATCTATAATCGTAAATGTAATCCTACTGACCTTTGACATATTAAGAAAGGATCAAACAAATTTGATGTATGGTTGTGGGGGTTGTGTCTTACTAATTACGTTACACCAATTATTGCCAGAAGCGAACTTACGCTGGCGCAAAGACCTATCCTTGCTACTAAGTGGTGGCATTATGGTGTTAGGCGTTTTACGTCTTGTTAGTACTGAAATTACATTGTTTAACATCTGGATGCAAGCATGGTTAATTGTACCTGGGACCATTTCTTTAATGTGGATTTCAAGTAAACCTGTGTCTGCTTGGGCTACAAAGGAGCTTTCAATTAAAGCCATTGAATACGGTTTAGAACGTAATAATAAATTAAAAGAAAAACATCAAAATATAGGAGCACACATCACATTAATTCATTTCGTAGTCATTACTATTCTCCCACTAATATGGATTCTTGACATTGCACTTTCACCTGGAAATGCTCTTGGAGGGAGAATTGGAGATTCTTTCTCAACAGAACATTTCTCTAAGATACTAGGTAGTAATTCCTTTTGGACTTGGATGGGAAATTCACTAATTGTTAGTTTAGGAACTTGTTTACTTGGCCTAACTATAGCAATACCCGCAGGATACGCATTTAGTAGATACAAATTTACAGGCAGGGATGTGTCAATGTTTGCCTTCTTACTTGTGCAAATGTTCCCGGGAATTATCATTCTCGTACCCTACTTTTTAGTAATGAAATCTCTAGGATTGTTGAATTCGCACTTGGGATTAATTTTGGCTTATTGTGTAACAGCATTACCTCTTTGTGTATGGATGCTCAAAGGGTTCTTTGACACAGTACCGCGTGAACTTGAAGAAGCCGCTGTTCTTGATGGGTGTAATCAGTTCCAAGTTTTCACTAAAGTGGTATTACCTCTATCTCTTCCAGCTATTGCTGTAACTGCGCTTTTCAGTTTCCTTGCCGCATGGAATGAATTTCTTCTTGCTCTTACATTCAACACATCTAATGACATGTATACACTACCTGTTGGGCTTGCTTCACTTATTTCCTCCACCGGACAGGCGTGGGGTGATTTCGCAGCAGCGAGTTTACTGGTAAGTTTACCAGTTGCCTTGCTGTTCTTATTCTTCCAGAAGTTCTTGATTGAAGGGCTATCTGCAGGCGGAGTGAAGGGGTGATACAATGGTACGTGTAGATTACAAAGGCGTGACTAAGAGATATGAAGATGGATTTGAAGCAGTAATAGATTTGAATTTAGAAGTAAAAGATGGGGAGTTTTTAGTCCTATTAGGGCCATCTGGTTGTGGTAAATCCACCACCTTGAGAATGCTAGCTGGTCTAGAAGATATTACTGAAGGTGAAATATTGATTGATGGGATGAAAATCAATCATTTACCACCTAGTGCTAGAGGTGTAGGAATGGTTTTCCAAAGTTATGCACTTTATCCACACATGACAATCTCTGAAAATCTCTCATTTGGATTAAGGATGGAAAAAGGAGAAAACAGACTTTCAGATGATGAAATATCAAAACGAGTTCTGGAATATGCTGAACTACTTGGCTTGACAGAACAATTAGACAAGAAGCCAAAGGAGTTGTCAGGAGGACAAAGACAACGTGTTGCGTTGGGTAGAGCTGGAATTCGTAGACCCAGGGTTCTGTTAATGGATGAACCACTTTCTAATTTAGATGCTGAATTGCGGAATCAAATGCGCACAGAAATTCGTAGACTTCATGATCAATTTGGAACTACAACGGTATATGTAACACATGACCAAATTGAAGCTATGGTTTTGGCGGATAGAATTGCAATACTTGATGGTGGGAAATTGCAACAACATGCTGAACCACTAGAAGTATACAATAATCCAGCCAATGAATTTGTACGTGGTTTCTTGTGCAAACATATCAACGAAACTGTTGATACGGCAAACCGTATCTTCGAAGATAGGTGAAATTATGAAAAGTGGGAAATGCTGGTTTTTAGTAGCATTAATGATGCTTGCAATTATTCCTTTAATGGAAGTTGAAGGTGGAAATACAAAATCCCCAATTAGGGTCAGAGAAAGTTTGACAGAATTCTCATGGGAACCAAACATTGGAGAAAATCAACCAAATACTGTTAGCGTAATTGGTGAATGGGATTGGGGAAATACCACCAACCTATTTCTAGATAACAACACTGGGAAATGGACCACTAGTATTTCTCTTGATGAGGGGTTATATTGCTACAAATTCGTAATTGATGGTAATGATTACAGATTTGATAATTACAATACTTATCGAGGATATTGTGGACAACATGAAAACTCAATCGTGCGCGTAGAAAATACTAGCAAGCCTGCAATCAGTTTGGAATCATATAACATAAATTCTGATGAATTAGATGCTACAATTTTGTATTGGGCTGGAAGTAATCAAGCAAATCCAAATACGATCAATGCTACCTTAATACATGATTTTTCAGAATCCCCCATAACTGGAACTTGGGATTCAAATAATTGGGAGTTTAACGTAGAAATCAATAATTTATCCGATGGGAAATACACATTAAGGGTAAATGCTAATGATGAAAATAATGCTAATGCTGATGAATTAATACTACCTTTTTGGATTGGGGAACAAGCAAATTTCATCTGGGATGATGCACTCATATACATGATAATGACTGACCGATTCGTAGATGGAAATTCGTCAAACAACCCCGCTACAACAAATGCAGCACACGGCGCAGACTGGCAGGGGGGAGATTTTGAAGGCGTTACGCAGATGATTCAATCGGGTTATTTCAACAACCTTGGAGTAAATGCCCTATGGCTTACTCCATTCAATACAGCAGCAAATGGTACTGGAGTTGCTGGAGATGGGCAACATCAAGTTTCGGCCTATCACGGCTATTGGCCAACAGAACCTAGAAGCGTAGATTCTCGTCTTGGAACTGAAGCTGATTTGGAAGATTTGATTTCTGCAGCTCACGAACATGGGATTCGAGTAATGGGAGATTTTGTCGTAAACCATGTTCATGAAGACCACCCATACTACTCCAACAACCCAGATTGGTTCAATCAAGGTTGTCTATGTGGGACGCAGAATTGTGATTGGACAGAACACCGTCTAGATTGTCAATTCCGTACTTACATGCCTGACATCAACTGGAAGAATAGGAATGCTTCTGAACAAATGATGGCAGATGGGCTTTGGTGGCTTGAAAGATTTGATTTGGATGGCGCTCGTATTGATGCTGTCAAACATGTAGATGACTTGGCAATATTCAATTTTGCAACTCAAGTGAAAGAAAGATTTGAAACAATGGGGACTGATTACTACCTAAAAGGAGAAACAGCAATGGGTTGGGCTGGTCACAACCTTGTAGATAATCAAGATGAATATGGAATGATAAACCGATATATGGGTGAAAATGGACTAGATGGACAAGCTGATTTCGTGCTATATCACGCGGTTGTTGACAATGTATTCACTTCTGGTAATATGGATTACCAACATCTCGATTATTGGACAGCGAGAAGCCAAGATCAATATGCCATTGATTCAACAATGGTTCCGTTTATCGGAAGCCATGATGTTCCAAGATTTACTAGTCGTGCTGATTCAGGAACTAATGATGAATGGAATCAATGGCAAGAAGATGGATTGCCAGGCCAACCTGGTGGAGATTATCCTTACCAAGCAGCCTTACAAGCATACACTTGGCTACTGTCCACACCGGGCGCTCCTCTAATTTACCAAGGAGATGAATACGGAGAATTTGGTGGAGCGGATCCAGATAATCGCCACATGTGGAGAAATAATTCTAACATAAATAATAGAGAATTATCACTTATGGAAAACGTTAGCGATATTGCACAATTAAGACTTGAATCTGAAGCACTGAGGCGAGGGGCATACGCATCTTTGCATAACGATACAGATACAATTGCATGGTCTATGACGACAACGACAGATCAAGCAATCATTGCAATGAACCGTGGAATTACATCTGCGCAATTCGATTTGGATTTGAAATGGGTTGCCAATGATTCATTGAATGGTGTGGTAATGGATGAAGAACATAGGTTCACATTACCTGCTCATAGTGTTGGTGTATTTTTGTTTCCGCATTCTGAAATTTCTGGCGCTTGTGTACTTGGAGAGTTAAGCGATGACAGCCCTCTGAATGTTGATGCATCGCATGGTAATGATTCATACATTGGTTCATCTGCCTGTCCAATAAAGAATATTCAGAATGCTGTAGATCGTCTTGAGGATGGAGGGAAAGTAATAGTCCACAGTGGAAATTATCAGGAATCTGTCACATTTTCTGACCTTAATCAAATCGAAATAAAAACTGATGGTTCACGAGTAATACTGGATGGTTCTGCTGACGTACAATCTGATTTAGGAGGTATATGGCAAAATTTCAGCGTAGTCGATGAGGGTACAATTCACAGCATCGATGTTGGAGTTGATGCCTGGCAGTTATTCGTTGACAGAGAAGAAATGATTCCAGCTCGATGGCCAAATGCCCAATTTACTGATGGGAGTGTATTCAACATCACCCACAACTGGGCAGAAGGAACGATGGAGCGTGACAAATTCAAAGATGCGAATAACAGTTGGGTTTACCCTTATGTGAATGGAGAAATCATCGACGCTGGACCTGTTGACGGAGGACACGTTGGCCTAAATGCCAGTGGGATTGATCCTGTTGGAGCAATTGCTGTTCTCAACGTTGGATCTTTCAAATCCTGGAGTCGGGTAATTACTGAATATAATCAGAGCAATGCTATGATGCATTACGAACCTGTGGAAAGTTGGAAGACAAAGCATCATCGCTATTTCTTAGAAGGTAAACTTGAGTTACTCGATGTACCTGGAGAATGGTTCTTTGATCGTGAAAATACTACAATATACTTCATGACTCCAAATGGACAAAACCCGAATGACATGAACATTAGAGTCAAAACACAGCCTTATTCTATGAGCTGTCTTGATAGTAACGAAGTGGTTATTGAAGGATTTGAATTCTTTGCTAGTACCTTCAAATTTGACAACTGTGATGATTCTATTATTCGTAATGCAACCTTACTTTATCCGAGCACGTCAAAACGGAGTCTTGGAATTGCAGGAGAAGATAGTTCCGAACGCTGGATATCTCGTTTTGATCGTACATCTGGAAGCAGCATCGAAAATTCTGCTTTTCTTTACACAGATGGAGGTGCCTTCGAACTATATGGAGGTGAAAATACCGTTGACAATTGTTACTTCTATCACATTGATTGGACCTCTACTGATTCTGTTAGTTTGATGACTACTGTTTATTTTGGAGGTAGTGATAATGTATTCTCAAATAACACAATTCACAACACTGGCGCATCTTCTGTAATCAATCCAGGAAATGCTGCCACTGTAGAATACAATGACATTTCTAATACTGGACATCTTCAGACCGATGGAGCTGTTGTTCAATTGATGATGGGTCAACAGACCGATGCGATGATTGCTTACAATTGGATTCATGATACTCCAAAATATGGGATTCGGATGGATGGGCCAATGGGTGGTACCAACGAAGGTAGGAATGCAACAATACACCATAATGTTGCATGGAATATTGCTGGAGGAATCATGGTTAAGGGTGATTATCACAATATATCACATAACACTGTCTTTGGAGTAGAACCTGGTTCACCAAGCAATGAGAAAAACAATATCATAGTCATAGGAGATGGTGGAAATGAAAACTCAACATTTTTTGCGAATGCAGCAGATAGAATTTCATCTCATAGACAGGACAACTATTCCAATTACCCTGTACCTGGAAATTATTCCGCTAATTTCAATGGATATCTGGACTCAGGTGGAAGTGTTGAGTCTCAATTGACTGATACTCTGAATCACAATTTCTGCCCAGTTCCCGGGTCTGCAATAGCTACGATAGGGGCCGGTGCATATTCACCAGATTGCTCAAACCCTTGGACAGCAGGAACCGATTGGGATTTCCAACATCCAACCATTCCCCTTGAAGGCTGTACCAATTCGTTAGCGAATAATTTCAACTCTAGTGCATTAGTAGATGACGGGTCTTGCAATTATGAGGAGGTAGAGGAACCAGAACCTGAACCTGAACCTGAACCTATTGAAGGGTGTACAAACTCAAGTGCAACCAACTACGACCCACTTGCAGAAGTTGATGATGGTTCATGCCAATTCCCTCAACCTGAACCTATTGAAGGGTGCACAAACTCAAATGCAACCAACTATGACCCACTTGCAGAAGTTGATGATGGTTCATGCACCTATAATAATCCAGTAAACAATAACACTAATCAAACCACAAATCAATCAAGTAATGAAACTTCCAACAATACTCAAAACCAAACTGGAAACCAAACAAATCCAGAAGAATCACCACAAAATGAAAATAACACTGAGTCAAATCCAGATTCTGAAAAGATTATTGAAGAAAATAATCAGGATTCAACAACTGAAACGGGTGGATTTGAGA
>PBXQ01000009.1 GCA_002727675.1 Thermoplasmata archaeon | reverse complement strand
GCCACTACGAAGTTTATTCTGATTTTGTTTGGTATATTAGAAGAGGGGGTAATAATGGATTACTAGGGCGCTCATTACTATGTGATTGGGCTAAAATGATGCACCCTGTAACCCCACATATTTCAGAAGAAATTTGGTCAATTGCAGGAGGAGAAGGATTAGTTGCGACTGCTAAAATTAACTTCTTAGAATCAGAACCATATGATAATGAAACACTTGCTAGTGAAAAATTTCTACAATTAATTCTAGATCAGGCCCGTCAAATGAAAACACTTGCTGAAAGACATATTGATCAGGAATTGTCTTCTGTAACTATTCAATGTGCTGAAGAATGGAAAGCATCACTAGTAAGAACAGGCATCGAATTACTGGAAAACGATTTCCCCATGAAACAAGCAATGAAAGAAATCATGTCACGACCATTTTCTCAAGATGAAGAAATTAGGCCATTAATTCCAAGTGCATGGAAGCGAATTATGAAACAGATGTACAAATGGTCACCTTCTGAAAAAGATGTAATTAAAGCAGGACTTGATGAAGTGGAAATCCTTACTTCTGCTAGTGATTTCTTAGCTAATGAATTAGGAATAAATGAAATTAGCATTTATTTAGTAGGTAATGGGGAAGATGTTGGCGGTAAAGCAAAGTTTGCTTTCCCATCTGAACCTGGAATCGCATATATTTAAATTATAATTAAAATTCAAAAAATGGTTTCTCAAGCATAAAAAAACAAAATAATTGTGAAGGGGGTTGAAAAAGGGTAGGCTACCCCCCAACATTAGTGAACGGAGACAACAGACAAGACGACAGCCACCGAAACAACAAACAAAAGAAGAACCGATATAATAGTGAGCGAAGAAGAAATCGCTCTTCTTCTAGAGGTGGAAAAGATGATTATCATAATTCATCAATTTGGGTTGAAGCTAGAGAAAAAGCAATGTCAAGATTTGAAACAATACCAAAACCATTGGGTTTTCCAAAAGTAATCGAGCCTGCGCCTGCAGATATCTCATATAATTGGAAAGTAAACCCAATAAAAAGGAATACTGAAAGACAGGCATGTGATTTAGTTACCATCCCTGGAGAATGGGGATTTTTAGATGACGAACATGTAGATGAAATAGCAGAAAAATTAGTTCCTCATAATATGTCAATTGAACAAGGACTGTCTTTGCGTAAGGCATTAATGCAAGAAAAAGCAGTTTATGGCCATCACAAAATGATGTCTAAATCAAATACATTACTTAAACGATATAATAATGGAGAAAATGTCTTACAACTTTCTAGGCGATTTGATTTTCCCCCTGTTGCTATTTTTAGAGCAATATTAACTGCACGGGGGTGGTCTAAAGTAAAAATTCGGGATTCTTTAAGACAACCAAAAGAAAAAATGTCTGAAAGAGATGCAAAAGAATTCAAAATGGCTGAGGAAAAAGATCGTGTCACTAATGTAGACCAAGGAGATACTGCCAAAAAGGCTGATTTGTTTGAAGTAGTTGTGGGGAATTTATTGGATGATTTAGGAATTAATTATCGCAGGCAAGAAGATTTATTGAAAGAACAACAGAAAGAACACGGTAGACCTGTTAATACTCCTGATTTTTTAATTTTAGATAATTTAGTTATCAATGGAGAACCCATTGCTTGGATAGATGCAAAAAACTTCTATGGTGCTAATTTATCTTTCACAAAAAAGAAAACAAAAAAACAAATGAACAGATATATCGAAGAATGGGGGGTGGGGGCAATAGTATACCGGCACAGTTTTTGTAAAGATTTGAAGATACCTGGTGTATTAATGCTTGACCAAACACCCCTTGACATGTCAATAATGAATAAGGAATAAATTTGTACTATCTTAGAGTTTCATTTGACAAATAAACTATTTTACTTTCTAATTGATATGAATATAAATATTCGGAAATTTGCTCTAAATCTCCAATAGAAACAAGATCATCAAGATTATTGGGGAGGACAACTACACTCTCACCTAACATACATAACTGAGGAATTGCATTAACATCTAATTCGGTTATTGCTGCATTTGAAATGTCTAATAATTCTGCACGATTTGCATCTGTTGCAAGTCCTGAATCTATTGAAAACAAAGACGAAGCATTGAGTATTTCACTCCACCGAAACGACCCCCAATCTCCTTTAGACAATCTATTCATTTGCTTCTCCCCACATTCACGGATTTTTGATTTCCATTCTGGGTTATCGATATAAGAAGATGTGTGGCGGGTTTTTTTGTTCCTCCAAGCAACTAACATAGGGAAATTTTTTTTCCAAGAATTTACCTTCCCTTGGGCACCAAAACCATCTGATAATTCAGGGCATCCTGGCTCTATTCTAATATCTACTCCACCTGCTAATAATGCAGCAACATCCCCCAATCCCCCTGATAATTTTCTTTCAACTAAATGAGCAATATGGAATGAACGCTGATAAGAAATTGCCAATTCAAGGCCCAGTGCTTTCTGAATTGCAAATGCACTAGCTAATGCCCCTGATGCTGACAAACCAAACCCTTGTTGGTGAGGTAACGAACATTGTTGCTGAATTTGCCAATAATAATTCAATACATCAGAGTTAATAACTGAAATTTCAGAAATTACTGCCTTATGTAGTTCAGTTAATTCTTGATAATTCTTAATATTCTCTCTTTTTTTATACCCTTGAACAACCACCTTACAAGTTGGTTGATCTGCATCAATACATAGACCAACCCCGCGACTTCCTTGTTCTAAAAGTTGAGGTGATGAATCTTGAATGCTAAACAGCAAAGTGATGTGGCCGGATGCAGACGCTTCTGCAGTTAATGGGGCCACCATAGACACCCGATTTAATTGAAGAAAAGATAATTGATGTTCTCAAAAAGCATCTGCAAGTTGAACGGTTAATGATTCAAATCTATCTTTTAATTGAGTACAGGCTTGCTCGAAACATGTTCGGGCACTCATGGAACCATCTGTCTGAAACTTGAAAATGTATTCGCCATCAACATCCTCTAAACTAATCGCCCCATCAAATTCAGATTCTAAATCTGTACCTGGACCAACGTGGTTAAGGTCATTCCTTAGCAAATCAACTTTCTCTATATCGGTAATTTTACCATCTTTATCAAAATCTTTTGCTGTAATATTTAAATCTAAATCAAACAACATTTTTGATCTTGATTTGACATTCATCACACCATGTTGACGGCTTCTAAATGTAACACCTGATACTGGTGAAAATTTAGCGTGATCACGACCTCTTCCCATTACTGCATAAAAATAAGCATGGAGTACTTGGCCTTCATACAATTTAGTTAATGGAATTTTTCCAAAAGCATCAGGAATATCCAATCTTCGATCGCCAATCACATTGAGTTCTGATGCCTCTACAATTTTTCCACCATCTACACCAGCTGAAGAAACTGTGTAAATTATTTGACAAGATGGACAACCCCGTTGATCTTCAACTAAATCCATACAAGATGGACACTCTTCCTGAAAATAGAAATCACTGTGGAAAGTAGGGATTGGTAGCATAGCAAATCTATGAGCTAGTTGCTCATCAGAAATTGCGTAATTAGATTCATAGTACTCACCTGATTCTTCGTCCTTGAACATTCCCAATTCAATTCTCATGCTATCAATTGCAAATTTAGGTACGTCTGCAATCATAGTTCTGCGCAAAGCATTAACAAATGATCTATCACTATTTGAAACTAAAACTTTCATTGAATGGTCTTCTTCTGATAATATCTTAATTTTTGACATCTTATTCACCTCTAATCAAACTCTCCGTCCACGCCTACCGCCTTTTCTTTTCGTGCCGTCATGTGGTCTTGGAGTACAATCTTCAATTCTTTGAATTTGAATCCCAGCACGAGTGAGGCTTCTAACAGCTTGTTGTGCACCTGGCCCCGTGTTAGGGCTCTTATTACCGCCTTGACCACGGTAACGTACTACTGCTTGACTAAATCCTTTCTCCTGAATTAATTCTGCAATTCTTTCTGCTACACGGATTGCAGCAAATTGACTGCCTTTGTCACTGCCTTTCTTTGCACCGACAACTTGTCCGCCAGTACATTTTGCTATTGTTTCTGCACCAGTTTGATCTGTAGCAGTAATCAAAATATTGTTGTAAGAACTGAAGATATTAATGATACATTTTCGAGACATTAGGATTCACCCCCCTCTGCACTTGGTGCTGCTGCTGCAGCGGCGGCGATTTCTTGTACTTCTTCTGCTGTTGGTGTTCCACTTCTCAATTCAAGGGTGGTTTCTTCTTCATCTGATTCGAAAGATGCTTGAGAACGAATTGATTCTATTTCCATGCGCAAAGGATGTTGTTCATTTGACAAATCTGATGTTGGATTATACTGTAGTGCTGCTTCTTCATCTCGTGTTGTAATATATCCAGGCACTGTCATTACTTGATTACCAATAGATATGTGACCGTGAATCAACAATTGCCTTGCTTGTTTTGGACTTGATGCTAATCCCTTGTAATAAACTTGAGATTGCAAACGACGAGCTAACACGTGTTCGACATTTAGGCGTAAAACGTCATCAAGTGATGCTCCTTCTGGAAGAAGACCGCGACGATGTAATGATGTAATAAGGTCTGATTTTTCCTTTGATACGTGACCTTCACCTGTATCTGCAGTTGCAATCAATTTCATAGCATTGGATCTCCACCGGCGAAGTTTACTTCGCGCCTTCCATATTTCTCTATGATTTCTCAAACCATAATTATGGATTAGCGTCCTTTCTTCTTCAATCCTTTCTGCTTGCCAAGGATGTTTCGGACCCTGCCATACTTTACGACTAAACTTTGGATGTCCCATAATAAATCACCTCACTTCTTCCTCTGGACACCAAGTGTCAATCCAGTTCTGCCATTAGATCTTGTTCTCTGTCCGCGAACTCTTTTTCCAAGTGCATGACGAATACCACGGTAATTCTTAACAGCACGTTGACGATCAATATCCTCTTTCTGAACCATACTCACATCTTGTGAAAATAAGTGCATCTCTGCACCAGAATGTAAATCCCATTGCCTATTCAACATCCAAGTTGGTACTCCTGACACTGATTCATCAGCATACGATTCTATGGCATCGCTTAATTTACCAAGTTCATCATCTGATAAATTTCCACCTAATTTCTTCTTATCAACACCAGCAATTTCACACAGTGCTGTAGCAGTACGATGTCCTACTCCGGTAATCGAAGTCAATCCTAAACCAATTGGTTTCATTCCATCAACATCAGCCATAGCAAGCCTCAGAATATATCTGAAATCATCGCCAAGTTCGCTCTCATCTATTTTTGCCATAATCGGTTCCCCCGAGTACACTAGTTGCCCAGTGGCTACATTGTAGCGGCTTTGCGACCTACCAGCCCTATATAACAAAGACGATTCGGTATCTATCAAAATTATTGCAAAATTATGGCTCGCGACAAATAAACCAAGCAATCTCATTGGATGTTTCAACATCAACCAAAAATCCATCTTTGCCCCTAGAATGCTCCTTTAAACCAACATCTAATTTAGATTGCAACTGGGGTTGAATTGAAGGATTAATCTTGCATCTTAGGGTTAATCTAGACAAATATGCATAATTACAAGAGACAATGATTGGAGATATGTTTTCAATTGTAGGTTCGACTTTCAAACGACTCATTACTTCCCCTGTTGAAGAAATGAATGCCCTAACTACTGATTTATCTATCATTAATGGCATACTAGAAAGCAACATTGGCCGGCGCCCAGAAACTCTAACCCAACTATAGCTCGCTTCTGGAGGTAATGCTTCCCTGATCCATTGCCGTTGAAGACCAGATGAAAGCAATGCAGAATCAACAATTGTTAACCAATCACCTTCTTTGGGAATTTGAACCGTATTCTTTTCTGCAATCACTGGTGTACCTGCAATACTAACTACTGAGCTATCTGGAAGAAGGCGTAACATTCTAGCAGGAAATCCTATAACTGCTGCTGAACCAAACCATATAGTCAGTCGATCAATCCTACCTCTACCTGTAGATACCCATTCCCAAGTCATTGGAGATTTGGGCCAATGCTGAAGTAAAATTTGTTCAACTTCAGTTTGTTGTTCCGGCAGCAATCTTGGAGAAAGATCAATAATTATTGCTGGGCCTTGACTACCAATTACAAGATTGTCTGCCCAATTATCTAATAACTCATTAATTGATGGTTGCATTTCATTTAAAGCATGTTTTTGAGCGTCTTGGGGGCGAGCCGGATCAACATGTAATACTGCAACACTGCGGCCTGTTAATTCCATTTCTTTTAATGCAGAAACTGATGCATTACCATCACCTACTAGAACAAGTGAATTATTTGCCCAATCAGAGTCTAATGTTTGTGAAATTAAATAACCATTCGCGGCAGAAAGGACTGCTGAATCTGCATCTAATTCTATACCTAATCCTGGACGATTTAATTCCTTACAATAAGCAAATAATTGAGAACCTGAGCCACATGCTGGATCAACAATTATTCCTTTGCCAACTTTACAATCTGATAGTATTTCTGCCCTTGTTAAACATACAGACCAAGGGGTAGATAACCTCCTCATTTTTTCTGTTTGGAAAAGATTCTGCTGAATTTCATCACTAGATTCAATTTCAATGCCCCTAGGTGAAATTATTTCGGCAAATCCCAAAACATCGGAATTCAAAGGAAGGGCTGTATGTTTAGACATTTAATCAACCCTATTTATTCATAATAATAATTCATTAATGCTTAACTCAAACACCAACCACTGATTATTTGCTGGTTCTCTATCTGGTCTATCTTTGTAAGCAAGTTCTGGTGGAAGTATTACTGTATGAGTTGTCCCATCTGATAAACCACATCGGAATACATCACAATCTAAACCAATCACACCCCAATGAAAGCCTTTGATGTAACATACACTAGGGGCGCCCAAATCACACGTTGGTTCTGAACCAGCAGTAACTGGCAAATCTCCTTCATCTAGTTCCTCTCCGGTATCAGAAATCCATACCTTGTAATGAACATTCAAATGATCTCCATAATCTACATGAAGAGCCCAATCATTATCAGCAAGCAAAGTAATTTCTAATTTTACTACAGCACCTTCCACTGTAGGGTGGGAAACCATCACGTTGAAAATTTCTTCATCAACATCTGAATTTAATTCTAATACCAACATTTCAGCACTATCTGCACCCACCTCAATTAATCCGCCTGAAGGATAAGATATCGAGACTGAGTCTGAGTCTACCAACGCTTGCAATTCCAGTGTTTGATTACCTGCATTGTTAACTGCAACCACTGCTGTATCCCCTACACCATGATGACGCCATTCACAAGATAACTCCCCGGGTAACCAAAATGGTTCATCTTGAGCTGATAGATTCTCTGGCCAATCCCATGCGTCATCTTTTGGCTCACATGTATCAAACAAAAGCATAGTTTCCCAAGCCCACCTACCGTCTTCTTTGATAGATGANTCATCTACAGTAGCAAAAGGTTCTTCCATTTGTCCTAAAAANGAATAAACACCCCAACCAATCCAAATAACAGATAGCAAAATCATTACAATNGTTCCTAAAGAAACAATGATTGCTGCNCGCGGAATCGTCATTTCATTGAGNCCTAAAGGAACTGGAGGNTCCTCGGGCTCGTCACTAATCCATGGTCCGGGCACAACACCGGGTAGATGTCACCTCAAATCAAGATATGGACTGAATGATATCCTAAGATGATGCCATTTGACCTTCATGTTTTTGTCCAAGCCATGCGATTATCCCTAATTCTACACCCAATGCAATACCCATCAATAACAAGGAAGTGGAATTTATTTGTCCTTGTGCTGCAAGTGCTGCAATTACTAATGCAATAATCAGATCCGCAGCACCCCAAACCCTCAAAGAACGGCGCAACTGAAGAATACCAGTAACCCAAATTGCTAAGGAAAGTGATAGCACTGATATTACTAGATATGCACTAACACCTGAAACAAATAACAAACCAAGTGGAAGTAATAAATGCGCATCCCATGACCAAACTGATGACCACGCTGGTTTTCTCATTGGTACCGTAGCTGCCAGATTGAATAGACAAATCGCCCCCAATAAAATCATCAAGTAAGAAACATATGGGATTAGATCATGATACATGCTTGCAATTGAACGTGACGCCATTACTATTGCAAGTATGCTTATTCCAACTGCTGCAGGTTGTTGCCATTGAACGCTCCTACGAATGCAAAGGATGATTGCTAAAATTGCAACTGGGCCTATTGATAATATTGTGATTAATATGACCAAACCTCCTCTACCAGCGGCGCCGTGGAAATCTGGCAATCCATTTTTACGTCTAACTCCTTCAATCCAATCCCAACCAAATACACATATCAGTAAAACAATTTCAACTAGAATCCAAGGCAATGTATAGGAAAGTGTAGTACCACCATCAAGAGGAGTTAATGGGTCTGTCAAAATTGGTAATGGCATTGTTCCTGCCATAACTGCGCCTGCACAACGAGAAATAGCTAAAGTGGCAATGTACCACTCAATTGCAGAGGGGATTCTGTGAACCAAATCCTTTCTTCCTGTTAAAGAAACACCAATAATTAATAACACTATTATTGCAAAAACTGCAAAATCCAACTGGTTACCCATAGTTGCACCAGGGGCTAGCCGGCCAGTGAATTGCATCAAAGTAAGGCCAGCAATTGTTGCTGCAAAAGGAGTCTCAATTCCTAACACGTCTGGCAATGTTAAATCGTTAGAGCTTGCTCTCCAACGAGATATTCCAATAAATATCAAACTAATCGTTCCACTAACAACTAAAATACCTGCAGAAGCAGAACCTAAACTCCAAACAATGTAAATTCCAAACAGAATTATACCTGCAATAAATGCTAACACAATCACTGGTTTGTGGTGAATATCACCGTAAAGTAACTCCTCATTTGACAATTTACCACGTCTTTTTGAACGCTTTTTCATCCTTTCTGCTTGCATGTATAATTCAGGTGAAACTGTTTTTAATTTACCAACAGATACTGCTTGAGAAACCACCTCTGGAGAACTTTCACCTAACGCGGCAGATGCTGCAGACTCCTCAGAATCAAAATGATAGGTCCGACTTGATTTAGTAATTGAAGGGACTGATTCTTGATTTAATGACACTGTAAGTGCTGAGGATTGATTACTAGTGGAACTATCTGCACCACCAGAAAGTAGATTTTTTGACAACAAGTCTGGTTGGTTTTGTTCCAATATATTTTGTATTTTATTAATCTGTGAAAATTTTTCTCTTCTAGTATCTCTAGCACTTACAGCCTTTAATTCGGCTCGCAATTCACCTTGTGCTGCTAACCAAATACCTGAAAATACAAACAATAAGCAAGCAATTAATAATTGATAGAATATCATTCCATCTGCCATCATTGCCCAAATTGTTGCAATTAGCATCATGGCAGATGTTGCTGCTGGCTTGAGTAATTTTTCCATTTTTCCCGCGCGAGGCAAATAAAGACCGAGGGTAATTATGACCATGGAAATTATTACCCAACCTGTTAAATTCGCTTCAAGAAGTATTTCGCCATCTAGTAATGAAGTTGTAGATTGATCAAGAGTAAATATAATTGTTTGAGCAGTTAAGAATCCCATTTGCAAACTCAAGATTTCCTCTACTTCAAGGTCTTTACCAAATATTACCAATGAACCCAGTGCTGATACAATCATAATCATCCAAGCAGCATCCAATCCAAATTTCCATTGAAACCACAATGAAACTATTCCAAACAATATTATCAATGCACGAGGGTTGTCTTGATGTTCCCCTTTACACTCTGCAAAAATATGTATAGTAAGTATGACTATTAATCCAAATAATAAACCATAACCAGGCATTTCTCCCTCCCTAGTTACTGCAAGCCAAACAATTAATGACATTATGAAACTTAAATTCCACAACTTCAACATACCACTATCACGAAGTCTAGCACCTAATTCTGAGAGGCCAACGAAACGGGCAGCTAAATTAACTCCTGAATCACCCAATGAACGGTTTACAGGATACTGAAGAATTGTAACAAAAATTAGAAAATATGTAAGATACCAACCATCCCATCCAACAACACCAGATGCTAATTCCCAAGATTGATTAGCAGCATTGAAAGTGCGGGCGCCTGTAGTCCAGAAAGTGATTAGAATAACCCATACCCAAGGAACTAGAATTGTCACCCCTGCCAATGATGGTGATTTTCTTAACAATGATAATACTCCAGTTCCTAAGTGAATTATCCCTAGAGATATGAATAATAATTTTCCACCATCACCACCTTGCGAACTCGGATGAGATGGAATTAAAATTGTCATTAGAATAACTAATACTACACTCCCACCCCACAAAACATGGTCACTAACAAGTGACTGATTGTTTAACAAAACAAATGCTGTTAGAAGCGCTGATGTAGCAGTAAAAATTTCATAACTACCAATCTCAAATGGTGCTGAAAAGAGACCGATTTCTTGTACCATTAATATCAAAATCAAAAACGGCAAACCTATTCCTAAAGGAGTTAATACTCTGTCTTTTGAAACACCTCTTACAATTAAATAAGAACCGCCAAAACAAGCAAGAAGCATCATGATTAATGCCAAAGAATAGGCTGTATCTGCTCGGTTAGCAGATATTGCCAACAACGCTCCAATCATACCTAAACCAATTGAGACTGACCATAAACCGGGCCTACCAAGCCCTGCTAATGATAATGCATCACTAAACCAATTTTCTTTCTTAGAGAATTTCGCCGCTATTGCTGCATTTAGTGCATTAATACCCCCAAGTAGTAGGAATAACAGAAGTACATCATCAAAACGTACAATCTTCAATGCGCCTATAGTCCAATCTTGACTAAATGCATGAACTCCAATCCAAATATTTGATGCTGCTATACCTAATGAAGCAAGATTACCGCTTTGACGATGCCATGCTAAACCATGCAATAACAGGGTTGCAACAATAATACCAATCGCAACTCCCATCTGCCCATATACAGCACCAGCACTAGAACCAATAGCTAACAATACAAGTGTTGCCTGAGCTGCAATTGCATCCTCATCATGATGATATGAAACCCACACATTAAGGGCAACTAAACCTAATAATACAACACCTAACATTGTTGGATCTATTGGAAAAACACCCCACAAATCCCAATGATGTAAATCAATAGCAAGACCATATAGCAATTTCATTGTAATGATGACCCATGTAATCCCTAGCATCCTCATTCCTGAATCAGGTACCCACCTTTCACCCAGAACAAAACCTAAAATTGCTAACCCTAGTAATCCAAACAAACCAATTATTGGGGGCATCGTAGTTCCAATTAACCAACCAACTACCGAATATACTAGAATCATGCTAACCATGATTCCCCAATGTAATCGCTTCTCACCCGTTGTAGCAAGTTCTGTTATTGTATCAATTTCCGGTGATGATAAGACAGTCCCGTCTCTTTGTATATCACCTGGTTGTGAAGTTTCTGAAAATGGATTAAACATCTCACCCATCGCTTCATCAACAGGCTGCTTAGTTTCTGTTTTAGGTTCTGGAAGTGCAGCCGTATTGACCTCCTCAATAGCTTCTTCATCTAGAAAATTAGAGAGGTCTAATCCCCCCCCCATATCAAAGGCACGCTTACGAATTACTGAATCATCTTCATCCATTAACTATGCCCCGGTATATATCCGGGAAAAGGACCTCATCCATCAAGGTCGCCCTCAATATGATTATATTTTATCATTATATACAATATTATTTAAATTGGCGAATGGTGTGGTTTTTTCTGTCTGTTTACAAGATTATTGATTGCAAAAATAATCAATCCAACCACAAGAAATGCTGCTATTATGGGCAACAATAATGCTAGTATTGTACAAAATATGCATGCNCCTGCTTCGACTGTGCTAACAATTGGGTTTCCAATACCACCTGTTGTAGCAGTAGANACCGCTCNTGTTGCNACCGTTCCAAGTTGAATTGTACCAGCNGTCCCCCCGCCAGCAATNATAGAAAGAATCCATTGCAATGTAGGATCTATTCCATCAAGACTAGCNGATGTTACAATTATTCCTGCCACTATAGCNGAAGGGGTCGTAATGGTATCAAGTAAATTATCTAACCAAGGAATATAATAAGCAAAAATTTCCAATAACGTAGCAACAACAAATACNATGATGACCCATGTTTCACTCATCCAAGCCCAAGATTCACCTAAATTCATCAATCCTGCTCTAGCCCCTATACCCATAGCAAGTGGAGGAATAAAAACACGGAAGCCACAAGCTGCTGACAAACCCAAGCCCAGACATAATGCTACAACTGTACTCCAAATATCCATGCTACCACCTATTATTTTCTAGCAACATGACACTAATCATCCTTTGCCTCCAGCTACTCTAAAAAATAAACAGACATAGTTTTTTCTTCAATTTTACTAAATTTTTCCAATTAATCATTAATACCCAAATTATCTGTATAAAAAATAGGGACCGCAGCATTCTAAGAGCGGCCGCGGTCGCGATAGTGCGTGACGACACACCTAGGTGGGAGCCACGTTTTACGCGGACATGTTGGATTAGACTCACATGGACTTGAACCAAATGGAGATGTCCACTGGAATTTACCTGGCGAATTATTAATTTCAAAGGCAATCGAAAGGAATGAAGGTGTACTAAGTAAGCACGGTGTTTTAGTAACTGAAACTGGTGATAGAACCGGCCGATCGCCCAATGATAAATTCATAGTGCGTGAAGATCTTGTTGAAGAAGATATTTGGTGGGGCGATGTGAATGTTCCAATAACACGAGAGATTTTTGACAACTTACGAATCAAAGTAAGAAATCACCTAAACTCAAGGACAGAATTATTTGTCCAAGATTTATACGCAGGAGCAGACAAAGATGAACAACTATCTATACGCGTTGTGACTGAAAATGCATGGCACTCTGCTTTTGCTCGTAACATGTTTTTGAGACCTGACGAAGATGAAATCATCAACCATCAACCAGAATTTACAGTACTACACGCTCCAAATTTCCTATCAGCTGGCCATGTTGATGGAGTAAATTCAGAAGTTTTCGTAATAGTTTGTTTTTCTGAAAAAGAAGTTATTATTGGCGGTACAAAATATGCAGGAGAAATTAAAAAATCCATATTTTCGATAATGAATTACCTCCTCCCAAAAAGGGCGCACCTACCCATGCATTGCTCTGCTAATGTGGGGCCTGAAGGAGATTGTGCCGTATTTTTTGGATTATCAGGCACTGGTAAAACCACTCTTTCTGCAGATCCACTACGGCCTTTGATTGGAGATGATGAACATGGTTGGAATGATGATGGGGTGTTCAACTTTGAAGGTGGTTGTTATGCTAAAATGATTAATCTCTCTGAAGAAGATGAGCCAGAAATTTTTGCAACTACAAGAATGCCTGGGACTATTTTAGAAAATGTCATTCTTGATGATGATGGTATTCCAGATTTTAATGATGTATCATTGACTCAGAACACACGTGGATCATATCCCTTAGAATCAATTGAAAATAGAATTTTCGAAAGTAAGGGGGGGTTGCCGCACAACGTTGTATTCCTCACATGTGATGCATTCGGGGTTCTTCCTCCGATTTCTAAATTGACGCCAAGTCAGGCTGCATATCATTTCATCTCAGGTTACACTGCAAAAGTTGCTGGAACAGAAATTGGAGTATTCGAGCCTCAGGCTACTTTTTCTACTTGCTTTGGAGCCCCATTCATGCCAATGCATCCAAGCGTGTATGCTGATCTTCTCTCAAAGAAAGTTGCAGAGAATAATTCATCTTGTTGGCTACTTAACACAGGTTGGGTTGCTGGTGGGTTTAGTAAAAGTGGACGGATTAAAATCAAATGGACTAGAGCTTTATTGAATGCAGCATTAAATAATTTATTCCAAGATGTAGAATTCGTAGTTGATGAGAGGTTTAAATTTCAAGTTCCAACGTCATGTGAGGGTGTTCCTTCAGAAATAATGCAACCACGAAACTCATGGGAAAATAAGTCTGATTATGATAAAACCGCCAATAGACTAGTAAATATGTTCAATGAGAACTTCAAAAACTTCTCTTCGGGTTGCAGTGATTCGGTTTTATCCGCCTCACCAAGAGTAATCGACGAGTGAAAGCATCAAGCCTTATGGGGTGTTCGGCCACTACATGGCGGTACCAGTTGAGAGCCTCACATCATTCAAATTATGGCCGGGTTTGAAAGCTTCTGAAGTAAATGGCCGGATGCCGGTAATGCCTGAGCAAGACGAACCTGCTTGGGTTATTCTTAATCCAAATCATGAAGATGGATTGAAGAAACAAATGGATGCATTAAACTTTCATTTTATTCCAGAATCCGTTCCAAAATCAGTATCAATAGATGACTCAAAAGGTCCAATATGTATAGATGAAAGAGCAATTATTGGAGAATGTGTTAGAATTGAAGGCCCTTGTTATATTGGACCTAATGTAGAAGTGAGACATGCTGCTTACATTCGCCCTTACACTTGGTTATGCGAAAACTCAGTAGTTGGGCATGCTAGTGAGGTAAAACATTCGCTATTTCTCCCGGGTGCTAAAGCCCCTCATTTCAATTATGTGGGGGACTCCATCTTAGGTAGGGATGTAAATCTAGGTGCAGGTTGTAAACTTTCCAATCTAAGAAATGATGGAAGGTCCGTCCTTGTTAGAGGATTAAAAGAAGGAACGATCGATTCTGGAATCCGAAAATTCGGAGCAATTCTTGGAGATGGTGTTGCAATTGGATGTAACGCAGTAACTAATCCTGGAGTAATTCTTGGGGCACAATGTAACGTGTGGCCTAATGTTACAGTTAGTGGTGCGCATGCTGCTAACACAACTATCAAGAAGTGATTCTATGGTTGGAGAAAGATTGCATGGAACAGATGGGATTAGAGGTAAAATTAGCACTTGTGAACAAGGAAAAAATCCAATTGAAAATTTAATTTTCCAACGAGAATTTTCGCCCGAACTTGCACATATAATTGGTCTTGCAACGGGCTATGCAATATTTCAACAATTTTCTAATTCCAATACTAATGAAGAGCCTTTCGTAGCACCACTAATTGTTATCGGTTGGGATAGAAGAGATGGAAATTCTAGTATAGTTAATTCACTTGTAAATGGCCTTAATGAATCTGGTTGTAATACCCAACTTGTTGGAGAAGTTCCCACGCCAGGGTTGCATCATTGTTTACTACTCTTGAATGCTGATGCTGGCATGATGGTAACTGCAAGTCACAATCCTGCAACTGATTCAGGAGTTAAATTGTTTGATAAATATGGATTTAAATCAATGCCTGAACTTGAAGATTTGATTTCTGAGTATGCTTGGGGTGGAATTAAGAAAGAAATTAAGTCCAAAGGGCAAATATTAGAAGAATACGATGGATTACGTGCTTACCGTAAACATTTGAAAGAATGGTTAGATGTTGTTTCAAGTACTCTTGGCTTAGAAATTGAACAACTATCAGACCCTGTTTGTGAACAAGGTTTGATTCTAGATTGTAGCGGAGGGGCAGCAACAGATTGGTTAAACTTTGGATTAGCCAGAAGAGGTCTGTTATGTGATGAAGTTTCTAGTCGTGATGTACCAATTAACGATAATTGTGGAGCGGGAGAATTTAATTCCACCGATTCTTGGAGTTATAGGTAATTAATTGAATTGGAACAAAATCATGCATTATTAGAAGAAATTGGTAATAAATTACGTGAAAATGATGGCATGCCCCCTTGGACTAATGGCCAATTAGTAGCAGCGGCATTAGATGGTGATGGCGATAGATGTTTACTCATTGAAGCAACTAAAGACGGAGTCAAAATTGTAGATGGAGATCAAATGGCTTTTGATTGGTTAAATGCACTTAGATGTAGCAGTAAAGAAAACTTGACTTTAGCCCACAGTATTGAATCTGATTTGTGTCTTCCTGCAACATGTGAAAGTATAGGAATTCAAACAATACAAACTGCTATTGGCGATAGATGGCTTTCTGCGGCTATTGCATCTAAACTTAATTCAGAAATGCAATTCATTTCAGATCATTCAATGCCGCCTGTTTGCGGTTGTGAGGATTCAGGACATTTGGTAATGCCAACACCTCACCCACATCTTAATCAAAAATGGGCACTAGTTGGAGATGGAGCTGCTACGCTTTTGTCTCAAATTTACGCAAGAGCAAAATTAGGCAATCAAAGAATAGAACTTCCCAAAGGGTGGAAAGTTCGTAAATCTGTAAAAGAGACAAAACGAAGTTTATGGAACGGTAAAAATGAGTTGGCAGATGAAATTGAAGATATAATTAAGCAAACTCTACCTAGTGCTGAATTGCAACGAAAAGAAATCAATGGAGAAACTAGTTTATTATTATTAGAAGGTACTATTGAAGGCGAATCTTTGAGTATAGGGATTAGGAATTCCGGGACTGAAGCTAAGACTTCATTGACAATTAAATCTGAAAAAACAGAATATATGAGATTAGAAGAGAAGTTATGTGATAAATTAAGAGAGTCGCTTGTACTAAAATCATAGTAAGAAACGTGGTAAATGACGAGCAACTACAGCATTGGATACATACCCAACCAATACACCATTGGAATCAGTAATTGCTATTTGATTCAAATCATGTGTCAACATAAGAGTAGCAGCAACCATTAACGGAGTTGTTGTTTTTACTTGTAATGGGGGCAAAGTAATTGCTTGTCGAATTGGAACCGCTTCCATCCAATATAAATCACGATTAATCCTCTTATTCATAATTAGTTTAAGCAAATCAACTGCATGAACTCTACCAACTAAGCTACCTCGGTCATCTGTAATCATTACATGATCCCAATCTTTCGTAGCAATTATTCTCACTACTTCGTCAATCGATGTCATTTCATCAACCTCATGAGCAGGCAACATTACTTTTCCACAAGTCAATTTACGGATTTCTTGTGCAATTCTCTTTGATGATTTACTACTATGTTCTGGGTTTGTTTTTTTACGGGTTCCTAAGAAGGTCATGTCAATACACCTTGAGGCCGCCGGAATACCCGACCTATATGAATGAAATGTTATCATGTTATTGTAAAATTACCACAATTAGTAAGAACCTTGATGAAAGCCAGCATACCGGGAGAAATTGATGACCCAACTTAGTAACACCGTTCTCAACGAACTAAATAAAATGGATGATTATGATAGAATGTTGTCTTTAGACAGAATAGCACGGGAAAATAACCTTAGTACAGAACAAGTAAAAGAGCAACTGCGTGTATATCAACAAGGTGGTGTATCCAATAGTATGGCAAACCCCATACAAAATGATGTGACCCCTGTTTCTCAGCCATCAAATAGCCCTGCACCATCTTCACAGCCAAATTACCTACAAGATGCCCACCGATACCGCGTGCGATACGATCCAAGTCATGATGGGCAATCTAGGCAAGCCAATGTCGAACAGGCTATTCTTTGCCCGCATTGTGGTGCGCCTCTAGGAATACCTGCGATAAGACCAATAAAGGTGACTTGTCCTAATTGCATGAATGAAGCAATGTTTGAAAATTGATAGAAAATTATTACCCAAACCCTCAAAAGACGCTTCACTGAACGAATGTTATGCACATTATGACTAAGTTGACTCTAGGTGCAGGGGTTGCTTTACTAATTGGCAGTATCATATTGGCTGTTTTAGGTGGAGGCTCAACTGTTTCTGACCTTGCAGAGAACCCAAACGGTGTTGAAGTATGGAGTGGCACCGCACCAGATACTTATGAAGGAAATTTTGAGATGGTGAATACCTATCTTATTTTTGTTGAAGATGAATCAACTGTTGAAGTCACTGTTGTTGAGGGTGATGAAGAGAATCGCTTCATCCCTTGTGAAGAAGAGCCTAATGATTGTGACTACTATGATTGGCCTGGACACACATATGTTGGTCAGGTTTCAGTATACACACCAGGTACTTGGGGGGTTGAATTCAACGGCACTGGATCAGTTGTCGTAACAGAAATGGCAGTGGATATCGGTGGTGTAATGAGTATATTTGGTGGGATGATGGGCTTTTGCTGTTCATTCTGTGTAATCGGTCTTGGAATAATATTCATCTTTACACTCAAAGATAACAAGCTTCAACAGGGAATAATGATGGTTCAAAAAAGTGATGGCACATTCCAACAAGTTGGAGGTATGCCTGCACCTGCTCAAAGTGCCCCAATGGTTGCAGGCGGAATTCATCCCGCTTATACCACAGAACAACCAATCATTCAACAATCGATACAACAGGTTGAGATTTTGCCCCCTATTGGCGGTCAACAACCACCCAATCAAGGGCTCTAAATAGGCTACCCTACGCAAATTGATTTTGCGACAAACAAAAATATAGCCACTCTGTCCGAAAATTATGTCGGACGATAAGGATGAATTAATTAGAGAACTGTCTGAGAAAGTCCAATCCCTTGAAGAAAAGGAAAATAATCGTATCAATACACCTTGGGGCGTATATGATAAGAAAACATTTAACATTCTGTTTTGGGGAGGTATGGCGTTCATGATATTATTTACATTATATATTGTTTCAAGCGATAACCCATTCGGAATTTTACCATAATTAGTACATAGGCCACCCATTGAAATTTATTA
>PBXQ01000049.1 GCA_002727675.1 Thermoplasmata archaeon | reverse complement strand
CCTATAACATTTGCATACCCATGTCCAATCATGTAACCCATAGGAAGTAGCATTCCTGCGGATTTGAGCCACCCAGTATGGCATGATGTCTTGCCCTCAAGTAGGGCAAATGGATTCGTGTATGGATCATCATCGAGGTGCGCCGCAGCCATCTCACTGTCCGCCCTCACCCACGCGTGGGCATTGTAGTAGGTTCTGCCATCAGATTTCTCATCTGCGGCCATGGCATCCAATCCATATTGCTGCCATCCAACCCATGCTGCCCCTCCATCCATAAGTGCGATGTCAGCATTACCAAATCGGAGAGCCTCAATCATTGCACCCTCAGAATCTACGCTGTAAAGAGATACATCGTAATTCAATTTCTCAGACAAGTAATCAGCAAGAATTTGTGGGTTTTCTTCTATGTTCTCATAGTCGGCCTTAATCTCGTATGCAACAACCAGTTGCTCGAGAGACTCGATTTCTTCATCATCCGTACCTATACAACCAGAAAGGAAGGTCGTTACCATCAACAATATCAAAATTGCACCCGTTATCTTTTTTCTCATCCCCACCACCATAATTATCATTTTTAGGTTGCCCTAAAGCGCCGGACACAACCCCCATACATAAAGATTAGGTTGCCCTAATTTAGGGGCGCCTAAATTTGATTATTATTCGTTGGACAACCAATCAACCACATATTTTTGAGCACCTGGGTTTCCTACAAAAGGATCTGAACCGACTTTGATTACTGACAAAAGATGCATCTCCCCGCCCCATGTTGGTTTCCAAACAGTAATCATTTCACCTGAAGGATGCATTCCTAGCAAATCTAACATAACTTCGTCATGAGTATAGAGCAGTTTCTCCCCATCATAGTCATGCACCACCCCGTCATGAATTGATTCTAGGGTGAACGCGTTGGGGCCTGCCCAATCATCCAATAGAGATGCTGCCTCTTCAAAACGTGATTCTTTTGCCCCACTAACTTGAGAATATTCTTTTGCACCCCATGAAGAAAGTAAGGGATTTAGAACACCTGGCGTATTAAAATGGGTTTCAACAATTATTGTACCATCATTTAGTAACCACACATATTGTTCAGAAGCTGGCCATGCTGGTGAATTTTCAGATTCTTCAATTAATGGAGTACCCCATACATTTTCTCCTGTAGGCTCTGAAACTGGAACAAAACCTGAAATAAGGTGCATAGATATTAAGAAAATCAAGGCTAGTGAGCGAATGAATTTTCTTTGCATCCATTCTTTTCTTTGTTGCTCATCCTTAATTAGAAAAATTATTGAAATAATGAAGAATGATGCTAAAATTAACCAAAGACCTAGTGGCAGAATAATGATAATTGCTTGAGCAATTATTAATCCTGCAATGTAAGGATCTGCTCTCAACCAATCTGAAAATTGAACCTCTGGGTGCTTCTCTCTCCAAATGCTCCATTGCCATATTAATAGTAATCCAAGAGGTGCGAGCCAAGTCATTGCAGAGAAGAGTATAGACATCGGCTTCGTATCGCCGAGTAATTACTAACAGGTTAAAGCACCGACTACATATTCAATAAGCGGCACGTTTGAGAACTTGATGTAGTAATCGCAGCCTATGCAGAAGGGGGAGCCGGCTCTATCTCTATCCGGAGTTGCTTATCGCTACCAGCTAACAAATTGGCTAACTCCATGGAAAAAGAAATGGGGCGCGGGTATTCATGATGTTGATTTAATGGTGGAATCCGGTTCAATTCTGGGATTAATAGGACCCAATGGATCTGGAAAAACTACCTTATTACATACAATAGCAGGACTTCATGGTCGCCACAAAGGAACGATAAAATTTCTTGGTCAAGATAGAAGAAAACTTGGTTGGGAAAGTGCTCAAAACCATATTGGTCTAATGCCTGAAAGAGTAAATTGGTCAGGAACAACAACCCCACATGAAATTTTGAATCGTCTAATCACTATGAGGGGCCTTCATGAATCGCCTAAAAACCTATTAAAAATTGTAGGCATGAGCAAAAGAATGTATACGCCTCTTGATAATATGAGTCAAGGAATGAAGCAAAGATTGACTCTGGCATGTGCATTACTAGGAAATCCTAAAATTCTGTTATTAGATGAACCTCTAAACGGGCTAGACCCAGTGGCTCAAGCAGCATTTAGAAAATTACTCAGAGACCTTGCTAATCGTGGAACGACTGTTATTGTTAGTAGTCATAATCTCAATGAGATGGAATTATTTGTCGATTCATTGGCCATACTTCATCGCGGGCAAATGGTTGCATCGGGTAGTATTTCTGAAGTTCAAAACATATTGGGTTGCCAACCACAACTCGTAGTTGCAGGCAATGGGTGGTGCCCTCCATCATCAGGTTCATTTGGCAGAGGAATTGTGTTAGAAAAGTGTGAGCCATGGCCAGGAGAAGAATGGCGGATTTCCCTACACAAAAATGGCAGTTGGAGCAGTAAACAAAGACACAACATACTTGATTCAATTGAAGGATCTGGTGGGAAAATATGCTTACTGCAAATGGTTCAACCTACTCTGGAAGACATGCTTTCAGCAGCCACAGGTGAAACTGCAGATACAATTGGACTAGAAGTAGGAGATGATTCATTAATTCCATTAAAAAAATTGGGGGTTAGAGAGGATGAATAGGTTTGACCGGGAAATCAATATTCTCCGCCTATCTTGGCACGAAGCAAGACTGCATTTTCGTAGCCCCAGAATGATGGCTTTACTCGCGCTTCTGTTATTATTCATCGTGGGTGGTAGTTGGGGGCTGTCAGATTCTTCTTCTACAGTCACATCACAATTAAATTATGACACACCTTATGAAATTCTATTTCTTGTAAGCTTGTTTGTGTTATTTTCATCAACCCTTGGAGTTGTATTGTTAGGATTTGATGGTATTAGTAAAAAACGATTGACTGGCGAGTTGGCAATAGAATTGTCCCAACCAATCAATCGCAATGACTTGGCACGCTCACAACTTCAAGGACTATGGCTTGCAGTCTTCATACCAACTACAATTTCTTGTGCTATTGGCGTGCAATTAATCGAAATACAAATGGGTAAATTTCCAAGCCTGTATGATTGGTTGTTTTTCAATATCGCTACAGGGCTGATTATCTTCTGGTATGCTTGTATTCAGTTACTTGCATCGAGCATTGCAAAAGATCTCGGTTCTTCTGTAACTTTGGGAATTGGGATTTGGATGGCCTTCACTCTTGTCTGGTTACTCGTGACCGTTTTATTAGCAGCATTGATTGGAGTTGATGTTACTGATTTAAACTCGCCCCAATACAACAAGTTTAGTGAAATAATTGATTTGTTTTCACCCAATGGTGTGTACCAATTATTACTCGAAAGTAACCTAAATCCTGATGCTCAGCCGGAACTGCAGAAATATTTCATTTGGATTGCTGCTTTACTATGGTCATTTATCCCCGGAACCTTGTTTTTGAGGCGATTCCGAACACTTCGGCCCTGATTATCATATCAGTGTAACAAAACTCACTAAGTATCTAGAAGGAAAACCCTCTTTCACTAAACGCGTACTCGCGTGGCCAATGGCGAGGAGTAATGAGAGATTCTGCTTAGCATTTGTATTGATATTATTGATGGTTTTTTCTGTCATGTCACATGTCATGCAACCTACTGCAGTTGAAGATGATGTTAAAGAGATTGAGACTACAGATTTCACATCTGGTAGACAGATAGATGCGGATTGCACAGGTTATTCTTTCGAAGATATGTTTTACTACAACTATGGAACATTTCATATAGAAATTAATCAGAATTGGGATGGTGCTTTTGTGCGTGCTATGGCAATGGTAAATGGCACTGATGCAGCAAACATGAGGGATGACCTTGACGGCTTGTTTGAAGGCCTGCCAGGGGGAGATAATGGATGGCTATCAACGGATGAAAAAGACGGCGTAGAAGCCGTGGGGAAGGATTGCGTAGAACAAACTTACACACGTATAGGATTCCGAGGAGGATCCCCACACAGAGGAGGTGCTGGAGTTAACTGGAACAATGCCACTTGGATCAAAGAAGGTATGACGCTAGAAGAAACTAACTTAATTCCTGAAGACCACCCAGAAAGAAGAAGTTGCAAGGATCAATTCGGCGCACCTTCGGGCAGCCCTACTTGTGAAGAAATTCCAAATTACCCAGCAAATGCAGGTCAATGTGGGCCACACAGTTGTGACACGATAGTATTCCTTAATTCAACTGTATCTTTTGATAGCCAGATTGATTCATCAAATTTCACACTAGCCATGGTTGGAAGAAATTTAACTAAAGCACAATTTACCTATATTTTCCCTAGCCAATCTTCNCCTCTAAGAGTTGCTAATTCTTTTGAAGAGCATAATTGTAACACCACATATTATGAAGATGATGAAGAAGCTGACGATTACCAAACTACCTATAGCGCCAGAAATGAATGCGTCTCTTATCAATCTACAGATGATTTGGATTATTCTTTGACAGCAGTAAATAATGGTATTAGCTTTTCACGTTTATTCACATATGATGAACGTGATTGGCCTGCTGCCAGAGAATATTTCATTGATTTTACCACATCNCCNCCCCCTGTGGACAATCCACCAACATGGACTAACAACGCCCCNGCAGAAGGAGAATTGTTGCCAGTGGCAGGTCTTGGAGAAAGTGAATATATTGTTGAATTAAATGATATCAACGCTTGGTTTGATGATGATTTAGGATCTGGAATGCTAAATGTTGATTGNACCGGAGCGACNGGTTGGAATCTAGAAGAAGCNGAATCTAATCATTGGATGGTAACCTCACCTTCAGAAGGTGCAACTGAAACAGTAATTTGTGAAGCATGGGATAGTAGTGGTCAATCTACTGGAGCAAGAGAGTTTCAAGTCGGACCCATNTTCTCCTTATCTGCTGCAAATACGGCAGTTTTAGATGAATTTGTTTTGACATTTAGTCCAGTTGATAGTGTAGAACGGACTGTCACTGTTACTTTGATGCAATATGGGGTGGATGTTGATGCAACATTGACTCTTACNGGTTCTGATGTTTCTACCACCATTAGTGCGGGAACATTTTCGCCAGGAACAGTCGAGGTTCATGTTGTTGCAAGCGCATCAGGAATGGCTCCATTTAGCTATATGTATGACTTAGGACTTTCCAAGCAAAGTCTACCCCCTAGTATCCAAGTGGATGGTGGTGAATGGGTTGGGACTGAATATACTCTAATAGGGCATTTTTCTGACCCTGATGGTGAAACTGTCAGTTTCACACAAAAATTGGATGGCGTGCAACAAGGGGTTGTCTCAGTATTCGGTGGCAATCAATGGGAAACTCAAAAAATTGACTTCGAACTTTATGATGAAGGTGTTTACACTATTTCAATAGAAGCCTGCGACACATCAGGAATGTGCACGACTATAGATCAAGAAGTGGACAATACCTTCCTATTCCAAGATTCTAATACCCAAACNCCAACCATAACAAGTACCGANGATGANGAGGGTGGCGGCTTACCTGGTCCGGGAATTTTATTGACCACAATGGCCCTAATTGGTGCTGGCTTGGTTAGTCGTAGACGAGAATAAAGCNGTAATTATTGACTAATTCAATACAGGTGGGTTCAAATCAACCCGGCCACCGGCCCAAGTCATGGAGTTCCGTGGTAAGTTTAGTCGGGAAAGTCATGAAGGTGGCCTTTTGGTCGCATTTACTGGCGCAGCCCCACATTTAGGAACTGCTCTAGAAACTGCAGAAGGAACTTACTTGGGAAGGGTTGATTCAGTAATTGGAAAAGTTGACTGCGCACTTGTTCACATTTTACCCTTAGCTAAAGATCTTGAAGTCTCTTCGATAGGCGATTCAGATATTACAATTCAACAAAGAAAACAACGTGAAGAACGCCATAGGAATGATCGTAGAGGAAGGGATCAGAATCATAGAGGCCGTGGTGGAAACCGTTCCGGGGGTCGTAATGAAAGGAGGGGAGATCGCCGTGAAAGGCGAGATTCTCGTAATTTTGGCGGGCAAAAAGGAGGAAATGATTGGGAGTGCCCGAAATGCCAAAACAACAATTTTGCTTGGAGGGATACCTGTAATCGTTGCCCGGCGAAAAGGCCAAGCAATNCTGGTGGTGGATACCGTGGTGAAAGCCGTGGTGCGCGTGGAGGCAATAGAGGAGGCTACCAAGGAGGTAACCGAGGCGAAAGACGAGGCGGTAATCGTGGTGAAAGACGTGGCGGTAATCGTGGTGAAAGCCGTGGCGGTAATCGTGGTGAAAGACGTGGTGGACGTAGAGGCGATAGAAGAGGGGGCCGGGGAGACAAGCGTGACAATAATCGCGGCAGAGCTCGCCATTGGGGTAACCGTGATGGAGACTCTAAGAAAAGTGGTGGCTATCACCGGAAAAAGAAAAGTCCAAACAACCCTTTCAAGAAAAAGAGAAATGATTGAAATTAAAGAGTCCTGCCACAATCAGAACAAAACTTTTCACCACTTCTATCATCCCTTTTCATTGAATAACTCTTACAATCTGGACAAGGTGGTAAACCAGAATTTGATTTTCTAGCCCTTCTAAATTTACGAGGAACGGGCAATCTAGGCCACCCTTTCTTTGGTTTCCTTACCTTTGGCATTCCCCCACCTAAACCTAGCAAGTTGTCATACTTCATGAATAATTGTAAATTTCAAAAGAATAGTCATTGTTCTTCCTCAGAACCTTCTTCCTCAGCAGTTACTGCATCAGGGTCCACCCCATATTGATTCCAACCACGTTGCCATTCAGAATCAACATCATCTCCAACCCATTCTCCTACAATAGAAATCTCATCAACTTCAAACTCTTCCCTCCATGGTGGTTCTTCCATGCTACCACTGACAATTAGACGATTATGATCATCAAGTTGACTCTTTACCAATTTAATTCCACGAGTTATTGGAAGCAAATGACCCACTGGAGTCCCAGCAGTAACAAAAGGATTGGTTGCACAACAAATAATCAGGCCCTTTTCTGGCGATAATATATCTGCACTAAGTCCTGGTTTTTGTGGGTCAACAATACGTCCAATCACATCATTTTTCTCAACATATGAGCCGGATTGTACAAACATGTCAACAAGCCCACCCTCCTCTGCTCTAATCCACGTTGAACCTGAAGCAAGGAGACGGAAACGAGGGCGACTTGGATACCCNGGAATCATTTTGAATGTTTTCAAAACATTGATGACTCCATAAACTGCAACCTTTACTGATTCATGATCAGTAATTGAAGCACCACCCCCTTCATAGGTTAATGCGCCAATACCTTCTTCGGTAGCATTCCTACGCATGGTACCTCTTGGNCCTTGCGAATCTAGAATTACCTCTAAGCCAAATGCACGCGCTATTTTGTTACTATCTGAATGAGCAAGATTAGCACGAACTTGTGGCATATTTGTTCTGCCCTTTGCTGCACAATGTAAATCTATCAAATAATCCGTATTTATTATCAAATTCTCCCATATTTTGTCTGCCACCCTACTAGTAGTGTTACCCGTATGAGAACCAGGGAATTGTCTATTCAAATCGCGGCCATCAGGAAAATATCTGCTATGACTACGATATCCTGGAGGATTTAGAATCGGGACAATACGAAGTGTTCCTGCCATCGCATTAGGATCGAGAGGACGGCCGGGTCCTGTCATTGATTCTTGACATAACATACTACAAGCAAGAGGACCGACTAACTCATCCCCATGAACTGCCCCTGTCACAGTAACTACTGGACCTGGGCGGGCACCATGTAATACAGTAATTGGAGTGTTCCAAGTTTCTCCTAAAGTGACATCTAAAAGGGGCATTGAAATTCTTCTAATGGTCCCTGGCTTGAATCTCTTATTAGCGAGCCTATGCTGTTTGGCACCTGCTGCTCTGTCCCAATCTGTTCGTTTTACCTGTTTAGCTTTTGATAACGATTTTTTGATTTTTGCGCGACGTTCTTTTGGAATCTGATTACTGACTTTGAGTGTTTTTTTAGCGGCCTGCTGTTTTTTTGAAGATTTCTTCTTTGTTGAATTAGTTTTTTTCTTCTTTGATTTGGTTTTATTTTTTGGTTTTTCAGTTGTTTTTTCTTTTACATTTTCAGCCTTAGTTGAATTTGTAATTGTTGATGAAGAAGTTGCCTTTTTTGTTGAACTTTTAGCAGTATTTTTCTTCGTTGCCTTTGGCTTATCTTCATCAGACATTAGAAGACATCCATTCGAGTCAAACCGACTCCCCAACATAGTGGCATAGGTAACTTTTGAAAAAGCCGCCGCTCAAAATATAATCAATAATTATGATTTCTGATACTAAATTAGCGCAATGCACATGGATAGGGCGCGCTCGCACACCATCATGACAGAGGGGAAACTAGGAGTTCAAAGAGAATTAGCACCGACTTCAATTTGTTTTGGCTGTGGCCCTGCAAATGAAAAAGGGTTACAGATTGATTCGACTAGAACAGATGATGGACTGGAATTATGGTTTACACCCTCTGAAGAACATCAAGCATTCCCTGGTGTATTGAATGGTGGAATTATTGGCACTCTTCTTGATTGTCATGGGAATTGGACTGCAGCAATTGCCCTAATGGATGCTAAAGAAGATAGTGAACCACCATGCACCGTTACAGCATCTTATTCTGTTCAACTCCGCCGCCCCACCCCTGTAAATGTTCCTTTACATGTAACTGCAAAAGTAATTGATTTGCATGACGATCGGGCTGAAGTGGAAATGGAAATGTATGCCGAAGGCAAGTTATGCGCAAAAGGTAAAGGATTATTTGTAGCAGTAAAAGAAGGTCACCCTGCCTACCATAGATGGAATTGATGGTGATTAATTGGTTAAAAAAACATCACTAGATTATTTGCGTTTCCGAGTGATAGGAATTATGTCAACAATTGAAGATTTAGCCCATTTAGATCTACAACCTTTGGCAAACATACCACTGAAAAAATTAAGACAAAATGCAACTAGGTTACATGGAGTTTGTAGATATAATCCCGGAGTTGACAAAAAAAGAGAGGGGCTAAACCCCACCGATGTCAAAGAAGTGGCAATTCATCCCGAATCTCTCAATGATGAATGGTTAAGATATGCTGAATTTTTGCTATTTCATGAATTTCTGCACGCACTTGGGCATTCTGGGCATAATCGTATTTTCCGCACACTTGAGGAACAATGGCCTGATAATGAAGCGAAAAATATGGGTCGTGAATTTGCAAAACATCTCAGAAAAAGGAATGCCAAGTATGCTTGGACCTGCCCCAAGTGTGATTGGAAAACAGAACGAACAATGAAATCATCAGGTAGATATCTTTGCCGAACATGCAGAGTAAAGTTGGTCGATAAAATTTTAGCGTAATTTCACTATAATTACTAATCAATTATTAGTGTAGTTAATTACTAAATCTTTGCTTCGCAATATGTGAGCGGGCATTCGTTATCAATTCCAATGCGATGCTCTTTTCCAATTACTCTAGTAATTTGTATTATTCTTGGTGGATCTATAATATCAATAATCTCTACAAACTCACAAGCAGAATTATCTCAAACAAATAACACACTAAATCTTTCTTGTCAATCAGAAACAAATTGTTTGTTAGATAACTCTGAAAGCGGAATAGATATGATATCTAAACAAGAAAATTCAGCAAGTCCGCTTTCTCCAAAGACTGTAAAAATTGAATTCATTATGATCCCTGAACAAATTCATCTAGCTTTGTTGCCGATAGCAATCGATGAATTGGTAATTGATTTACGAATACAAGAAGATAATACTGGCATTAATTCTCCGGATCTAACTGTTGAATTTTGGGCTGGACCTAGCACCAATACATGGACATTGGAAGGTGGAAGCCCATCATCACCAAAAATGGGCGATTACAAAATTGAAGATGCAGAACTAGATCTTTCACGGGGGAGGCTCTTAAGACCTGGAGAAGGAGTTGGATTATCAATTACATTTGAAATAAACCAACCAGTTACTTGGGAACTCTACTTAAAAGGTAATTCTAGATTAATAATTCCTATTGATTGGAGTGTTAATATTTTAGCTGAAAATACTGATGAACCGAGTAGTGCAAGTAACCCTGTAATTGTTTCAGATGTTGAAAAAATAACTAGAGGGGCATTATTAGATGCAGACCAAGATTGTTTTTCATTTGAAATACCTGAATACATACATACAATGACAATAATTGTACAATGGTCTTCAGTACCAATAGAAATTGAACAACCCCATTCCCCCCCAGAACTAATAAGAAATGGAGGTAATACTCCTAAAAACCCTGCAATTAAGTCAACTTATGAGGCTAGTCAGCAAATAACTGAAATCCAATATGATAAACCAATGGAAGGTACTTACTTGGCTTGCTGGAATGGACAAAATAACCATTTTCAATCCTATTCTTGGTTTGCTAAACTATCTCTTGAAGGATTGGGTAGTTCTTCACCCACCGAATTTTCAGGAGATGCAAATTGGCTTTCTGGAGAAGCATATGTTGGAAATAAAGACGAAGTGGTTTCTGTAGTGGGTTCTAATATCCTAACATTATTAGTTGGAATAATTGGAACTTCCGTTGCATTTGCTGGTTTTGCTTTGCCTACGAAAACACATTGGCCTAAGCGTTATGTTCTACCAACAGCGTTATTCATTTTGATTATCGGAGGGATTGCCTCCCCTGTTTGGGGCCTCACTGATGAAGCACCAGTACAAGGGGAAATTACTCTGGATGAATTGTTAGATGTTAGAATGAAAGCCACATATGATGCTGGACTTTCTGAATCTGACGCTAGTGCAGCCAGTGGATTTTTTGGTTTGTCTTCGGATGACACAATTTCACTAAGATTACATGTTTCTGAAGCACACCCTACGGGTGATGGGCGCTGGCAAATTCATGCTGAAGAATTAAATGATATCAGAATAGATAGTTATGTATTTGGTTGGTTAAGTAACCACCAGATGAATACTGAAGATGAAATACGATTTATTCTTCAAGCTGGAAGAGCAATTACTCTTGATTTATTGATGTTAGAAGCATTACTAGTTGTTGATGAAAAACCTGAAGGAGAATTATTGCATATCCAATGGGATTTGATTGCAACTGAACCTGCTGGTTCTGTAACGGACCCTATTTGGTCTAGTAGACCCGATTCAATTACTGCTAAAGAATGGGATACGATTCAATCCGACCTATTTCCACAGTTATTGACTATTTCTTATTGCGATTGTGGGATGGATGGGATGGAAGTTAACTGGCGACCTAGTGATAATTTTGATGCAAATAGTATTCCTGAAATATCAGGAATTTCAATTGCTAGTGGATTTTTATCTAACGAACACCTATGGCTAGCATCTGGTATCGGATTAATCATATTTGCAGGGGGAGTGGAATACTACAATACCAAAAATGATGAAGAAAAATAAGATTAATTTTTGACTTTTCCAAGAACATCATCAAGCATGACCTTCTCTTCATCATCTATGATTCCATCCTCTAATGCATCACGAATCTTTTCTCGCTCTTCCTCATTTAAACCAGCAGCTTCCATTGCGCCTTCTATCAGAGCCAATTCTGCTTCTGTAACTTTACCATCATCAACTGCTGAATTAATTGCAGCACGAGTTGCAATCCTTGCTGCTTGCCTTGGAGGAATATCTAGAGCGACAGAAAGTGTGGTTAATTCCTCATGCTCTTCTTGTGTTAAAACTCCATCTTCATAAGCCCTTTCATATGCTTCTAAAAGGAATTTACTATATTGATCAGGATGAAGGAGAACATCCCTAATTAGACCGTAATCAATTATTCTTTTACTGCTAGGGGCAGGGGACATTCGCCCAGCTAGCATCTCTTTAACAGCCATATCTTTGAGACCATGCCCCATCCAAGCCAAACCTAGCGCAATTATTCCTGATGCAAGCCATTGCATAGTGATAGGTGAAAACAAAACACCCGGATGCATTAACTGGTTTAATCCAATTACTACTAATAAAGAACCCCAAAATAACTCTAACCAATCATTGACATCTTTCTCATCAAAGGTGTCGTCTGGTGTGGACTCAGCCTCGGTCATCACATCTGCACGGGATACGATACCCCTTCAAGGTATCCGCTTAAATTGGCTATAATTGCCTACCCGGTGAATAAAACAACAAGTTGGACCGCTATGCTCTTGAGCCATGATAGTCCGATTGCATCTATGGCGACGGGTACGAGTGGTTCCCCCACTCAATATGATTTACCAAAAAAAATCGTTTCACTACTTACTAATGAGTGGAACATCATTACTTTCCATCCACCACAAATTGAATCTCTACCAATTGCATTATCAGGCGAAAATTTACTGTTATGTGCACCTACTGCCAGTGGAAAAACATTGGTTGCCCAACTTGCAATTGTCAAAAAATTAGTTGAAACTGATCCCGGTAGCCGGGCTGTCTATATTGTACCATTGAAAGCACTAGCAAGTGAAAAAGTCACTGAAATGAAAGAACTGGCCGACCCACTAGGATTGAAAGTAGGCATTGGAATAGGCGACCGTAGCAGAGAAAATGTAGGCTTAGATGACGCGGACATCATCGTTTGTACATCAGAAAAATTTGATTCATTATTGAGGAATAGGCCAAAATTCTTGGACAAAGTGAGTATCGTAATTGCTGATGAAGTACATTTAGTAAATGAAATTACTAGAGGACCAACTCTTGAAGTGAATCTTGCAAGAATCATGATTGAGATTCCCGATGCCCAGATTGTTGCATTATCAGCAACTATTGGAAACTCTGAAATTGTTGCAAAATGGTTGAAAGCGAAATTAATAATCTCTAATTGGAGACCTGTTCCATTAAGGTATGCAACATTAACTGAATTAGAAGTAAAAGTGAGAAAAGAAATTTCAAATGGGGAAGAGATGCCTTTACCTCCAGCAAAAAATTTAGAAGGCCCCAAATCAAATCAAGTTTGGGCAACTTTATCAGATACTATTGCTGAAGGAGGTCAACTTTTGTGTTTTGTTAGCACTAGAAAATCTGCCCAATCAGTAGCAAGAGACCTAGCAAAAAGAATGAAAAAGAAAGCAGAAAAAGAAGATGATAAAAATTCACTAAAAACATGGAAAAATATATCTGAAAAAATTAGAGAAGGCTCTGAAAGTTCTCAAACTGGAGACAAACTTGTAGAAGCAATCTCTGGTGGGGTTGCTTTTCACCATGCAGGACTAACCTCTGGTCAAAGAAAAGTAATCGAAGAATCATTCAAACGTGGAGATTTGATGTGTATTAGTGCAACTCCAACTCTTGCTGCGGGAGTTAATCTTCCTGCTAGAAGGGTATTGATTAGAGATTTGAATAGATGGGATGGAGAGGGTAGTCATCTTCTTTCAACAATGGAGGTTCAACAAATGATGGGGCGCGCGGGAAGACCAACATACGACAATTATGGAGAGGCTTGGATTCGTTGTAAGAATGACCTTGACTCTGACCAAATGGCATACCGATATTTTGAATCAGAACCGGAAGATATTGTTTCAAAATTACATAGGGAACCTTCTATGAGAATGCATGTGCTTGCGGCAATTGCTACTGGTGGTCAAAAAAACAGATGGGCTTTAGGAAATTTCTTTTCACATAATTTCTTAGCAATGGATATTCCTAAAGAAAAATTGGCTGATAAAATAGATGGCATTGTCAATTGGCTTTGTGAACATGGAATGATAGAGAGATGTGGAATCGATGAATCTCTAGCTGCTGATATTGAAGATTCTCAACTTCAAAAAATTAGCGAAATGGATAATGCAAAATCAGAAGATAACTGGGATGATCATCTTCCACCTTGGGTTGCAGCCGCATCAACTGCAACAGGAGTACACATTACTAATCATCATGAAAAAGAACGACCTAAAAGAAAAGGGCCCGCTGTGATTGGTTTCCAATCTGCGGGCGAAATTTACCGAAGTACTAGATTTGAACCCACTTTACCAGAACAAGATGCTATGACTTATGATGCAACTCCTTTTGGCGAAAGAATTTGTAGATTATATCTTGACCCACTTTCAGGACATGTTTTGCGAGAAGGTTTGAGAAAAGCGGCTGAAATAATAGCCGGTATTGATGATGAAACCACACTTTCGCCATACAGTTTGTTACATCTAATTTCTACTACACCGGATTTTATGGTATTATGGCCTAGGAAAGCAGACGAAAAAATGTTGATGACTAAGATGTTGGGTAATGAAAACCACATTATTGCCTCTAAAGAATTGTTAATGTCTTCTAATCTAGATTTAGATCCATTGACTCATGTTAAATCAGCCTTGACAATGGAAGAGTGGATTGAAGAAGAAAATCATCGAAACATCGAAAAAAGGCTAGGCGTGGCACCAGGTGATCTAAGATTGCGAATTGACCTTGCAGATTGGCTTCTTTATGCAAGTAAAGAAATTGTTAGGTATGAATATGAAGATAATGAATTAATGCAACAACCTCGTAAACAATTGATTCAATTATTGGATGAACTGCGTTTGAGAATTATCAATGGCTGCAAACCTGATTTGTTAGGATTGGTTTCAATCAGGGGTGTAGGCAGAGTTAGAGCCCGTCTTATGTCGACTTATGGAATTAGAACAATTGATGATGTGCTAGAACTAACTGAACAAGATCAAAGAAGATTGGCCGACCATAGGGGTTGGAGCAAGCAACTAGTTGATGGAATCATGGATAAAGCGGGCCAAATAAGAAAGTCTAGTAGCCGCAGATGATATGGTGTAGTAATATGTGCGTACAATCAATGGATGAAGCTCCGGCCCCATGGTTCCCTGCTTGGGGGATTAAGTTCAATGAAGTTATTACAGACCCAAGATTAACTGCTGCAATGCTATTACAGAACAGAAAAGATGAACGGTGGTTATTATTAGGAAACCCTACTGTTGTTTCTGAACGTAATTTATGGGCTGCATGGCTAGCCCTAAGAGAACGAGTAATATCTGATAAAATGGTTAGTAAATCACTTGATGGAGAATTTATGAGATTAATTGCTGGAACTCACCAAATGAGTGTGGCTTTCAACAGATCAGGGATTCAAACTGGAGACCAGCAGGCTTGGCTTATTCGTATTCCTGAATGGAGTGATTTCGATATTGATGAAATGGAATTACCCTCATATAATGGAGAAAACGACGATGATGCATATGAGTTGATGAATTGGATTGAGGCAGAAATATTGCCAATTCGCCCTTCCCCTTCACTTGGTTCTTTAGATCGTTTGGGAATTAATTATGACCAAAATAATGAGGACATAAATATTGAAAAATTAGTTCTGACACACACAGCAATTGTAGATGTCGATTAGATTTTTCAGCTACCAAATAATATTATTTGCTTGGGCATATTACCAGTATTGTGAGAATTCAATACCTCCTTGTCATTTTTCTATTCGTTTGCCCCATGTTTTCTGGATGTATTGAAGATAACGAAAAAGATGACTTAACTGCTATTAAAGTTGATTTTGTTTTTGAAATAGAGCGTACTGCTGAAAATCCTTTACGCGGGTTCTATACAAATTATGCATGGGGAGAGCCCGTTATTGATTTTCCTGCTAGCCTCGAGTTTGCATACATACCATTGTCAGAATTGATGTCAGGACCAACAAACTTCACTTTTGAAACAGGGCTAGAAACAAGACTCAACGCAGCAGAAGAGCGCGGCCACCAACTAGTTTTGAGGCCTTATATTGACTATCCTAAACTTGATTCGGGTTTACCTGATTTCTTGAGTGATGAAGTTGAAATGCGCGCCTATTCTGAACATGGAGGAGGATTTTCACCTGATTATGAGAACCCTAAATTGAAATCAGCCCTCTTAGCATTTATAGAAGAATTTGGCCAAGAATATGATGGTGATTCTAGAATTGGTGTAATTCAACTTGGACTTCTTGGATTCTGGGGTGAGTGGCACACTTGGCCTCACGAAGATTGGTTTCCTGGATCTGAATTCCAATCAGAAATACTCAATGCATATGTGAATGCATTTAATCAAACCCTTCTTCAGGTAAGATATCCTGTTGTAGATAGCCCTAACCTTAGGATTGGTTTTCATGATGATTCATTTGCTTATTCTACTGTAGGTGATGTGAATTGGTACTTTCATCCAAGCCTAGTGGCTGCAGAGGCAAATGAAAGTTGGCGTGATAACCCTATAGGCGGAGAAATTAGACCTGAATTACAGTGGGATATCTTTGATGAAAATATTAATATTAGCATTGAAAAACAAGATTTTGACCTCTGTGTAAATACCACACATGCTTCTATGCTACTCAACTATGCGGCTTTTGGAGGGGGACTTAATACAACTGCAGAAAGAGAGAATGCAGAGGCAGCAGCACTCTCACTAGGATATGCCCTCCATATTTCTAATGCTACATTCGTAGGTGAACAATTAGAGATTTACATTGAAAATAGAGGTGTTGCTCCTTTCTATCCCACACTTGAATTACAGGCGCAAGATAGTAATGGTGTGATTTCATCAATAGAAATTCCCCGAATTACTGCCGAACAAGGACCCCAGAAATATATTATTAATACTTCAATGCTAGACTCACCTAGCACTGAAATGCCATGGATTTTATCTCTTCACTCTGACTATGTGCTTCCTATTCAAGAGATATTGTTCGCTACTAAACCAGGAAACGCGCTTATTCAAGTAAAATAGAATTCATATGAAATTTCTTTTTGATTTGTCTAATTATTTTTCAATAATGCAATAATAGTAGCCACAGATAATGAGTTAGTCTGATATGGGAGTATGTCTTCGTATTACTGGTAAGGGCTGTAGTGTGATAATGAGTAGGAATGTATTTACTACAATAATTGTCATTTTCTTGGCATTATCTATGTTACCTTTGAATGCTTCATCTGAAAGCGAATATAGTGGACCATTTACTCAAATAACTATTTCACATCCTTCAAACAATTACTATGATTCAAACCAATCCATTTATGATATTGCAGGAAACGAAAGCAGACAAGAAAATATTTCTGTATCGGCTATTGCTAGCAACTTAGATGAAGCTAATTCATACAGAACCTACATTGCAGTATACGAAGAGTACAAAATTTATGGGGAAAACGCTGATCGTAGATTAGTTTCTACCACGTTCGCTAGCACTTCCATATCGTTTAATTTCAGTGGACTTGGAGGACACGAAATGGAGAATAATACTAATTATACCATTTTAGTAAAACTTCAAGAAAAACAAGCATGGAATGATTACTACGACATAATATTTAATGCAACATTCAATTTTACAGTCAACGCAATTCCTGAACCGGAACCGGGACCGGAACCGGAACCGGAACCAGTACCCCTACAGAATCTAGGTTTTGAATGTGATTTGGGGGATGATGGAGTGTGGGATATGATTCTCGATGATTTACCTGATTATTCTAGTTCTCTAGGAATGATAGGGTGTACTTTTTCTAACCCTAATCCCGTTTCTACAAGATTTAATTTTTCATTTACCTATTTTCCTATCTTAACCGGTGCTAGTTTTGATATAACAGGGATTACCTCTTTCTCGAATGAAATAATGAAAAATAGTACGAAGGAATTTAATTTCTCACTAAATTGTGGCTCACCATCTAATTGTGAAGAAACTAATGGGACGATTACGATTGAAGTAGATATTTTTTCTGAAAATGATTTTCAAAATTGGACGGGCAATGATAGTACATATATTGTCGAATATACGATCGCAAATAATTCAACAATTACTCCTATTTTGATTAGAGGGTGCATGGATGAAAATGCCACTAATTTCAAACCAAATGCTACTGAAGATGACGGGTCTTGTATTTTCCCAGAACCCGAACCTATACCTCCACTCTGCCCTCTTTGCAATTTGGAATATTATATCCCCAATGATATTTCAATTAGTACTCCTTTTAATCTAAATGTCAATGTTACATCAAGTGATGGTTGGGATTATTACGGCGGTGCATCCATTTCTTGGGGCCTTAATGGAAATATACTAAATGGAGCAGAGATAGATTACGAATTAACTAATGTCCCTAGTTCAGGAACAACAAATATCATACTATGTATTGAATTTGATAACGGGCCCGAAGAATGTATTTCAGAAACAGCAAATGTGAATCAGCAACTTAATGGCTATATTTCCCAATCAAGTCAACTTGAATCAATTATTTATCAAAATGGTGGGCAAATTCATTTTTATGCAATGGTATTTGGCGGACTTGCACCATATTCTTATGAATGGGAAATTAATAATGAAGAAATATCAAACATTTCATCATTTATTCATGATTTCCCTGCTGGAGAATATAATTTATCTCTAATGATTACTGATGCCAGAGGAGATAAAAAAACATACGAAGACAATGTAATAATTATTGATCTAGAAATTGATGAAGAGGAAATTATTACATCTGAAAAAGAGGAAGTCATTGAAAATGAACTCGAACCTTTCGGCGTCGTTGTAGCAGGTGGTGGCACATTGTTGTTAGTAATGTTAACAAGACGCAATTCTAAGAATCAAAGAAAGAAAATTTTGAACCGAGCTCTTAACGAAATTCGTGATGGAAATCAGACTGATAATGATGAATTATGGGATTTCGGAGGGCAATAAGAGCCCTAACTTATGAAATGAATTACGGTATTGTCTGTTAATTGAAATACAATGTAAATTACAAACATGAATATTCCAATTGCCTTGTGGTAAGTTATAGAATCAGTTAATGCAGCACCTATAGCAGTACATCCCACAATTGATGGTAAAATCGTCATCGGGCCAATTAGAGGCTCACCGAATAGCGAATAATTTACCGCCACTGAGGTAAAGAGGGAGAAGGCAACTATTGAGAAGAATGCCTTACGCACAGAAAAATAATGTTTCTCTAGGTCGATTTCACCTTCGTCTGTTGCTTTTGGTAACACTAAAGTTGTAAAGAAATAAATCGATGAAAGGTTCATCACAAGGAACCAATACTGAGAATAATGCCACGAATCCATATCAATGGAAAGATTCCACAGACCCCACCAGGTATGAATGGCCCACATGATTACAGTTACTACCCAGAGTGAGTTTAGCCAATACATCTTTACTCGCTCACGAATTTCGTACAAATCAGACACTGCGCGGAAAATATGAGTTAGAGACAAACCAAGAATCAAGGAACAGAAAATGGTGATGAACTCGAATGGGGACATTTGCATAGTAATCAAAAAACGTGATGAATAGACACTCTATAATTAAATAGGAAAGTCAAAAACTATCATAACTTTGGAATTAATGATTAATTAAGACATTTTTGCTATATTTCTGAGAACTGTTTGAAGGATCCCACCATTGTTGTAATAATCAACTTCTACAGGGGTATCAAGTCTTACTATTGCTTCAAATTCAATTGATGCACCGCTTTCTTTGTGTGCAACGACTTGAATTGTACTCAGAGGTATCATTTCTGCATTTGATGGAATATCATAAGTTTCGCTTCCATCAAGCCCTAGTGTTTCTGCATCTTCTCCTGGCTTGAAGGTCAGAGGAAGTACACCCATACCAACTAAATTTGAACGATGGATTCTTTCAAAAGAAGTTGCAATTACAGCTTTAATTCCGAGAAGTAACGTTCCTTTCGCGGCCCAATCACGGCTACTTCCTGTGCCATACTGTGAGCCGGCAAGTACTACAAGAGGCGTATTATTTTCTTGATAGCACATACTAGCATCAAATACTGGCATCACTTCTCCAGTAGGGAAATAAGTGGTTACTCCACCTTCTGTCCCTGGGGCAATTTTGTTACGAATTCTGATATTAGCAAATGTACCTCTCATCATTACTTCATGATTACCTCTACGGCTGCCAAATGAATTGAAATCTCGGACCTGAACTCCCCTCTCAATCAAATATTTTCCAGCAGGCCCATCTTGTGGAAAAGCACCAGCAGGAGAGATATGGTCAGTAGTTGTTGAATCACCTAACATTAGTAATACTCTAGCTCCAATGATTTCCTCAACCGGAGACGGTTGGTGAGTAATTCCTTCAAAGAAAGATGGCAATCTAATGTATGTTGAGTCTTCTTGCCAAGAATATAGTTCAGAAGGCTCACAAGGAATAGAATTCCATCTTGGTTCATTGGTAGCATCGGAATATCTTTCTCTAAACATTTCAGGAGTTATGGAAGAAGCCATGGTATCTCTTATTTCTTCATCTGTAGGCCAAATATCAGAAAGAAAGACATCTTTGCCGTCATTATCTTTACCAAGAGAATCGTTTTGAATATCAATATTTAATGTCCCTGCTATTGCATATGCAACAACCAAGGGTGGACTTGCTAGGTAATTCCCCTTGACTTTTTGATGCACTCTTCCTTCGAAATTTCGGTTGCCTGAAAGTACGCTCCCAACGATTAATTTACCTGCATCAATTGCATCTTCAATATTTTGATCCAATGGTCCAGAGTTTCCAATACATGTTGTACATCCATACCCAACTGTATTAAATCCTAAAGCTGCTAAATCTTCAGTCAATCCCGCTTTATCATAATATTCTGTAACAACTCTACTGCCAGGAGCTAAACTTGGTTTTACCCAAGGTTTGATGTTTAATCCAAGAGCACGTGCTTTGCGAGCTACCAAACCAGCAGCTATCATTACAGAGGGATTAGATGTGTTAGTACAAGATGTAATAGCCGCAATTACTACATCTCCATGATTAAGGTGGTAGTTTTCATGCTCAACTATACTTTCAGAACTAAGATCTTCATGACTAAGCCCGTGCCCTTGATGACCTACTGGAGCAACAAGACTCTCTTGCCAATGTGTTTTCATATCTGACAGGTTTACTCTATCTTGGGGACGTTTTGGACCTGCTAATGCAGGCTCAACTGTACTTAAATCAAGTAAAAGATTGGAGGTGAATTTAGGTGGTGGCGAATTTTCAGTAAGAAACATTCCCTGCGCTGTAAGGAATCTTTTCACATTATCCACATGTTCTTCTTCTCTCCCAGATAACCGCATATAATCAAGGGTAGTTTCGTCTACGGGGAAAAAACCGCAAGTAGCCCCATATTCAGGAGCCATGTTTGCAATAGTTGCCCTATCTGGCAAAGTCAAATTAGCAAGTCCGTCACCAAAAAATTCTACAAATTTACCAACAACCCCGTGATCTCGTAACATTTCAACGATTCTTAATGTCATATCTGTGGCAGTAACACCTGGTTTCAATGATCCCTTAAGTTCAAAACCAACAACCTCTGGTAATAACATGTAAATCGGTTGACCTAACATAACTGCCTCAGCTTCAATTCCTCCAACCCCCCAACCTAAAACACCTAATCCATTTATCATTGTGGTGTGCGAGTCAGTTCCCACTAGAGAATCAGGCATCCAAACCCCATTTTCTTCGCGTGCTACACTTGCAAGCCATTCTAGGTTTACTTGGTGTACAATCCCTCTGCCTGGGGGGACTGCACGAAAATTGTCTAGACTTAGTTGACCCCATTTGAGAAATTGGTAACGCTCCATATTTCTCTTATACTCGATTTCCATATTTTTTTCAAGAGCATCGGGAAACAGCCCCGATACATCTACTTGTACTGAATGGTCAATTACTAGATCAACAGGGACTTGAGGATTGACTTTTTCTGGATCCCCTCCTAATGCAACCATCGCATCACGAAGTGCGGCGATATCTACAACTGCAGGAACTCCAGTAAAATCTTGGAGGATTACTCTGCTAGGCATGAACGGTATTTCTGCAGGTTTCATGTCGGGGGTCCAATTAGCAATCCTTTGAACATCTTCATGAGTAACAAGAAAGCCATCACACTTTCTCAAAGCCGATTCTAATAATACTCTGATTGAATATGGCAGGTCACTTAGAGTAATTCCCCATTGTGATTCCATTGCTGGTAAGGAATGAAATTTTGCATCCCTTCCATCACATAATTTGAATTCACTTGCTTCGTTCATCAGCTCCCCCAATATGTTGGGCGGGGGTCCTGTCTTTCAACATCACCCAAAATTAATCTAGACCATCTGTGGATCTTTCTACCTCATTAAGGCATGATTAAGTGCATACGAGCGATGTCCCCATCAATATCAATACTATGAATGTAAGGGGGTGTTAATGGCTTGTCTCCATCATCTGTAGGGGATTCACTTAACATGTCAATTAATTCAATTCCACCCACTGAACTTCCTAGGTATGTGCTGTCATCGGTAGCCATCCCAAATACAGTATGCTTACCATTAAGATGGGATGGTGTGCTGTCTTTATCCACTAAATAGAATTGGCTGCCACCAGTATTAGGGCCTGAATTAGCCATTGAAAGAGCACCCGGGACGTGACACGTGCCCATCCATTGCCCTGATCCTTCTGGAGATTCAGTACAATCAAATTCATCTGGCATTGACCAAGTAGTGATATCAGTTTCTAGGCCTTGACCATACCAAATTGCAGAATAACCACCAGTCCCTGCAGAACATTCAGCAGAACCTAATGGTTGAGTTGCACATTCAATATCTCCACCTTGGACCATGAAACCGTCAATAATTCGATGAAAAGCAATTCCATCATAACGCCCATGGTCTGCATGATTTTTGAATGACTCGACAGCCTTTGGTGCAGCAATGGGATTGAGTTCTATTACTAGGGTAGCATCCCAATCTTCTGATGATTCTGAAACCAATCCAAGAGCGTTTTTAATCTCGGGCATATATTTGATACTAGTTAGAAGTAACATACCTACAACAAGAATAGCTACCATACCAACAATTGTTGGAGTACCGTCATCAATTAATTTGGGTAAAGAAGAAGACCTAATTCCCAATCCATCCATTTTTCCTTGAAGGGCGTTAGATGCTCTCCTTGCATCCCTATGTTTTCCATCTTTTTTCAATGCGTTTTCATACGCTTTCTTAGCTTCACGTAACATCTTCCTGTTCACAGGTTCTCGTGAGCCAATTGCTTGCTTTGCATCCCCTACTAATTTCCATGTATTGGCATGATCTGCATCATCACCTAATTTTGTCCAAGCATCCCTTAGGGTGATTAAAGCATCATCCAATGAACTGCCGCCGGCATCGATTTGCTTCTCAGCTTTATCCCATGCCTCCTTCAATGCATCCGAAACCATGACCATCGGACAGGCGTCTCATTGATGAATTAAACGCCTCGATAATTTATTGCAATTTCGTAAATAAATTCCGAATTGAATCTTATTCAACAAGATATTATGGGTATTAATTTGAATGTAAACACACAAACCCTCAAGAGTCCTATGCTGCGCCGTTTAGCGCAAGGGCGAGGGAAACCCTAGGGCAAACTCGATGAAGGGGACTCAGATTATATGGAGAACATCGTTAATGATTTCACATTAAACATTGCTACTGCTAATGGGACTGGCTCTCAATCGGCAAATTTGATTTTACTACATTCGATGTTTGATATGGGGGTACCCGTTAGTGGGAAGAATCTTTTTCCAAGCAATATCTCTGGGCT
>PBXQ01000008.1 GCA_002727675.1 Thermoplasmata archaeon | reverse complement strand
TGGGGTTAGTCGTAATACTTCACGAGGTGGATTTTTGTCTAAATCAAATAACAATAAACAGGCCGGATATGAAAGACATGTTTTTGTCTGTTCCCACTACAGAGAAAATTCAAACAAATCTTCTTGTGCATCAAAAAATAGTATTGAAGTAATGAAGACATTGAAAAACATTGCAAAAAAAGAGTTGGGGAGCAAAGTTCGCGTACAGAAGAGTGGCTGTCTTGGATATTGTGAAAAAGGGATCTCTTGTGTTGTTTACCCTGAGGGAGTTTGGTACACTCTCGAAGGTGAAGAGAATATTCCGGAAATACTTGAGCATCTAATATCAGGTACCATTGCAGAAGGATTGAGGATGAAACTTGAAGATTGAAAGGAAGGAGATTACTATGGCCAAGATTTACGACTCTGGTGATTTCAGTTCATTTGTTGCTTCAAGACGATCAACACGAGATTTCCAGTCAACACCTGTCCCTGATGAATTGATTGAGGAAATCATTGCCGACGGTCTTACCTCGCCTAGTTGGAGTAATACAAGACCATTTGTCATTGCAGTCGCTAAAGGAGAGGTCCGAGATAGGTTATCGAATGAATTCCTTAGTCGCTTTGAAGCCATCAAAAGTGCTCGTGGAGAGGGGTTTTTTGCTAAATTGAAAGCAGTATTGAGAAGAAAAGGATTACCAACTAGTAATTGGTTGATTATTAGACCATATCACAAAGATTTGATCCACCGTTCAAAAAGAGTGGGTAAAGAAATGTTAAGCCATATTGAGATAGAAAGAGATGATAAAAAGGGAAGAGATGATTTTTGGGCTAGAAATTACGAATTCTTTGGAGCACCTGTAGAATTATTTCTATTCACACATAAAAGCCTAGGGAAATTTGCCTCATCAGATGCAGGACTTTTCATGCAAAATCTAATGTTGTCGGCTCATGCAAAGGGTCTAGGAACATGTGCTCAAGGGTCAGTTGCTGTTTGGGAAGATGCTGTGCGCAAAGAATTCTCAATTAACAAAAACTATTCTTTACTATGTGGTATTTGCTTAGGATATCCTAGTGATGGAAAAATAAATTCTTTCAAGGCACACCGTATAAATCCGTCAGAAATAATAGTTCCACTAAAAAAATAATCAAAGTTTTGTTGGGCGAGTTGCCCCACATGCTTGACACTTTAGTAAAGTAGTACGATCCTCCTTGATAAATCTAGTATCTGGTGCATTACACTGATCACATAGAACATAGGTGCGAACATAATTACCTAGTTTTTCCTTAATCCTTTTCGGTGGAATACGGCCCTTCAATAAAACACGTCTTTCTTCTCTTGAACCTGAGGTACCTAATTCATTTTGCATATAATGATAAACGTGATTGCCATCCCTATCCATCATATCAACAATATCTGAAAAATTACGAATTATTGTCTGACTACCTTCAATTAACACATCTGGTTCGGGAAGTTTCCAACGTGCTGATGAAGAAATATCGTGGGGTATGTTGTCTCGTGCTCGGTCTAGCAGAGACTCATAATCAAAGTCTGACATCAAATCTCCGACCTAAGACCCCCTGTTAAGGCCACCGATAATTCAACAGTCTAGCCGCGCCTGCCAAAGGGTGATGCGAGAGGAAGTAACCATACAATTTACTAAAATTCATGATGATGCACAAGTACCTACTCAAGGTTCACAACTTGCAGCTGGATGGGATTTAAGATCTATTGAAGAAACGGTAGTTTTCAAAGAAACCTCTGCTAGAGTAAAAACTGGAATTAAAATAGCCATACCAGTGGGATATGAAGGTCAAATTAGGGCGCGCTCATCTCTAGGTGCTAAAGGACTCATTCTCCCTAATGCACCTGGTACTATTGATGCAGATTATAGAGGGGAATTAATGGTATTACTTACTTGGATTGGTGAAGGTGATTCTTACACCATTCCAAAGGGGGAAAGAATTGCCCAACTAGTAATTTCACAAATCCCAAAGGTTTCATTTTTTGAAGTATCTGAATCTGATTTAGGAAATACTACTCGGGGTGAAGGGGGTTTTGGCAGCACGGGAAGATTTTGATTTGGCTTAATCACAAGCCCCTAATTTTATTGATTTTTACACCGCCTACGGCGGTGGGTTCATAGTAGACTTATTACTCAAAGAGTTGAATGGCACTAAGTGTAGATGAATTACGTGAGAAAGTACTTGCTCTACGTGAGCAAGGATTGAATGACCAACAGATAGCAGATGAAATGTCTATTTCTAAATCCACAATCACTTGGTTACAAGGATCTACAGCACCAGAAGTAAAACCTGATGATGTCAGAATTGGGTGGAGAAGCATAGGAGTTAGGCCGCAGCGAATAGATGCAATTGGGATGATAATGTCCGATATCGTTGACGAGCATTTTCCCGAAGGAATTGACACAGTAGTTGGAATTAGCCTTAATGGAATATTGTTTGCACAATCTGTTGCGGCACAAATTGGAGCAGAGGTCTCAATTTTCCGTAGTGCTGTTGGTGAAAATGGTGGAGCATTGTCCCACAAATATGGAAATGTAGGTGGACGAAAAATTGTAATTGTAGATGACCTATTAAACAGTGGAGAAACAATGCGTGGAGCAATTGGTTCATTAACATCAGATGGTGCTGAAGTTGTACTTTGCATGGTTCTTGTTAACAAAACTGAGAAGAATGAAATCGCTGGAGTCCCACTTAGAGGTTTGATCAGAGCTGTCTCTGTCTGAATGGGTGTAAGTAATGCACTGGGCGGACGTAATTGCCGAACGCTTATCCCAAAAAGGAGACTCACACATAATTGCCACTGGAATTACCCCCTCGGGACCAATACATGTTGGAAATATGAGAGAGGTACTAACTGCTGATATGATTGTCAGGGCTTGTGAAAGAATTAATTTAAATGCAGAATTGGTCTATATTGCAGATTCTGCCGACCCATTAAGAAAAGTTTATCCATTCTTAGAAGAAGAACATTACTCTGAACATGTTGGAAGGTCTCTTGCTACAATCCCTTCGCCTGATGGAACTGGAAATTATTCAGATTATTTTCTAAAACCATTTTTCTCTGCATTAGATGATGTTGGAGTGGAATACCGAGTAATTGATGCTTATCAATCCTACCAAGAAGGAAAATACACATCTTCAACAAAAACTGCAATCCAAAATAGGTCTGAAATACGTGACATCATTCAAGACGTATCTAAAAGACCACTAAATGATGATTGGTTCCCTTACAACCCAACTGATGATGAAGGAAAAATGCATGGAATAAAGGTAACTGCATGTGATTGGCCTAGCGTTGAATGGATTACTGAAGATGGTCGGACTGGCCGTACAAATATCGAAAAAGGTGGTGGGAAACTACCTTGGAGATTAGACTGGCCTGCACGATGGAATTGGATAGGGGTTACCTTCGAAGGTTATGGGAAGGACCACTCTGCTGCTGGAGGATCTTGGGATACTGGGCAGCACCTTTCACCAATATTTGGATCACCACCGCCAATTGGGATGATGTACGAGTGGATTTATCTCAAAGGAAGAGGGGCGATGGCTAGCAGTGAAGGAAATACCGTTAGCGGCAAAGAATTACTTGATATCGTCCCACCTGAAATCATGCGTTTTCTTTTAACTAGAGTTAAACCAAGTAAACATATTGACTTTGACCCTGGTGAAGGATTAATTTCTCTTGCCGATGAATATGAAAGATTGGAACAACGTTATCATCAAAAATTGAGCAATATAGAACACAAAGGAATTAGTGAAAGCAGCCGTAAAGAACAACAAATGATTGACGAGGCAAGGAAATTTGAGTTGGCTCAAGTCAAACGTCATGGAACTGATCATAAAGATAGTTTAGGTATTTCTTTCAGCCACTTATCAACCATTTGTCAAATCAAGTCTCGTCAAGAAGATATGTTATCTTCATTATCAAGAACCCATGGAATAAATGTTCAAAACCCAGATGCTCGATTACTAGATAGAGTAAATCGTATGAGAAATTGGATTAGATCTGATTGGTTTCCTGAGTCTGCTAAAATCGAATTATCCAAATCTATTGAGATTTCTAATTTTAATGAAAATGAAATTAACTTCCTGAAAGACTTCACCAAGAACGCATATTCTATGATATGGGATGAAGAATCCATCCAAAAGGGAATAAAAATGACTATCTCTGAATCTGATTTATCTCCAAAAGATGCATTCACCACACTATACCGATGCTTATTGGATAGGCGCAGAGGACCAAAACTAGCTCCATTACTTGTAGAGTTAGGACAAGGTGAGGTTCTAGCCTTGCTCGAGATGGTAAAGTAGGCCCTAAACAACCCCGACAGGCACGAATTAGCATTATGATTGAAATGGGATGGGTGTGTGAAACCCTTTGTGCCCGTCTACTGCCCCAAGTGCGAAGGCCCGAATGAGGCCACTGCTAAATTCTGTTTACAATGTGGTAATGACTTTGAAAAAGATGGCCTAATTACATCTACAGGGCATGATGTAAGAGCGCTCAAAGACGCAATTAAGGCCAGAGAAGACCTATCAATGGCAGAAAAATTTGATCTGATTGCCAAAGTGGAAGAAGGCCAGAATCCAATAGATTTGGGAATTGCAGCATCCTCAACAGATGCAGCAGAAGAAAATGCACAAGCATCTAGCACACCCGCAGCCAATGCCGCTTCTGTTTCAGCCTCATTTCATTCAAATCCTGCTGCTGCTGCTGCTGTCGCATTGGTTTCTCAGAGTAGCGACGCTTGGAGTTTCGTCATGTCAGGGAAAGTCAAGACATCTGAACCTATTTTTCAACAAGCCATGAATCTTGGAATGGATGCTAGTCACCATATCCATGATATCTCACACGGAGGAATCGATGAAACAAACCTTACTAATGAAGATTTAAGGGCAATTCCAGTTCTAAAACCACCTAAGAGATCTTTCTGCCCTAAATGTGGTTCAGACATTCTTTCACATAGTAATCTACAGTGGAAAAAATGGAAGGACCATTCTGCAGAGGTTGTTCAACTTCAAGCTCAGGCAGCCATGGAAGCAGCTCTAGTTCAAATGGCTGCACATTATGTAAGTGCAATTGAACAACTAGAAGTAACAAATAAGGAATTAAATGAAAAACTTGCAAATGTTGATACTACCGAGATTGCAAAGAAAATTGAGCCAGAAATCAGAGAGAAGATTCGCGAAGAACTTGAAAAAGAGTATAAATCAAAATCAGTAGCAACTGCTGAAGCACCCAGCGCTAAAACTGCCGTATCACGAACTAGCAAACAAAAGCCTGCAACTAAACCAAAAAAGAAACCAGGGGGGGCTGCGGGTTTATTCGGCGGGCCAAAAATAACCAAAAAATACGAGGGAGATCCTAAAGACAAACCTGATTGGTTCCTTTCAGAAGCGCTTGATACAATTTATGATCCACATGGTACTGGTAAAGCGCTCAAAGCCAAAACCATCTTAGCTCGCTCTAGCGAAGGTAACGTAAGAGTTCAAGACGTAGTTAGAATATATGCAGAAGAAGGAGAAGATGGATTAAGTGATTTAGCTTGGACTAGCCCTTCAACCAGATACATCATTGAAGCATACGATTCTTGTTAAAAAAAATCAAAGAAGAAGCCTATTTTTCTAAAAACTTCTTCTTTACATCCTTCTTAATTTTATTTTTGACAATTTCAGTTGCCTTATTTTCTACGGCCTTAACAGCTTTTTTGCTAACTTCATCTGCCTTTTTAGTAACAGCATCAGTAATCGGTTTCGTGGCCTTTTTTGCCACACCTTTAACGGCGTTTTTCGCCTTCTTTTTTACGACTTCCTTGCCCACACCTCCAACCTTAGAGGCAAATTTTCCAAGTCTTTTCGGTTTCTTCTCTGTCATGGTAAACCAACTTCAATCTAAATATGAAACTTCTAGTGAACGAGGTTCTGGCATCCCATCACGTGCAGCAGATATTGCTTGTACCTCCATTTCTGCACCAGACATTGTTGTAACAAATGGAATATTCAATTCAACAGCTAAACGGCGCATCATGTTTCCGTCTAGCACCGCACCACCACTTTTACTAGGAGTGTTAATTACAAGATTTATCTTACCCTGGCGCATCAAATCTAATGCATCGGGTGCATGATGTTCAGCTATCCTGTACACCCTTTCTACTGGCACACCCCCCATCTTTAGAGCATTCGCAGTGCCTGTTGTGGCATAAAGAATGAATCCCATTTCAGAAAGTCTCATAGCGATGGGAACTAACTTATCCTTGTCTTCATCTTTTACTGTCAAATAAACACCCCCTGAAACAGGCACAGGAAGTTCCGTTGCTAATCTTGCTTTCAAATAAGCACGAGAGGGATCAATATCACTGCCCATTACTTCGCCTGTTGATTTCATTTCTGGACCTGGAGCTGGATCAAGCCCACGCAGTTTAATAAATGGAAATACAGGTGCCTTAACACAAACCAAATCTGTATTTCTTTCTGGAATATCTAGATCAGATAACATTGATCCAATTGTAACCCTTGCTGCAATTCTTGCAAGCGGTATACCTGTTGATTTAGCAACAAATGGGAAAGTTCTGGACCCCCTTGGGTTTACTTCCAAAACATATAATTCATTATCACAAATTGCAAACTGTATATTGAAGCAACCAACTATTTTCAAACCAATTCCGATCTTTTCAGTCCAATCTTTAACCATTTCAAGAATATCTTCTGGCACATTTTGAGGAGGGATAAAGCATGTTGAATCACCTGAATGAATTCCTGCTTCTTGCAGATGTTCCATAATAGCCCCAATTAATACCTCCTCTCCATCAGAAACAGCATCAACATCTAATTCAATCGCATGGCCTAAATATTCATCAACTAACAGTGGTTTATCTGGAGCAATATATGCTTCAGACATATATGCATCTAACTGAGCATCGTTAGTAAGTATCTCCATACCTCGCCCGCCGAGGACATAAGATGGACGAATTAATACTGGAAAACCTATCTCTTTTACAGCAAATCTAACTTCTTCAGGAGTACTACCAGTCAAACCATTTGGCATTTTCAAACCAGAACGTTTTGCAAATGATTCGAAACGCTCTCTGTCACTAGCTTCATCAACTGCATCCGGTGATGTTCCTTCAAGTTCTAGGTTGAGTCCCAAGCCAGAAAGATGTTCTAATCTACCATCCAGTGGCAGAGCAAGATTGATTGCAGTTTGCCCCCCGAATTGAAGCAATATGCCATCTGCACCTTCTCTTAGTAAAATTTCTGAAACACATTCCAATGTTAAAGGATCAAAATACAACCTATCAGAAGTATCAAAATCAGTTGAAACTGTTTCTGGATTATTATTGATTAATATTGCTTCATGCCCCACTTCCCTAATTGCCTGAACCGCGTGGACTGCACCATAATCAAATTCGATTCCTTGTCCGATTCTGATTGGACCTGAACCAATAACAACTAACCTTCTTGCTTCTTCTCCTTCAGCAGAATATTTTCTTTCATGTGGAACCCTATCTATGCCAAATTCACCATTTATTTCGTATGTAGAATAATAATATGGAGTTACAGCAGCAAACTCGGCTGCGCAGCTGTCAACCATTCTATAGACTGGATGTATTTCCAATTCATGCCTACGTCTAACTACATCAAATTCTGATTTCCCTCCTTTATTTATTCTCCAACCAGATGCAGGGTAACCAGACAATGCATCAGCAATATGTGCATCTGTAAGGCCGTTTGATTTCCATCTTCTCATCATTGAGGAAGTAACTTCATTAGCTTTAGAAATTCTTTTTCCAGTATTTACTACTTCAGCATCAACCATAGCCATTTTCTGGAACTTGTGAAGGAACCACCTTGTAATAGATGTTATTTCTTCAACTCTGTCAATAGACCAATCTCTCCGGAATGCTTCGTATAAAGCCCCCATACGCCTATCAGTAGCAACTCTTAGCCACTCTTCTAGTATCTCATCGGGTAGAGGTTCACTAGCCCTATCTCCCATCCCTTCACCTTCTGAAGTATCAGCCATCGTCAAAGGTCTTGGATGAGGTTGACCATATTCTAACGAGGCCCAAGCCTTGAGAAAAGCCTCTTGGAATGACCTTCCAATCGCCATTACTTCACCAGTAGATTTCATCGAAGTTCCCAAAGTACGATCTGCAGTTCTAAATTTATCAAATGGCCAACGAGGTATTTTCACCACACAATAATCCAATGTTGGTTCAAAGGCAGCAGTTGTTCCTTCACCTGTAATTGGATTTGGTAATTCATCTAAAGTATAGCCCACTGCAATTAATGCAGCCATCCTAGCAATTGGGTAACCTGTAGCCTTGCTAGCCAAAGCCGAAGAGCGGGAAACTCGTGGGTTTACTTCAATAACCCTGTAATCACCAGTATCTTGATTGAAAGCAAATTGAACATTACATCCACCTTTAATATCCAATCTACGGATTAATCGTAAAGCTGCGTCACGCAACATTTGATGGTCACGATCTGACAAGGTTTGTTGTGGAGCAACTACTACAGATTCTCCAGTATGAACACCCATTGGATCAATATTCTCCATCGTACAAACAATTATGCAATTATCTGAAGCATCCCTCATCACTTCATATTCATGTTCTTGCCAACCCAAAATACTCTCTTCAATTAGAACCTGACCTATCTGGGAATGAAGAATACCTTGGCTAGCAATCTCAACTAATTGGCCCCTGTTCCAAGCAGTACCACCACCCAATCCTCCAAGAGTAAAAGCTGGTCTAACCAATAATGGGAATTTTCCTATTTTTTCAGATGCAGAAAGGACTTCATCAATTGAAGAACAAGCATGTGCCTCACAAATAGGCAAATTGACCTCCGTGCATACTTGATTAAACAAATGCCTATCTTCAGCCTCATCAATTGATACCAAATCACAGCCAATTAATTCAACACCTAATTTGTCAAGAACCCCTCCATGAGCCAATGAAGAGGCTAGATTTAGAGCGGTTTGACCACCCATTCCCGCAAGCAATGCATCAGGCTTTTCAATTTCTAATATCCTACTAACTACTTCAGGAAGCAAAGGTTCAATGTATATTTTATCAGCCATTTCAGGATCATTTTGAATTGTTGCCGGGTTGCTATTGACAAGAATTACCTCATAGCCATCTGCTCGCAATGCCCTGCAAGCCTGAGAACCAGAAAAATCAAATTCTGCGGCTTGGCCAATTTTAATTGGCCCTGAACCCAAAATCATAATTCTTTGAATATCATTACGTCTGGGCATCAGGAAACACCTCTCTTAGAAAGCGGTAATCCCCCATCCATCTCTTTAGCAACTATTGCTGAAAAGTGATCAAATAATGGAGCGGCATCATGTGGACCTGGGCATGCTTCTGGATGATATTGTACACTAAAAGCAGGCCTGGCAATCACATCCAAGCCTTCTACAGTTCTGTCATTAGCATTCACAAACCTAACTTTGGTATCTGCCTCAGATAATGCTGATGGAGTTCCTTGACTCTCCCAAATTGGATGCGGGGCAAGAGGCTTTGAACCCCTTGGATTTACTGCAAAACCGTGGTTTTGACTAGTGATGCTAACTTTACCTGTAACTAAATCAACAACTGGTTGATTTGCACCTCGGTGACCATAACGTAACTTGTAAGTCTCAAGACCTGTAGCTAAACCCAATAATTGATGACCAAGACAAATCCCCATTACTGGCATTTTTTCCTCTAAGCCTGCAGCTAAGGTAGTCCTAGCATCGAAGGCCTTTCCCGAGTGAGCAGGGTCACCTGGACCATTGGAGCAAAATAAAGCATCTATTTGCCAATCTACAATTAATGAATCAAAACTAATATCTGGGGGGCACCATAAAACTTCGAAGCGATTGCTTAACTGCCTTAGAATGTTGTATTTAATTCCACAATCTAATGCCGCAACACGAGGTTTTGGTAGTCCATTCTCATCCAAAACTCCCTCATTGATTAATACAGCATCATTACGACTTACTTCATCCACAAGATCCTCTAAATCTGGCGAGGTCATGACATCCAATCGCTTAGCCATTTCATCTTCCATCTCAATCGGACCAAACTGGCAGAGAATCACTCCATGCTCTCTAACTCTACGAGTAAGAGCACGAGTGTCTACAGAAGAAATCCCTGGAACTCCGTGGGAAAGGAGAAAATCATGAACTGTACCTATGCAATCCCTATGATCTGGGTGTTCAATCCATTCCCTACAAACAACCCCGCGTGGCCAAACTCCTGAAGACTCGGAAACTCCTGCTGAAATTCCATAATTGCCCAATAAAGGCCAAGTAAAGGTAAGTACCTGACCTGCAAATGAAGGGTCAGTTAGCGATTCTTGAAATCCTGTCATTCCCGTAGTGAAAACAAGTTCACCTTCACCAATGACTGAAGCACCGAATAATTCGCCCTCGAAACGAGATCCATCCGCTAACAACAGAACACCCCTGCCACTAGCAACTAAGTCGTCCTCTGAGGCAGCAGGAAGTAGCGTATCTGCGGCATCAATCCCACAAAATGGATTGAAAACGCCGGGTTGACCAATCCCGGGACTAAAACCACGTGTAGAAGTCACCTTCGCACCTTAGTAGGGTGGCTGCAAACCGTTCATAATCATTGGTTCGCGAATAATATAAAATTAATAATTTAAATCGNACNGAAAAATAACTTATTCNNCCTCTCTGAGGTCTTTACCACGATCATTNGGATGAATTACTAATTTACCACCTNAAAANGATTCTGGCGGCGANACNCCNCCATTTAATCTCTCAAGAAAACCAGCTAGTGCNGCTACTTCACTATGAGGTTGACTACCTACTGCAACATTGAATTGACACATCTCATAATACTCACGNGAAACCTTTGCNCCNCCTACAACNATNGCAATTGGTTTGTNATTTGGTATTTGTTTNACNACTTCTTGATANGGCAACCCATACATNGTTAAATGTACAGCAATTCCGCCGTTAGCAATAAATCTACGAAGAAAACCTAGTGGCGANTCCTCGAACCTTGNANTCATAGAACCTCCAAATCTTTCATTAACATCATTTATCGATTCAAGTACTGCACTATCATTATCCCCGCATAAAAGATAGTTGGTAGCACCATACACTCTAGCAGTTAATCCTAGGTGCGTAGACATGCGAGGATCCCTACCCGCCCTATGGCTCAAACGAATGATCGTCAAGTCACGCACTAGCCCACCCTAGTATCACGCAGAAGGGGTATCCTCTTCATCATTATCAAAGTCGCCAGAACCCAATAACAAAGGCTCATCTAGTTCTGTCAATTCAATTGGAAAAGATTGGATCATCCTCTCAACCCAAGTAAGCAATATTGAATCTAGAATCATATTAGAGGCAAAATGGATCATAATTGCTAATGCTCCAATACGTAATGACTGAAGAACCAATGAAGATTGACCATAGTCAGTAAAAATTAACCAACCAACTGGCTCTAATGTGAAATATAATGCAACTATCAGTAACACGCCACCAATTGCCCCGGATTGCCAATTATTTCTTTCACGACTATGCATCAATAAAACAGTAGCAACCAAAACACAGACAGGAATAAGGAGTGATGCTTGGAAGAAATTTATTCCAAAAATCATTGAAACAGGTAGATCAGCATCAGCATCACCTAATTTATCACCAATTACAGAAACTGTAAGCCACCAAAAAATTGCAATTACGGTAAATAGAATACCGCCCATTACAGAGCGACTGTGGATCATTTGACCCATTTCATGTTGGTCCTTAGGTTGTAATCTCTTCAAAACGCTCTCAGCGAGTTCGAGATTCTCTGGACGTGGTAAATTAGCTTCTAAATCAACCACCTCTAAACGTGAACCGATAGCACTTTTGTCATCAAGTGACAAGACTCCCGCATCGACCATGAAAGGGTTGGTCACTACGTGGGATGATAAACGATTGCCCCGAGGGGGTGCCCGACATGCGTGACTTGGCACCTTTCACAAAATGCCGCGAAGATGGAAAACCACGTCTAATGGGCATAGTTAACGCCACTCCTGATTCATTTCATGCCGACTCTAGAGTTGAATCTGTTGAAACTGCGATAGAACGCGGAATCGCAATGTGGGAACAAGGTGCTGATTGGGTAGATGTAGGGGGTGAATCTACCCGCCCAGGAGCGTCACCTGTCAATGTGGAGCAAGAAATAGATAGAGTCATCCCCATAATTGAAGGATTGAGAAATGGAAACCCAAACGGGCTCATTTCAATAGACACACGCCACCATGAAGTCGCTAAAGCAGCCCTAGATGCAGGAGCAAATATGATCAACGATGTTTCTGGTTTAAGAGAACAAAAAATGTTTGATTTAGTGGTTGATACTAAATCTCCTGTTTGTATAATGCATATGCTTGGAGAACCAAGAAATATGCAAGAAAAACCTCAATATCTAGACGTTGTTTCTGAAGTGAGTAAGCACCTACTAGATACTGCAGAGCGATTAATCAACGCAGGACATCCGGCAAATCTAATCATCTTAGACCCGGGAATTGGATTCGGGAAAACCATGGAACATAATTTATCATTATTAGGGAAATCAGAAAATTTACGAGGTGATTCAGATTTTTCCATCCTTTGGGGCGTAAGTCGTAAATCAATATTCAAGGATATATTGAATAGGGAAAAATCAGAACAACGACTAGCGGGGACACTAGGGGTTGCAGCTCAAGCATTTTGCCAAGGCATAGATATTCTACGCGTACATGATGTTACTGAACACAATGATTTGCTAATAATGATGTCTAAATTGAGGTGTGCTGCCAATGAGTGATGTTCCAATAGTTAACATTGATGAAAATTTGAGAATTATTGGAACTGCGCACGTAAGTCGCGCTAGCGCAGATATTGTTAGACAAGAAATAACTGAATGGAAGCCTGACATTGTTGCAGTAGAATTAGACGAGGGGAGATTAAGTACTCTAAAAAACCCCGAATCATTTGATGAGGAAGCACTTTCTAAAGTCATTAAAACTGGGCGCACAAGTCTAGTTTTGTTCCAAAGTTTGCTGGCTTTGGAGCAGCGTAAAATGGGACTTGAAACAGGTGAAAAGGTCGGAGTGGACTTACTTTCTGCTATTGAAGCTGCAGAAGAAAATGAAATAGAAGTAAAATTAGTGGACCGTGACATTAAAATCACATTAAAGAGAGCATGGAAGAAAATGAAATTTAGAGAAAAATGGCGAATATTATTCTCTTTAATTGCTGATGAGCCGGAAGATGATGTTGACGTAGACACCCTGCTAGGAAATGGCGACCTAATTACACAGATGATGGATGAATTGAAAGAAATCGCTCCTGCTGCCGGCTCTGTACTAGTTGATGAAAGAGACAAATATTTGGCTGGATCAATTCAAGAAATAAGGGGAGAAAAGAAGGTCCTAGCAGTGATTGGAGCAGGCCACCTAAATGGAGTCAGTAATAGATTAAAAGACAATAAAGTCCTAGAAGAAAGTGAGTGGGACCAACTAAAATCGGTACCGCCACCAAACCCAGCATGGAAAATAATGAAATGGGGATTCCCAACTCTAATCCTTGGATTATTTGGATACTTAATTATGCAAGGTAATTATGAAGAATTATTGAGTGTTGCATATACTTGGCTTGCTTTGAATGCGACATTAGCTGCTCTTGGAGCCCTCTTAGCTAGAGGCCACCCCTTAGCAATTATCACAGCTGCACTTGCATCTCCAATTACTTCACTGAATCCTACTTTAGCCGCAGGTTGGTTTGCTGGAGCAGTACAAATGAAAGTTGCTAAACCAACTACAGGAGACCTGCAAGATTTCCTTAAATTGGATCGTTTTGGCCTATTTTGGTCTAATAGAGTGGGAAGAGTGTTGCTTGTAACAGCATTAGCAAACCTTGGATCATCATTTGGAGCATATTTGGCAGGGACGGCAATTATAGGGACATTACTGGCATAAATATCTTGAAACTAAGAAATTCTTGTATCGGTTCGTTGAAGAACCGCGCCTTATTCGCATCAAACATGGTAGAAGATGTGGTAATCATAGGCGGAGCAAGAACACCTTTCTGTGAATGGTTAGGTGGTAAGCGCGGAGATGGGCAACCTGGAGGCCTCTTATCAGAAGTTAGCGCCGAAGATTTGGGGGCTATTGCAATTCGTGGTGCTTTAAATAAAACCAGAACCGACCCCAAAAGTGTTGACCATTTAGTCATGGGTTATGCTTTACAAACATCAGACCAAGCGATATTTGGTAGCCGGCATGCAGGCCTAAAAGGAGGTATCCCTCAAGAAGTTCCAATGTTAACAATTTCAAGAATCTGTGGCAGTGGAGCACAATCAATTGTTTCCGGTGCTCAAATGATTATGCTTGGCGATGCAGAAGTTGTTGTAGCAGGGGGGATGGAAAATCTATCTCAAGCACCTCACGTTCTCAGAGGCATGAGAGATACTTACAAACTTGGACGACCTCCAAAATCAGGTGATGAACTTACTAAAGATATGGAAGATTATCTTTTCACCAATTTACTAGACAAAATGTGTGGTTCATTCATGGCTCAAACATCTGATGAATTATGCAAACGTAAAGGAGTAGGGCGTACTGAAGTTGATGAATTTGCTGCATTGAGCCATCAGAGGACAGAAAAAAGCGTCAAAGAAGGAATCTGGGCTGATGAGATTGTTGATGTAGAAACACCCTCTAAAACGGTTAGTTGGAAAGATGAAGACCATTTTGTAATTGGTACTACCGCAGAAACGCTCTCTGGCCTAAGAACCCATTTTGGCCCTGAATCTTTAGTAACAGCCGGGAATGCATCAGGAGTTGTTGATGGAGCTGCTGCTGTGGTGATTAAATCTGCAAGTCGTGCCCAAGCAGATGGTGACAATCCTTTAGCTAAAATCGTTTCATGGGGAATAGTTGGATTAGAGCCAGCAATAATGGCTTATGGGCCCGTTCCTAGTAGCAGAAAAGCACTCGAAAAGGCTGGATTAACTGTTGATGACATTGATAGATGGGAAATCAACGAGGCTTTTGCTGGACAAGCTGTAGCCTGTGTCAAGGATCTCGGATTGGATGTTGAGAAGGTCAATGTCAATGGTGGTGCAGTTGGACTCGGCCACCCACTCGCAGCCACAGGTACTCGCCTTGTTCTGACCCTCGCGCACGAACTGCAGCGATGTGGAGGAAAGTATGGTGTTGCCACAGCCTGCATTGGTGGTGGTCAAGGTATTGCCATAATCATTGAGAGCATGTAAGGTTAGGAGAAGTCAAACTCCATCCACTTTTCAGCCGGCTGAGCTGATTTCCAAATCTTCTCAAAGGAACCTTCGAGCGGTTTGACAAATCCTTCGTTTCGCATCCACGCACCGATGTGTTTGGTCGGATCATCTGAATCTCTAAATGCGAACAAAACAGATTGACTATCAAAGAGAATGTAACGAAGCATGTCATCAGTGGCACCAGTAATGTGGCGCACTTCTGCACCTGCATTCTGTAAGTCCAATGCACGCTGCATGGTTTCTTCATCACAAACAGTACCGAGTACTTTGAAAGATACCCCGGAGTTTTGTCGTGCTTTGATGGTTGGAATTCTTAGATGTACCAATTTGAATCGAACGGTGACCGCAGTCATCGTACGTGAGCAACGTGTAAACAATTGATCTTCCCACTCATAGAACTCATCGGGTGTGTTCAGTGGCTTTGTACTCCCTCCAGAGCCAATCAGGCTGAGTTCATCCAGCCCCTTTTGCAGTGTTTGACTATTGTGTGAAAGGGTATTGACCTTTGCAGAAAATGGCAATTCAGCATCTCGTGCAGAGTACATCCCACCGTTCCCAGCAGATACCAATTGTTGAGATACAAGAACCTCAATCGCACGTATCTTTCGAAGGGCACTAATGCAATCAATTGATTCAATTGGAGTCGGGCCATTTTCCATGAGATAGAGGTAAACATCTGTCGTTTCCTTGTCGATATTCAATACGCTAAATGCTTCGTAAATGGTTGTTCTATCTGCCTCAGTTTCAGCCATGACTTACACCCAAATACTGATACGGCGTAGCGACAAGGGGTAGATATAACCCGGGGTGAGCCTTTGACCGATGTTGTGGACAAATTTCGCGATGAATTACTGGGGCTAGAGGAATTACCAGGTGTTGAATCGATTACAACTCAGTTTGAACATCTGCGAGCGGAACTAGATTCAATTCGAATACCTCTCATAGAACGTAGTTCTATCAAAAATGGCATTCAATTTGTCAGATCATTGCAAGATGATAATGGTGGTTTTTTCCTATCGAACGAATCGACCCAAACATCACCTTTGATGACGGGATATGGGATTTGGGCATATGGTACATGTGGATTGGGCAAGGATAACAAAGATGTCGTACGGGCACTGAAATTCCTGAAAGAGTGCCAAGGTAGCGATGGCGGTTTTCCGTTTTATCTGGGTAGTTCACAAGCATTGACCCCCACCGCCATTATTGCAAATGCGATGATTGAACTGGGTTTTGAGCATTCAGACCCCATGCTTCTATCAGCTTCAAATTACGTCCTAAGCAAGTTGAACAATGGTTCCTGGACCCAATCATCAGAGAAAATGGAGTTCCAGAATATCGACCCTATATTGACCAACCTC
>PBXQ01000048.1 GCA_002727675.1 Thermoplasmata archaeon | reverse complement strand
TAATGATTTAGAAATAGCAACTCTTTGTGAATGGTTTAATTCGTCAACCTCTAGAAAATGAATAAATGATGCATAATCAATATCATAATTATCAATTAATTCTGATGCGGTTCTTAGTGATAATGAATTGGCATGCTTAAAACGACCAGTATCAGTTATTATCCCCGCTAGTAGTTGTTTTGCAGTATTATTATCTAATTTATCAGGGCTATAACTTTCACAATAACTATGTATAATTTCTGCAGTTGAAGATACATCCCAACAAATATTTAATTCAGCATCTGTCCAATTATCATCACCCTGATGATGATCAATCACACAAATAGGTATTCCATCTGGAATTTGAACTCCTGTTTGATTAGGTGATGCCGTATCAACAACAATTATTCCTGAAAGTGTCCTTGGCCACATAGGGTTATTGGGGTTTATTTTATGGAATGAATCATTAGATAATGATAATACTCTATTAGCAATTTTTGATACATGAATACCGCAGGCTTTAGCACAGTCCCCAATTATTTTAGATAATGCCATTGCAGAACCAATCGTATCCATATCGCCATTTTTATGAGTTAATATCGCGATTGCACCTTGCTCACGCTTTTCATTTATCCAACAGTGCAAATTTTCTAGGTCCGTGGAATAATCCACTATGAACCCTCGAATTGCTTAACAATATCTTCGTATTGTATACGAAGTTTGCTTTCTTGTTCTGATAAAATCTTAGAATGATCAGTTAAAGCTGATATTGATTTCTTAATGTCAGACATTAACTCTACTCTGTCTGATACCTCAAGTAATAAAGGTCCAGATTGGCGATAAACGGAACGGTCTTCATCTTGAGACTCTAAGAGTAATAGTGTGCCCTCTAATTCCTTAATTTGGCCATTTATTGTAGCTAATTGCTGTGCTGCATTCTGTAATTCACTGACTACTAATTGCAAACGATTACGAATATCTTCATCCACCATTACTATCCCACCTATTCATTCGGAACGGTCTACCTCAATAAGTGCCTCGGAGGCTGCTTGTAATGAACGTAAAGCTGTATTTAGCCTAGCCCTAAGATCAGATAAGTTTTCTGATTTAATCTGAATATTAATGTCATCAATATTTTTTACGACCATTACATCTTCGGTTTCTAGTGAAGCAATTAAGGAATCAACATCCTCAGTTGCACCAATAGTAATTGACGCACTGCAAGAATCACTCTTCTTCGCTGCCTTCATCACCATCACCCTTGGTGGCGATCTCAGAGACTGGGGCATCTTCATCTTCAGCAGATTGAGTTCGCTCAAATTCAATAGCTGCATTTTGGGCAATAATTGCCATATCAGTTGCTGTTGCACCTTCTACAGACCGGCGAATAATTTTGTTGTTTGAATCTGATGCTCTAGTGAAAGGTTGCCAAACACCACCAGCAAAAGTATGACCGCATTTTCTACACCCCCATATTCCTGCAGATTCACGGCGAACTTTTTGATATTGACAAACGGGACATGAATATTCCTTCTTGACCTTCCTGATTGTTGATGCTGCGCGGCGCCTAACACTTACACCATATCGTGCGCCAAATCTTGCTTCAACACCAGCTTTCTTTGTTCTTTTTGCCATATTATCACCTACAATGAATTTACTATATTTCTTAACTCAGCACATCTCTGCTTGGCCGCATCCATGATTTCAGCGAATTCGCTCGCCGAGAACACTCCCTTTAATCCCTTCTGCAATGAATGCACATGATCGCCTTCACCCAATGTAATGTGAATTCGCTCATCTCCACCTAATTCTTCTTCACGATTTGCATCATATACAAATCGCCCACCAACTTTCTGGTATGAACACATTATTGGGATTTTATTTACTGGTAGTGGGCGATCCTCACCAATATCAAAACGTTCACCTGGTAATGTAGCATTATGCAAAGCAGCTATTGCAGCAAGAGCGAATGCATCAAATAAATTGCCATCATCACTTATTGCAAAACAATCTATCATTACTTGCCAAACTTTTTCACCTGGAATAATACACAAATCCTTGGTATTAATGCAACCAGATTCTCTTATTCCCCTATCTACAACTCTTCCAAGTTCAATACTTAGTGGGCTCGGAGGGCCTGGTTCAATGTGGCGGCCTGCAACAGGCCTTAATTCGGCACTAGTCATNATCCCCCCTTCATCAGGGCGATCAGGATAAGGTACTTGAATTTGGAATTTAATTCCTGCATAGACAATAGTGTCCCCCATCTGAACTTTTGCACTTCCTTCGGCACGATCTAGTACATCTACCTCTATGGATAATTCACGTCCTTCCCATCGTGAACGGCCACTAACTCGTTCGTCACGCTGAGCTAATTCTGCTAAATGCGACCTGAGTAAAGTTGGTACTAAAGGCTGAGACATCATGACTCACCCCCATATTTGTTACTAATGGCTTCTTTCATTAATTTATGAACTTCGCCTGCTGCTGCAATGTTGTAATCCCATGCTTCCTGAAATTGATTAGGAGATAAATCTCCATCCATTTGTAAAAATACTAACTCACCACTATTTGGTAAAATACCCATAGGTAAATCGGCCTCACCATAATTGTCTTCTTCCTTATTCAAATCACAGACCACAACATCATTGATTTTACCACTAGCAACGCTAACTACCATGTCAGTCATTGGTATACCAGCATCTGCTAAAGCCAAAGATGCGGCAGTTAATCCAACACAACGTGTCCCTGCCTCAGCACAAATGACTTCAATCTCTACTCTGATTTTACTTCTAGGATATAATTCTAATAATACGACTGATTCTAATGCATCTGCTGTAACCTTACTGATTTCTCTACTACGGCGATTAAATCCGGGCCTAATTCTATCAGTTGTTGAGAAAGGAGCCATATTATATCTGACATCTATAACTGCCCTATCTTGTCTTTGTATCTTACGAGGGTGAGCCTCCATTGGCCCGTAAACAGAAGCGATCACATAATTTGTACCCCAACGTACACTAGCCGAACCATCTGCTACCGGAACGACACCTATTTCCATTTTAATTGGCCTTAAATCGCCTGCTTTTCTTCCGTCAACGCGATTACCATTTTCATCTATCATTTGGATGTCTCCATATCCCATTCAATCACTCTCCTTATTTTGTTCTAGGTAACTAATCACCTTGGAAAATAAATCAGATGAACCATAATTATCCCTAATCAATGAAAAAGCCCCTCTTGCAACACGAATTCCACTTGGTTCACCATCTATCCAAATCCGTCCATTGGCCCCTAAAATAATTCGGGTACTTGTTGAATTTTTTATTGTATCAATAACCTCATTATTGTTATTTGATAAAAATGAAACCAAGTGAGGTGGAACTTGATCTACGAACCCAGATACTATCTTTCTAAGTCCCATTCCTTTCATAGTAGTAACAGATGAATGTGCCTCATCTACTTCTTGGATTCTACAAAGCAAAGTTGTACCAACATCCATTGCATCACGAGTAGCGCCAAATTCAACCTTCATTGGAGCCAGACTCATAGGTAATATTGCATTGAATGGAGCACCTAGGTCAATAAACCACATATTGGAACGTAGCCCTTCTATGTAACCAATTACTAGGTCACCAGGACGAGGAAAATATGCTGTATGCAGTGGAGTTACTGAAATAACGCCTGAATTTTCTACTACAACACCCATCTTTGTCGCTGTAATTGTATTATCTATTTTCATTACACCATGGCCTAATTGGCCACTATAATTGGTACTAATTTTATCGCCGGGTATCACCAGGCTGCCGGATGCAGCCAAAGTGCGCCCATCCGAGGCGCCACTATCACTCATGTTTATCTCCGAGTCGGCCGACCGGCCCCCCCTCTATAACCATTGCATTGTTATACGAATCATGATTAATGTCATTTCATTTCCTTAACAACTACTTCTGGAGCCCGTTTTCCAATTTTTGCAATGTAATCATTTTTCATGCCAGCAGGGATTTCAACTGTAAAAGCCCAATCGCCATTAGGCAGCCAATCCTCTCTAAGAACATCTTCCCTGACAAAGGAATATACAGCCCCATAATTAGCACCTGGGATCTTAAATGCCAATCGCACTGTTGTGAATGAAATTGGTATTAATGACCTAATCATAGCCACGGCTTCTTTAACTTGTTTTTCTACTGGTTTAAATGGATCAGCCTTAAACCTAGCTTCAATAAGTGCATTTTCTACTCTTTGTGGGGGGTGTGGCAATTTAGTTTGAGGATCAATACCTAACATACAAATATCAGCAATAACTTGTTTAGTCTTATCCTGGATCATTTTTTTGCGTTGCTCTGTAGTCAATTGTATACTGCCCTCAAGCAATATTTTCTCTACGCAAACAGACAATTCAATAGTTCCAAAAACGCCAACTAGTTTTTCCTCGGTAGGTCTTTCACCATTTTTAACATCATGCCACACCTCGTCAGTAGCTAATAAATCATCAAATGATACGCTTTCTTTATCATCCTTCCACTGATTCACCAAGTTAGGATCTACAAGAACCTCATATCTCTTACCGCCTTTTTCTAGACGCGCGATAACAGCATCATCCATACTTACCATAATACCACTATTAAAGCGAAATGGGCGGCATTCAATAGAACTTCGCCATTATCATTCTATGTTTGGTAATTTCTCAATGTGAGAAATTGTTTCATCACGATCCAATAATCTATAACCACTATTATCTAAAACAGCTATTTCTACGGCATTAGTATTCAAATCTTCTCCATCAAGTGAATCTCTTAAAGCTTCAAGCCCCAATTTAACAGCGGCATTTAGAGTCATATTTTTCTTCCATTTATTTTCAAAGAAATCAACTACCGTATTTCTACCTCTTCCGACAGCTCCTGCATGATATGATTGGTATGCCCCACTAGGATCTGTTTCGTATAGGTGAATTCCATTCTCATCAACACCTGCTATCAACAATGCAGTACCAAATGGGCGTACACCACCATACTGGGTGAAGGACTGTTTGAAATCACAAATTTTCTTAGTTAAAATATCAACAGGTACCTTATCACGATAAGTAATTCTATTAATTTGGCATTCAGAACGTGCACGAGCAACAAGTTGTCTAGCATCAGCAACTAATCCTGATGTTGCGAATCCAATATGTTCATCTATTTTGTAGACTTTGTCTATTGATTCTGGTATTATTAATCTACTAGCAATTCGCTTGTCAACTATTAGTAAAACACCTGATTTATACTTCAATCCAACAGTCGTTGTTCCTCTTTTTACTGATTCCCTAGCATATTCAACTTGAAACAAACGCCCGTCAGGACTGAATGTCGTAATTCCATGGTCATAACCTCTTCCACTTGGTTGCATCTCCTCACCTAAACACGGCTGCTAGTCGGACTCTTATGAACCTTAAGAGTAGGCAGAGGGCGAATCAACAGACCGCGGACCTTTTCATGAATTGGTATTTGCGGGAGTCATGCGCGTCATCATATTATCATCTGGTGGCAAAGATTCATGCTACTCTGTTTGGTGGGCTCTAATGAAAGGATGGGATATTGCAGCAATCGTTACTGTTAGAATTAGTAGTGATGACTCATTGATGTTCCAATTACCTGCAACAGACATAGCAGGACTTCAATCTAAATCAGCAGGCATCCCATGGATTCCATTAACTGTTTCTGGCCAACCAGAAGCTGAAATTGATGAATTAGAATCTAAACTAAGAAATATCATTTCAGGTGAGGACATGTCATTACCTAAATTTGAGAGCAAATACTGTAGCGAGTTATACTCGGAACCTATGGTAATTTCAACTAATGGTCCTATTAATGCTATAGTTACTGGGGCGTTAAGAAGTGATTATCAGAAGACTAGAATCGAGAGAATGGCAAATAATTTGGGAATTATTTCATTTACACCACTTTGGCATCATGACCCTTATGAACATATGATAGACTTGATTCGTCATGGATTCAGATTACAATTTACTTCTGTATCTGCTGAAGGTTTAGATAAGAAATGGTTAGGCAAAGTACTTGACAGTCATTCATTGACTGAATTAAACGAATTAGCAGAAAAATATCGATTTTCTATTGATGGCGAGGGTGGGGAATTCGAAACAACAGTAATTGGTTCACCCTGGATGAATAATCAAATTGAGATCAAAGGTGATATTATTTGGTTTGGTAAACATGGTTATCTTGATATCATTAGCTCCATATTATGTTAGATTTTTGTGCGTCACCCTCAAACCAAATATCGTACTCGGAGGATTTGGAGGAGAGGTTATGCCACTATGTCCGCTAGACTATCGCTACGGTCGTGACTCGGTTAAAGAGATATGGAGTGATAACGGTAGGCATTCACGACAATTAGAAGTCGAGCGTGCTTTGGTATGGGCCCATAAAGAACTTGGTCGCGTTTCACAATCTGATTATGACGCCGTCGCAGCAATTGCTGACCCTGCAATTGTAACTAAGGAACGAGTTGATGAAATTGAAAATGAAACTAGACATGATATCATGGCACTAACAAAAGCGATGGCTGAAAAATCTGGAGATGCTGGTTGGTGTATTCATTTAGGTGCAACTTCGAATGACATTGTTGATACCGCTGTTGCTTTACAAATGCGAGATTCTATTGAAATGCAATTTAGTTGTCTAAAAAAACTAATCACAACGATGGCTAATTTAGCCGAACGCGAACGTGATACTGTATGTTTAGGCCGTACACATGGACAGGCAGCAGTCCCCATCACATTCGGGTTAAAAGTTGCAGTTTGGGTCGATGAATTCCGCAGACATTACATTCGTTTATCTGAAATCACTCCCCGCGTCATAGTTGGTAAATTTTTAGGGGCTGTAGGTACTGGAGCAGCCCAAGGTGAAAATGCCAGAGAATTACAATCACTGATTCTTAATCACCTAGGCCTAGGTGTACCCCTAGTAACAACCCAAGTAGTCGGACGTGATCGCTACATTGAATGGGTTTCATGGATGGCTAATGTAGCAACTAGCATCGAGAAAATACTACAAGAAATCAGGAATTTACAACGTTCTGAAATAGCAGAAGTTGCTGAAGAATTTGATGTTGAAAAACAAGTTGGTTCTTCTACTATGGCCCATAAAAGAAACCCTATTACAGCTGAAAATGCTTGCGGCCTAGCTCGTATAGTTCGTTCAATGATGATCCCTACCTGGGAAAATGCATTATTATGGCATGAAAGAGACTTAGCTAATTCTAGCGCAGAACGTTTTACATTATCACATTCAGTAGTACTACTTGATGATGTAATGATGAAATGTGACCGAGTATTGTCCAAATTAGTTGTTGACAAAAATAACATGAAACGTAATATTGATAATCAAAACGGTTTAGTAATGGCTGAAAAGTTAATGCTAGCATTGGTAGATAATGGAATACCTAGAGATGAGGCACATGAAGTATTGAGGTCTGCATCAATGGAATCTGTATCAAAGGGTATGCATTTACAAGATGTTTGTTCAATGACACCTACTATTTCATCGACATTTGATGCTGATACACTTAACGATCTTTTTGATCCTAAAAGCCATTTAGGGGTATCTGGTGAATTAGTTGATGATGCTGTTTTACTAGCTCGTAATACAATACAATAATCATGTAATCATCATTATTGCCCCAAGTAATAATCCAGTACCTAGTGCTGTAATTACTAGTAATAAAATCATAGCCTGTGGGCCAAACTGATTACGGTCAAGTAAACCTGTACCGATTAATCCATCTCTGCTTATAGCTTCACGTAAGCCACCTTCAACTTCATCAAATTGAGGGGCTGCTCTCCTAGGGATTCTCTCACCTGATTTGTTATCGGCCATGACCTACCCAAACGGCTTACAGTCATAGCAATTACCTTTCTATTCTAGCAATTATTCAAAAACCTCCTAAACTACGTTGCATCATGACACTCCCCAATCTATCAACATTGACTCATCTTGCTGTGGCAGAAGGTTGTGGCGGTACAACAATGGCTTTACAATACACACGTGATATTTTATTAGATGGTGGTAGAGCAATTTGGATATGTGAAAGGGCCCCAGACCCTACTAGATTTACACAATTATTTGAGGGAGTTAATGTAACGTTATTGTCTAAACTACACCTACTAACATGTGGTGAAAACATTTCTAATGGAATTGACGATGCTCGTAAATTATCTGATAGACTATTACCTCAAATAATCGTCATTGACGATTGGACACCACGTACTGGCCATGCTGATGTTTTGGCCATTGATGCTATTGAAAAACTACAAAAATCGATTAATGGTAAATGTCCTATATTGTTAACTTCATCATTATATGGTGATGCCTCCGGGAAAAATCAATGGAAAGTACGAGGAGAAAATAAAATATCTAAATTCGGATTCCAAACATGGTTATTGACTATTAAACAAAGTGGGCTACAAAAAAGGATCTTGACAATCAACGAAATTAATCATGAATTCCTACTAAATGATGAAGGATTTACTAAGATTTAATCATCTTCATATTGTATTCCTTGAGCCTCAGCTGCAGATGATAGTACATCCGCCATCTCAGCCAGAGCTTCTTCATCTGGTTCATCAAACTGTGATTTATCCTTAGCCTGTCCACCTAATTCATCAGACCCGGCAATTGCTGGAGCGTTGCCATCCATGATTGATTCTTGATTTCTTTTCATTATTCTCCATATAAGATAAAGCAAAACTCCCGAAACAAGAAGTAGACCCAAATATGCAATGGCAACAGAGTATTCCATGTACACCCGAGTAACAACTAGACAATTATACCTTCGATTGCCGGTTTAGTGGTTTAGTCAAATGACGCCTATGTTCTGGTGGTGGTTGAACCCATTTACCTTCACCACTGAATTTATCTGAAAGCCAATAAGAAAATGATGTATTACCACATGCAGAACAAAGAAGTGGTTGTCCTTTTCCTTGCCTATGTAAACGATTACCACAAATACATTTAGGCCTATTTAGGTTTCTAGGCACAGAGTCAATGACAACTAATGATTCGAGATGTAAGCAACCATCTATAGATTTTATTCCTCTCCACTCTACTACATCTCCAGGCGTAGATTCTCTCAGTAAAGTATTAACTAATCCACCCTGTTTGAATGCAACTAAAGTTTCTCTTCTTCCATTTGAAAAAACTGATATTGATGCATGACCTCCCTTAACTTCAGTTGTTTTCGATATTACAACACCCTTTGCAATTCCTAAGATATGATCATCAGTAGCCTGATTACTCCTATGAACTCTCATTGAAAATGCTCTTTCTACATCATCATGTTCTTGTAACCAATTATGAGCATTTTTTGCCGAATCTGCTGTTTCTGAACGAATACCATAGAGAACTGGGCAAGGCGTACGGGGAGCAATTAACGATTTATGCATATTTGGATTACGATTTAATATGGTATCTACAAATAATTCAGACATACCTAAGACTCTAGAGTTTGACACCATCCTTTTAGTACCTATTTTACATCTCTCTCTCCAGGCTGTAGCCTCCCAAGTCCAATCATTATTACCCCTCCATGCGATAGAGCTACTCGCTCCTACAATACCACGATTTGAATTTCTATACCAACATTTCATATGACTTAGACTTTCTATATCTTGCAATCTTAGATCTGGATTAACATAACCCCTCACACTATCCCAATACCACGATTCTGGTGGTTGGTCATTTGACCAAATCAATGTTGGATGAGATTCAGATAATGGGTCACCATCTTTTGAATATGTTTTACTAAACCAATTATCTAGAAATTTAATAAACTCAAATATATTTTCTTCAGGTAATTTGATTTCACAAGAAAGTGCAGCATTACCCCTAGTTCTATGAGGTGCAAAAGGCCATAATCTTACTAACCTCGGTATTTTAACTTGTACATAATCTAATCCTTCAATTAAAGTTAATAATTTATGAAAATCCCAAGTGGTACAACCACCATCCAATGAGTCAGTGTCGTCTAGCCCAATCCAACCCATGTACGTGGCTGGAGACGATTCCTATTGAGTACTTGTATAATATTAAGACATTATAATAATTCATCACCAATGTCTGAAACATCTAATAATCTAGATAAGACATCTGAAATGCCTACTCTTGGGTCACAATAAAATGATCTAATCCCAAATCTAATACCAGCCTCTATATCGACATCGCGATCACCAACCATGAAGGAACTACCTTTACTCGATGGAATATAATCTGGACCAAAATTAAACTGTCTAATTGGCTCATTAGTATCATTAGTAAGTATTTGCCTACCCACTTGTAACATACCTGGATTACCTTTTCTTGCCCATGAATTTTCCCATGGAGCATAAGGACTATACAATATTAAATCTAAATGAGCATCACTATTCTGTAGCAATAATTCAGATTTTAATTCATCATGGATTTTAGCTAGATTATCATGATCCCAATTTCCACGACCTATCGGGGATTGATTAGTTACAATACAAATTCTGTAACCATTTTTTCGTATTTCGGCAATAGTATCACCAGCATCAGGAAATACAATTAATTCAGATATAGAATTGATGTAATTTTTACTACCAATATTCAATACACCATCCCTATCAAGATATGCTATTTTTATGCCATCCCACTCAACCCCTACAGGCATCGGTGGGTAATCAACAACATCATTTAATTTAGCTGAATGCCTACATGGCAATAACATAATGTCCCCTCATGAATGACTAGGCAAATTTCTTTCAGCCTTTACTGATTCCTTAACAATATGATTGATTATCAATTGTAAATCTTCAATTCTTTCCATAGACATAGTATCACAAATAACAGCGACATCAACCATCGCAGCTAATTTACCACCATTACCACCTTTGTAATTACCAGTAATTGCCGCAGTCCTACAACCCAAATCTTTAGCTTTAATAATTCCATTTAATACATTTTTAGAATTTCCCGATCCACTATAACCTATTACTAAATCACCTTCTTTTGCCCACGTACCTAAAGCTCCAGAAAATACATTTTCATATCCGTTATCATTCGCCCATGCTGTTAGAGAAGAAACATTATCAGTATGACAAATAGTCTTAATCCCTAATTCCTTACTCCAATCACCTGCTGAATGAGAAGGTGTCCCTGATGAACCCCCATTGCCGATGAAATGGATGGTTCCACCATTATCCATTACGTCAAGTACATCATCAACTAATTGTTTAATAATATCAACTTCAAGTGATTCAATAGCATTTACTAAGTCGCTCTGGTATGATAACAAAAATGCCCGAAAATCCATATCCAACATGTCACCCCGATGTAATCGCTGACGGGTAGTCTATTTACGAGTTTTTGAATTACGAGACATCAATACAGCATTGTAGTACTATCTAGGTTAGTGGAAAAATGGAAACAGAAATACTACGACTTATTGTAGCAATTATAGGATTATCTGCATTAGGATACTCATTTCATCATAAAAAATCTAGTGATGCATTCATCTCATCAATGGGATGGTTCGGAATTTCACTATTTTTCTTCTTAGACACCCCACATTATGTCGAATTAGCTGATCCTGTGCTAATCTTAATGTCAGCTTCTGCACTACCTTTAGGAATTGCAATGTGCATCTGGGCTTATAAAAATCAAAAAAGTGGTAATTTTGAACCAGCCTTGTTATGGCTTGAAGGATGTGTTTTTTGGTCTGCACTGCCTTACTTGGCAATATCATGGATACCATACTTATCCGTAGGACTTGTTTGGTTTACTGCTGCACAAGCTGTTTTCGTACTAAGAATCACAGGTATATCAGATCTAGTTTTAGGCGCCCCACACGTAGAATATGCTGATGGAACAACTTCTCTATTTTCTGAATTCACCGGAAACCCATGGCTACACTTAGAACCACTTGGTGAAGGTGGATTTTATATCCCAATATTATCTCAAGATGGCAGCCCAGTTGGTGTATCCATAATTTTAGCATGTAGCGCATTACAATCTATGATTGTTTTTGTCGGTGCTCTTGTAGCATTACAAAAATCACCTTGGAAATCGAGGATTAGATGCTTAATTATCACAATACCATTAATCCATTTCCTTAACGTTTTCAGGAATGCTGGAATCATTTATCTTGATATGAACTTTAGAAATTGGAATTGGCTCGGAATGGGAATGTTCGAATTCGCACATTCATATGCAGCTAAAATTGGTAGTCTATTTGCAATGTTTCTAATTGCAATTGTATTATTTGAAATATTACCAGAATTACATAATAATATCTTAAGATTGATGGAACCCATTACAAAAAAACGTAATGAAAATCAACAACGTTAGTTTCTCAACGCCTCTTCATTTTTTCTATCATTTTTCCTCTAAGTGGCATTTGGTGCTCCCAAGCAAATTCCTTAATTACCCTCAAAGCCTCTTTTTCTAATTCAGGATTAGAAACTAAATCAGTAACATCAATAATATTTTCACGAGTATTTGCCTTAAATGCAGCTATTGGCTCCTCATCATAAAATACAAGATAAGCTGAACCAAAACCAAACCTTTCCCTCAATAATTTAGCAAAATAGGGGGATAATGGATCTGAAGGAGGTAATACAAAATCCCTCATCTTTTCGATATTAGAGGCGCTTTGTAACATTTCTTTACGACCCCAGCAGACTTCATTAAGGTCCTCTAGAAGGAATCCTTTGATGAATTCACCTTCATCAACAAGATGTTGTAAAACTGTCATTATTTCTTCTGGCATATATGGCTTACCAGCCATTTTTTCGCACTGCTTCATTGTGATGACTGGAATTTCTTTAATTAATTCAATCAGATAATCCTGCTTGTACTGCCAATGATCAGGAGCCAATACAGGATTTACAGTTCTAAATCCACCACGATAATCCTGAACTAGGTGGCCTGATCTAATCAAAGGCTGAGCTAATTTCCTAAATTCTGACCTTCTAAGTGCGTGCCTATCCATAAATAATTGTGGATCTGAATGGTCATTAAAGAAATCTAATACATCCAATAATTCCTCATTGGGTGGGAGATTTCTAATAGTCAACAATCTTTGAAAATGGGAATATGGAGCATATACACGATGGCCTGTGAGGTTGGTTCCTTGGTGTAACTGTTTAGCACTAGCCATTGATTTGAGATTGACTCGGAGAGTGTCACAACGTCCTCTAAGTGCAAAATCATCACGAATCTCATTTAATTCCTTAACTGCAAGAGTTTCATTTTCAGACCTAGTGTGTTGATGCATATGGTGATTATGGAAAAGAACGCGAACAGAATCTTTTACTGGTCTTGGATCCATTACACCTCCGCGAATTAATCGGCTTCCGTCACCAATTCCTTTGAATCCTATACGCTCAAATGCCTTTTGAGTTTCTTCTCTTGCTTCTAAAATATTCTCGCCATTAAAATTAGTTAATACGGCAATCTCAACTAATGTATCACGATAATTCTCTAATAATCTTTCAAATTCATCCACAAATTCATCAAGATATGCATGAGGAATATGAATGTCTTTTATTTCTAGATAATCATTAACTTTGTACATTAATATCCTACCAACGGGATCAACTCCCTTGAATACAGGATAATACCAACCCTGCTTTAGAACATATCTTACTTCTTGAATAAAACGAGAACAGAAAGGGTCTGATTGAGTAAGAATTCTCATCTTCCTGTCTTCTCTGATTCGCTTTTTTACTTGAGGCACATCTCCAATTAGGCAGTAAAAATCTGTCAGTTCCGGCTGTAATGCTACAACCTTAGTAATTCTACCTTGGTCCGTGAGTAATTTCAATGAATCTTCTAATTCATCACTAGAGCGACTAACATACCAGCCTAATGTAAATCTCTTAACAGGGCCAATTCTTCTAATCAGTTCAACTAATGCTTCATCGAAAGGCATTGGCTGATATACATCTTTAACCCGATGAAATAAAGATAAGCTTCGCTTCCTTTCTGGAATCTCTTCATATTGTTTGACACATAATAATTGTCTTTCCATATTATTTATGGCATATTTTGCACGATTCATCAAATATTTTGAATCATCATCCCTTGGTATATCTATCAATACTTGCTGCCTGGTAACATTATCATTTTCTGGGATATTAGCCATTAATTTGGTTTCCATTTCACCAATCCATGGAGGCGGCCTTAATCCTAGCAATAGAGGTAATTGGTTCTTCTTTGTGTAGCCTACCCTATTATGCAAAAGTCTACCCATAACGACATCTGGATCGTGCTTCAAATCCATCCAATCTGAAAACCTGAAAGACTTGACCCTATCTAACAACTCATGCATCTTCTGTATCATTACATGAGATGAAAGTGCTTCTAAAGGATCATCATGCAACTTAAATGACTTCGTAAGAAGTAAGTTTTGGAGATTCCTATATGCTATTACTTCCTCCTCACCACCGGTAATATAATGTTCGTCAACCCTCAATATAAATTCGCCTTCATCTGTCTGTCTATAGAATCCTATGGTGACTATGTTTCTTACTTCTAACTCATGTAAAATATTCTCTATCATCATCTTGGGGAAAGGCATCCTTTCTACAAGCTCATCCAGAGTTTTTGGACCCTCACTACCAAGTAAATCAACCATTTTTACTCTTAGACATTCATGTGGATCAGATAAAGGTGTAGCTTCCCACCCCACCGCTTCAGTGTCATTATATTTTGTACTAACATCATAAGTTAAACCCCCAGTATATAGTTGCCTTAGATCATCCGAATCCTCTGCATTATGAGATGATAATACTCCCAAAGTACCATGAATATCTCCCATCCTCTTGGAAAACCATTTGTTATCAATTGATTCATGCCCTGTATTATTAATTCGGACAATATCTTCATTAGCAATTAATTCACGAATCCAATCACGGATTTGATCTTGTTCAATTCCATCTAATTTATTTTTGTATAATGGATTCAAATGATTTCTATCTAAGCCTCCACCCATCTCCATAACTTCTAGAAGTGATTCCGCGTCTTTGGGAATTGATACTTTATTACCATAGTAAGTACTAACTTGCTCGTCGTCCAATTGAGTAGCTAGTGCCCTTTGACCTAGTAATCTACGTAAAATTTCAGGATCAATGTCCTTAATCAAATATGCACGAGTCCTCATAGATAACAAATCTTCGAAGGCAGACATATACAGATTCATACCAATAGGAGATGGGACTTTTACCCTAGTATGGACTATTCTGGAACTTCCTTCAACAACTTCTGTTACAAATTGATCCAAACCCTTCAAATCTAAATCATGGTGGAATATTTCATTAAAAACTTCCTTAATTAATAAAGAATTTGAAGATGCCCTATGAGATTTAAACAGAGCATCAGATTTTTGCTGGAACTGCTGTGGAGAGACCTCGTCAGCACCAATCCTCCGAGGGATGATTAAACTTCTACCCGCCACCTCTCTAAATCTTTTAGCAAATAATTGAGTTTCGATTAAATAACCCTCAATAACTGTTCTATGATTATTATTTCTAAACACAGAAGGGAAGGCGCCGGGATCAACATCATCAGATAATTTAATCAAAAATCCATTTTCATCAAAGGAAATCTCATGGACTTGTATTTCATTTGCAGATGCTATCCCTGCAAAGAAATATCCTAGAGTCATGTTAAATGATCTACCTCTACAAGTAGTAACCATGTATGTAGTAGTGCCACCCATAATTTGCTCCATCATAATTCGGTTTGGCCCCGGGACCTCGAATGTTTCAGCCACATGTTGTTCCATAAAGCGAGCGACTGACTCTGAAACTGGACTAGATAAGCCATAACCTTCCTTTAGTAATCTACGTGGATCTCTTTGACGACGAAGAGCTAACATCAGAGACTTTTGAAGTTTTAAAACTGAGTGTGATAATTCACTACTCCTGCTAAGTGCTTCGCCTGACCAAGATGGAACAGTTGGTCTGTATCCAGTCACCGGTGTAACATTTACTCTAGAACCCTGTATAGATTGAATTCTATATGTGGTCCCACCTAACAATATGACATCGCCGGGCCTAACACTAGAAACGAATGACGATGATAATTGACCAATCATTGAACCATCTGTATTCAAAACAAGATAGTTATTATCTGGAGATATAGTTCCTAAATTTGTATAATATATCATTTGCGAATATCCACGCTTACCTATGGTATTTTCTTCCCAATCGACCCATAATCTCTTCTCATCCTCTAACATGTCAATGACTTCAATAAAATCATCATAAGGAAGATTACGATAGGGCCAAGCAGTGGAAATTAATTCATAAACCTCATCTATGTCTTGCTCACCAACAATTGTTAATCCAACTAAAAATTGAGCCAAAACGTCTAATGAATTCTCTGGAAAACTAAGTATATCCATTTCACCAGACATTATTGCTCCTTGAAGTGCTACGATTTCAACTAAATCATGTGGACCATAAGGCAAAAACCTAGCCCTAGGCACTCCTCCGACATGATGTCCAGCCCTGCCTATTCTCTGAAGCGCTGTAGCAATACTACCAGGCGATCCTAATTGAACAACTAAATCGACTGTACCAATATCAATACCCAATTCTAATGATGAGGAGGAAACACAACATCGTAACTCACCTTGCTTCAATCTTTGCTCAACATCCTTACGAATTTGCTTGTTCATTGAACCGTGATGTGCCTCAATACCCGACTCACCCCAGCCAGCTAACCTCCTCAATTTTTGTACGATTTCTTCAGTCATCTTCCTTGTATTTACAAATACAATGGTAGTGGTGTGTGCTTCTACCAAATCTAGAATTTTCTCAACATTTGCGTCCAAAATTTGTTTATGGTCAAATGTTGGATCACCAAAACGAGGGTGTGGTAAAATTATATCCAAATCTAATTCCCTAGAACCACTAACTTTGGCTATTTTTACTGCATCCCCGCCATCCGTAACAGGCACTAAAAATCTTGCAACTTCATCTAGTGGCTCCATAATGGCTGAAATACCAATCCTCTGAACTGGCACATCTATTACTGAATCTAGTAACGCTATAGTAAGTGATAACAAAGTACCCCTCTTAGTAGGTACTAAACTGTGTAATTCATCTAGTACTATCCAGTTTAATTCACTCATCAAAGGCCTAAATTTTGAGGAGGCAAGAGCTAATCCTAAACTTTCAGGAGTTGTAATCAAAATGTGGGGTGGGTTTCTAAGCATCTTTTGCCTTTCAGATTGACTCGTGTCACCTGTTCGTAATCCTACTTTGATATTTTTTGCCCTCTTAGGTAAAAAACGGTCCTTAATTTCATTAAGTGGATCAATCAAATTCTTTTGAATATCATTAGCCAATGCCTTAATTGGAGAAATGTATACACAATACACTTTATCTTCCAATTCCCCGTCTAATGATTTCCTAACTAGACGATCAATTATTGATAAAAAGGCTGTTAATGTTTTACCACTACCTGTTGGGCTACATAATAACAAATTATCTCCATTATAAATAGCAGGGATTGCCATTTTTTGTGGAGGTGTGAAATCAGGAAATTTATCCTTAAACCAATCTCTCACGGGCTGAGATAATGTACTGAAAATTACTTCAGATTCCTCATATGAATCTAAGTATACTATGTCAGTCATAAAATTTTCACCTACGCCTACATGCGCAGGGTATTGTTTCAATATATCAATGGTTCGCAAATTGTTACAAATAAATCACTACGATTAGATATAATTCGCAATATCAAACCCATTTATTTCCACCTTTACCCCAACGATTAATTGTTTCAACATCAGGGTCTCCTAATCTAGTAATAAGTGGAGATAATACAGCCATTACTGGAACACTTACTTCCCTTAAAGCACCAGTAGGGCATGAACCAATACAACTTAGGCATCCTACACACCTTTCATTGACAACAATGACTGGTCTTTTTTTCATATCTTGAGGACACAATGATAATGGCAATAAAGCTTCGAATGGACAGTGCGTAATACATAGGTCACAGCCGGTACAATCAGGTTGAATGATTTCAACCATGGCCTGACCCATGTTAACCCCAAATAGTCTACACTATTCATGCTATTCATAGCGAAGTATTGAGAACCCTACCGCCCCCGACTACAATTGGTGTGGACATGAGTGATGTCAATGAGCGCGTTAACTCGCTTATTTCAATGCTTAAAAGAAGAGGATTTGTTTACCCTGCTTTCTCTATCCATGGAGGAGTTGCAGGACTATTTGACTATGGCCCTGTCGGGGGGCGTTTACTACGAAAAGTCCAAGAACAGTGGCGCGAACATTGGTTATCTAAAGGCAACATAGTCGAAATAGATAGCCCTACTATTACACCTCATTCCGTATTAGAAGCAAGTGGACACGTGGGCGCATTTAACGATCATGCATCAGAATGTGGTTCATGTAAAGCGATTTATCGTAGTGATCATTTAGTTGAACAATACCACCCTAATCCAGATTCACTTACTGGTTTAGAATTAGATGAATTGATAAAAACAAATGAGGTTTCTTGCCCCTCTTGTGATAAGAAAGAAATGCTCCCATCCCGGCCTATGAATTTAATGTTCTCAACTAGAATTGGAGCTACTAGAGGAGGCAGACAAGCATATATGAGACCAGAAACTGCTCAAGGAATGTTTCTTTCGTTCCCAATGATCCAAAGACATTTTAGAAATCGTTTGCCTTTCGGTGCAATACAAGTAGGAAAGGGTTACAGAAACGAGATTAGCCCACGACAAGGAATGATACGTCAACGTGAATTTAATATGGCTGAATTAGAATATTTTATTGACCCTGAAATTAATCCTAATCATGAATTTATTAAATGGAAAGATACTACTTTTGATTTAATACCTGACCCTCAAAACAATCAACAAAAAACGGTAAAGATGAATATTCTTGATGCTCTTCAAAATAATATCGTCCGACACCCTACTGTAGCATATTTCATGGCTGAAACATATGATTTCCTTATTGGGATAGGAGCAGACCCGAATAGAATACGTTTTAGGCAGCATGAATCCGATGAAATGGCACATTATGCCTCAGATTGTTGGGACTTGGAAATGCTTGGTTCTTATGGCTGGATTGAATGTGTAGGAATTGCGCACCGCGGTTGTTATGATTTAGGGGCGCATGAAAAGGCAACTAAATCTAATGAATTAAGATCATGGAGAGAATACGACGAGCCAATTGAAGTAAACAAAACTGTGCCATCCCCTGTCGGTTCGGTAGTTGGCCCTACATTTAGACAGCAAGCGGCATCAGTTAGTGATGCCTTACTCAATTTAGAAGAGTTACCTAATCAATACCCTTTCCAACTAATACTTGATGATGGCTCATCGGTTACGATAACCCAAGACATGGTTGAAATCAAGGAAATCAGTGAAACCATCAGGGGCGAATGGTTCCTCCCACATGTCGTTGAACCTGCCTTTGGTATTGATCGTATAATATGGCATATTCTTGACCATGGTTACGAAATAACAAAAAAGGAAGGAGAGGAATATTGTATCCTACACCTATCTGAACATGTTGCACCTTATGATGTTGTCATTTTGCCATTATTCGAAAAAGATGGCATGGAGGAGTTTGCATTAAACCTCCAATCAGAAATACTCCAATTAAATCGTATTAATGCATACTATGATGGATCTAAATCAATTGGACGACGTTATGCTCGTGCGGACGAAATAGGCGTCCCCTGGGCCATAACAATTGACTATACCACCTTAGAAGATGGCACAGTCACAATCCGTAGAAGAGATGACCAAAAACAAGTGCGAATTACTACAGATGATCTTATTACTTTATTATCGGATAATTCACTACACTCCCAATTTTAATTATCTAAAATATTACTAATCAACCATATATTTTGTCAACATTCAAAGCCTGTCGAGTTACTCGGTAAAACATGGGCGGAGGCGAATCAATTGCTTCCGATTGGACAGAAAGATTTCGACCCACCAGTTCTAATGATTTAGAAGGTAATGTAGCAGCTAGAAAACAAATTATTTCATGGCTAGAATCTTGGAAAAAAGGTACACCTGAAAAAAGGGGGTTATTACTTACAGGACCGCCAGGAATTGGTAAAACTAGCATTGTAAGAGCAACCGCACAAGATTTCGGTTGGGTAGTCATAGAATTAAATGCCAGTGATGCACGAAATGCCGCATCCATAAGAAAGGCAGCTGGCGGTGGTACAATGAATTTCACGTTTTCACTAGATGGAACCTTTGACCTAAAAGGTAATAAAAAAACACTTATTTTACTTGATGAAGTAGATCATCTTCATGGAGGATTAAGAGAAATAAGCGATAGTAGAATCGTTGATTCTATTTCAACATCTAGAGGCATTAATAATTCTAATAATGAATTAAAAGGAGATTCAGGGGGTAAGGCAGAGTTGCTCAAGATGCTTAAAACTACTACTCAACCAATAATTATGACTTGTAATGAACCCATGGGCCTCTGGGGGAGAAGGAACCCTAATTGGAGAGGTGCTCGTGACCGTTTCTTAAGGCAAGCCAAATTAATTCAATTCTACCGTGCTGATAAAACATCTATGCTCAAAATAGCAAAAAAAATCATTAAATCTGAAAATATCACTGCAGATGCTCTTGCTTTAGATAAATTGGTTTCAGTTAATCCCGGAGATATTAGAGCACTTGTTCGAGATTTACAGATAATGTGTGAAGGTGGTGTCAAACATATTGATTTACCACTTGTCACAGAACAAATTAGTCGGGGCCTTAGAGATCAGCAACTAGATATATTCCCAGGATTACAAGAATTATACCAATGTAATTCTGCAAAAGAAGCTAGTGAAATTGGGAGAGATATGGAAATAACACCCCGTGAACTCGTTGCTTGGGTTTCATGGAATAATTCATCTGTCTTCGATACACGAGAGACCCTTAGACGATCCGCAATTACTTGTTCTATAGCGGATCAATCCTTACATACAATGTATTCAAATAACGCATATCGTAGTTGGTACTGGTCTGGCCAATTGGCTTCATTATCTGCTAGTATTTCTAGTCTAGAACAACGTCAAAATAGATATTCACTATCCTATCCTGAAATCCTAAGAAGAACATCAGAACCAACACGAAGGAGATCTTTAATTAATAAATTATCAAATTTATCAGGCACTAGTATGCAAACCACTAGAGAAGAACTTTGGCCCACTTTGGCAGCTATTCATGAATCAGATATTTTTACACATCCTAATGATTTTACTCTGAGTCTTGACTATGGACTTGATGGAGACGAACATATCATACTGCATGGATTAAAAAAGAATTTGAAATCAACTAAGGAGATAATTAAGAAATATAATGAAAATGCTGAAAAAATTTCCGCAAAACCTGAAATAGTTACAGTAATTCATGATGATATAGAAAATGAACATCAACAGAAAAAAATCGATGATTCACAAACGAAATTAGATCTTTTCTAGTTAATCCTTCCAAACTCTTGGTGATAACAAGACAATTACAGTAAGAAGTTCTAGGCGACCTAACCACATCATTAACGAAGTAATAATCATTGAACTCCAATGAAGACTTGACCATGTCTGAGTTGGCCCAAATGCACCAATTGTAGGTCCTGTATTACCAAGCGAAGATACAACAATCCCTATGATTGACTCGAAATCAAGGTTGTACTCTATGAAAGAAAGCAACAGCATACCAGACATAGCAATTACAGCCCACCAAGATAACACTCCTACAATCACCCATAACTTTGCATCATCTACAACCTCACCCTCCATTCTGACGAGATGAACCTTTCTTGGATATGATATTCTAGAGATCTCTCTTCTAGCAAGAAGAAATGCGATTCGCAATCGTAGAATCTTCAACCCCCCACTAGTAGAACCAGCGCAAGCACCGACAATCATCAATAAGAGCAGGATTACTTTGGATAGAATTGGCCAAGATGCAAAATCTGCAGTAGCATATCCTGTAGATGTACCTATAGAAGCGGCCTGAAATGCAGAGAGACGAAATGAGTCAGAAGTGCTTACATCAGCAGCAATTATTAGATTGGCCATCATAACTGCCCATGCACCTATTAGAACAGCAAAATAGATTCTTAATTCATAGTTATTCACTACGTTGAACCATTCCCTAAGCCAAACGAAATGGTATAGTGTGAAGTTAACACCAGTAGCGACCATGAAGAATATAATTATCCACTCTACAGTAGGGCTTTGGAAATACATTATGCCCGCATCATAAGTGCTATAACCTCCGCTAGGCATAGTGGTTAGAGCGTGATTAATTGAGTCAAACCAACTAAGGCCACCCAAAAATCTCAGCAGTAACATCTCGATTAATGTCAAAAAGGTGTAAATGGACCACAGAACTTTAGCAGTCTCCTCCAATCTTGGTCTTAATCTTGAAAGAGAGGGGCCGGTTAACTCTGCCCTAGCAATACTCATCCCACCACCTAAAAATCGAGATAAGATTAACATCCCTAGCATGATTATCCCCATACCTCCTAGCCATTGAGTCAAACTTCGCCAAAGAAGAAGACTACGCGACTGGGCGTTGATACAATCTGGGACTGCCGGTTGGCAAATTGGACTAGTATTACCATCAATCACTGTTGCTCCAGTTGTTGTGAATCCCGACATGGATTCAAACCACGCTCTAATACTACCCCCTATTACTTCTTGAAATGTAGTTTCACCTAGATATAATTCTACAGGACCATGAAACATTCCTCCCAACCAAAAGGGTAGTGCACCAATAAAGACAACCACTGGCCATCCAAGAGCAACTGCTGCGAAAGCTTCCCTATCTCGTAATCTATTACTAACATCCTCACTATTGCCATATTTGATCAATATTAACCCAGAAATTATGGAAATTAATAATGGAATGGCAAATGCCCTTATTGCCATGATTGGCTCATTTAGTAAGAATGGGGAAATGAATGCAATAAACAGTGGAAAACTAAGAATTACTAGCGTCCAACCGACCACCAAAGCCAGTATATCTTTTCTCATTTTTCAACTTCCTGATAAAAGGTTCTCAACATTCTCGATATCTTTAACTTTTGAAAATAACATCAAACGGTCACCTTCCTTCAAAAACAAATCAGGCGTTGCTCTAATCATGCTCTCAGAACCAGATTCACCAGATCTTTGAACAAAAGCAACACGGCAAATATTACCTTCTAATTTCTTTATTTGGCGACCTACCATCTTGTTTCCTGGGCCTATGCTTGCAGACATACCAACTAATTCAGGAACACTTGATAATAAATGATAATTACCAGGTACAGTACTATGGACGTGTTTCAAAATGTAATTTATAGCAACACGTCTGCGACTAACAGCATATGTTTGACCAATCTTGCGTGCAATTTGAGCCATTTGACTATCATCCAAAATCATACCCGTCCTTAAAACACCCATTTCAGCAGCATGCAGTGAAACTGCAACATTGGCATGGTCATCCTTTAATGCCGCGATAGAAATGTCATGCTCTGAAATATCTACTTCTTGTAATAGATGATGATCTAATGGATTACCATGAATTGAATCAAGAAGTTCAGTATCACCAAAATCACTTCCAGCAAGCTCATTTGCTTCTTCCAATTTTTCACTAATTACAGTTACCCTGCAACCTTCTTCTATATATGAACGAGCTATATGACGACCCAACCTAGTGGCACCGAAAATTAAGACTCTTGGCTTTTCTGGAAAATCAGGTGGATTATGCCCCGCAGCCTGTAAAATCCTCCTAAATGTATGCTTACCTACTGTAGCAAATGCCAGTAGAGATTTTTCCGCAATCACAGTATCCTCATTTGGAATAATACTCTTTTCACCTGATTCCTTATATCCAAAAATTCTTGGCAAACCATCGACATTATCTTCTGCCGCTGAAATAGTTGAATTAACTAATTGATTTGCTGATTCTTGAACCCTAACTACTGCCACCCAAGCATCATTACCCAAAGATAATACTTCACTCATTGAAGAACCCTTAAGACCGGCTTTTAAATCATCAATGACTATCAAATCCGAACAAACTGCATGACTAACTCCAGTCCACCTAGCAAATGTTTCTTCATCCTCTGAAACAATTAACCTAGTGTCGTGAATTCTCGCAATAGTCATTATACTAGCACCATTTTTCGGGGTGCAAATATCTCTAACTAAAGCACATGATAAAATATTAATTTCATCTCGTTCTGTTGCTGCAATATATACTTCCGCTTTTTCTACCTCAGCTTCAATTAAATCATCTCTTACACTAGCATCTCCTTGAACAACTAAAACATCTAATGCTTGGGCTTCTTTAATCGCTATTGGATCAGAATCGATCAATACGACATCCCTTCCTTCGGAACGCAATGCCTTTGCAACACCACGACCGACCTCGCCGGCCCCACCGATTACTATCCTCATGGAAGCACCCTTTGGCAATTTATCGGGAAAGCACATAGCATTTGAGCATTCACTCTCCAATTATTAAAGGTACTTTAAAAGTACCACCTGTATTTATTGGGCCAGAAACTGTGTCCCAATATTCAATCCAATTATACTGATATGCGTTTATGGACATCACTTTATAGAATTCATCCGGAGCAACTCCTTGCGGACTCTCAGGCTCCAAAAATTCAGAAAAAGCTGTTGGTGTATGTAGAAGCCACTTGTTATTCACAACATCTACAGAACCCTCCAAATAGCAACTATCTAAATTGATATTATTACTATTACACCAATCATCATCATATGGTATCAGAATAACAGACCAAGCATGCGCCTCCCACTTATAATGATCCATAGAAGTTAAGGCACCAAATTCATACCATGTAGGTATATCTTTAACTCTTAAAATGCTCATCCATGCATTAGATTGCTCATCACAATCACCAATACCTTGTGCTAAACAAACAGGGCCACTACGAGCAGGGTAAGGCGCCCCTTCAGAATACTGGATTGTATCTCGCACATGAATAAATGCAGCATGTGCAAAAGAGTAAATGTTATTCTGTTCACTTGCTGGTAAACTAGCAATCAAATTGTCAGCTGTGGAACGAACAAGATGATGATCTCCATCTATTGCCCAATTATCACCACCATCTGGTGAACCACGATTATACCACTGGTGTTCTTTCCCAATTAGTTGAGTGTTTGATTTCACCCATCCGGGCCTCATTAAATCATCAAAACTACCTGAATTTGAAGGATTCATACCCGATGACTGCCCTGCAATAGTTGTTGAAATTGTATCATCACTTGTCCAAGCATAAGCGTAAGATTGTACTTCATAAGTAACAACCATAGAAGCAACTGAATTTGCTGGAATTTCACCCATCCAAATCAAGCACCTTACATATTCACACTTTTCATTACCCGGGCCCTTAACTGGCCAATGAACAGTTGAAAAACCATCTCCCATATCTAGAGCAGAATTAGCATCTAAATATTGTTCAGAAGCTACCGGGACTTGTATGTGTGAAAAACTAGGCCCAACATTCATAGAAATTATCCGTTGCAAACTAACAGCCATATCGGAGTTAACACCTCTATCAAATGTAGATAATTCAACTCCACGATTGGTTCTTTGAATAGGAATTGGTAAACGATAAACAAAACTTCTTTCACCGGCATCCCAATTTTCGATTTCAATTGTCCTTTCCAATGTATATTCAGATGCAGAAGGATATTCATGAGCCGGGGCAATATTCCTCCACAAATCATCAATCCATGTACCAAATTGCTTATTGACATGTTCTTGGGCAGGAGTAAAAAGAAAAACAAATGCAATCACAAGAACCACTACCAGGTTTCTGAATTGCTTGCCTGAACGCTTCTTCTCTCTACGCTGCTGAGCCCTTTTTGCCCGCCGGCGTGGGTCTACCCCATACTGAATTCTTTGATTCTGTAAAGGCAATCCTGAAGGGGATACACGGTTAGCCATCCCACCTGACCCACTAGTAACCCTGCCGCAACCATTGCAAATTGGGCTGCGCATATTATTGGGAGTCATGCAATAAGGGCAACGTGACACAACCCAACGTCTACAATAAGCCCCATAACGGTTCTTATTGAATTTATAGCACTAAGCGTGAATGTGATTCATTCTTCTGAGCCCGAGACTAATTCTCCTAATTGTCTATTGGCCTTACTTTTAGCTCGCTCAGCTGATTTTCTTATGGTACGCTCATATTCCTGCCTAACAGATGGAATCAAAGCAGAGGGTAACCACTTCTTCTCAGCAATTGAAAAACCATACAATGCTGCTGGAGGTAATATTAGAAGAAGAATCGGTTGAGTGGTAATTCCAAGCAACACTAAAATCAATATAAAACCCCTAAAGATTCCAGCTTGCCACATTACTGAAATGGGCTTTTTCTCAACAATAGATGAACCTTGCCAGGATCCAATAATTGCCTCTAATGCAGGCATAAAAAAAGTGACCCATACACCAAAACCAATCATATATAGATTAAATCCACTGTACCACAGCGGCCATTGTGGATCAGCCATTCTAATCATCAAATAAGACGCTTGAATAGCTCCCATTCCAAGCCCCATTGTCCATCCCGAGGTAGGTGGAGCGTACAGAATCCTTACTCCTTTCCTAGTTAATAAGAAATGGAATAACAAGGCTTGGAATAGTCCTATAAAAAACATCAATAATATAAATTCCACATATACAACACCTGTACTAGCAACTGTACTAATGAATAATTGATCAATAAATATGGCACTAAATGCGCCTAAAATCAACCCATAAGCAAGATGTTTTGTTGCACTAGGCATATCGTAAAATCCAGCCATACGTTGCATGCCGCCCCTCCAACCGACATAAACACCAAGCAATCCTAATGCAATCAGAATCTGTACCTGATACTGCGGAAGTCCGACCCCCATGTATACGGCGGGTTGTTTTTTGCTGATGTATCCACCGCTCAACTTTACTCAATCCGGCGGATTAAAACGCAATAACGGGACGGGGGGTTTGTGATGACATGGCATTAGAGGGGCTCAAATCTGGAATCTTCAGCGCCATAGCAGCACTGAAGGGAAAACGAAAAATCGATGAAGAGCAATTAGCAGAGATGGTTCGTAATATTCGCAGAGCACTCTTGGAAGCTGATTTTAATGTTAGGCAAACAAAAGAAATTTCTGAAAGGTTAGAATCTAGAATGAGAGATGAGGAACCTCGTCCCGGAGTTAATCTTCAAACACATGCACTTAACATTCTGTACACCGAACTAGTCAGAATGTTAGGTAGTCCTCGGGAAATTATCCCCCACAATCAAACTATATTGATGGTTGGTTTGTACGGCCAAGGTAAAACCACAACTACTGCTAAACTAGCAGAATGGTGGCGTAAAAAGCACAATATGAAGGTCGCCGTAATTGAAGCCGACGTACACCGACCGGGAGCATATGCCCAATTGAAACAATTACTTGCTGATACACCTGTTGAAGTCTATGGTGAGCCTGATGAATCAGATGCCCTAACAATAGTCAAAAATGGTCTTGAAATTGTTGGCGGTGCAGATTTAGTCATTGTAGATACTGCTGGCCGAGATAGATTAGACCAGGAGTTACAAGATGAATTAGATGCAATCCATCGTGTAGCGAATGCCACTGAAAGATTCCTAGTAATTGATGCCCAAGTAGGACAGGCTGCTGGTCCAGTAGCAGCCTCATTCCATGACCTGGTAGATATAACTGGAGTTATTGTCACTAAACTTGATGGTACAGCTAGAGGAGGTGGCGCACTTTCTGCAGTTGCTACTACTGGAGCACCCATAGTATTCATTGGCGAAGGAGAAAAAGTTGCTGACTTAGAGAAATTTGAGGCTGATAGATTCATTTCACGCTTACTTGGAATGGGAGATATACGTGGACTTATTGATTTGGCTCCTGAAGATTTGGATGCTGAAGAAGCTGCTAGAATAGCTGAGAGATTGATGTCTGGGAGATTTACACTAAATGACATGTATAAACAAATGGAAATGATGTCAAAAATTGGAACTGTCGATAAAATATTATCTCACATGCCAATGGGTTTCATGGGTGGCATGGGAAATATGTCTAAAAAACAAAAAGAAGAGATGCAAGGTAATCTTGAAAGATTCAGAATAATAATGGATAGCATGACTGCTCATGAGAAAAATGAGCCAACTATACTCAAGCAAGAGAGAATAAAGAGAATTGCAAGAGGTTCTGGAACTACTGAAAAAGATGTTAGGGACCTCCTTGCTCAATGGAAACGTTCACGTAAAATGATGAAGGGAGTAAAAGGAAACCGTAGATTGCGAAAGCAGATGAAGCAAATGATGGGCGACATGGATGATGTCGATTTACCAATGTGAGGTATTACTTTGCTAGAGCGTAGATTCGCTATTATTGGTCACCGCGCACCTAGCAATGGCAAATTAAGTTTGAATGATTTATCCGGTTCTAGTGGAAGAATGGATGTTTTAATGAGGGCGATCAATGCTTCCTTATTCTTGTCACATGGCATTCGTAATGATTCTAATATTACATTACATTTGATGGGTGGTGGTGGACCACCTAGAAGAATATGTTTTGAGGGTAGCAAAGTTTGGGGGCTACATCCTGACGAACGAGCATTAGCAGGGCAAATCGCTAAAATCATTGAACTACCCACCCCTGCCAGAGGCCTTTGGATGGAACTTCATCCAGGTATTTCACACTCAGGAGGAGATATTTCTAACACTCTTGAAGAATGGCAAAACGATGGTTTTAAGATGATTAAATTAGATGCAAATGGGCCCTTGATCTGGCAGCCCAATGATTCTGAAAGTTACCCTAAAATAGGTTTCATTATCTCTGATGATCAAGCTTTTACTAGTGAAGAAGATAAGTTAATAGATAAATTCGCAATTTCCAAATCACTTGGCAATAAATGGATACAAGGACACATAGCAATTGGTATTGTGCATCATTTATTAGATAATCAATTCCAACTTAATCTTGATTGATCCATTTCGGTAACCCGGTCGGTGAAATTGTTGATTTCAGGAATTCATCACTAATTGATAGAGGGTGGCCTTGGGGCCATGTACCCAAAGTAGTAACACTAGCATTACCTGACTTGATACAGAATGAATCACCATAAATTATTGGTTCATCATGTATAGAAGCGGCACCCAATTGTATCACCCATTCTGAACCGTTATCCTCAACAATATCTAGAGCACCACGATACCACCTAGCACCTAAATGTGATGAAACATAATCACCCCCCCAATCTATGGGGACATTTAAGTTTAGGAAAATATCTCCATTTACAAATGATTTACGGAGATTTTCATGTGAATTAACGCCATGAATTTTCGATTTAGAACCCGTAGTACGACCAATATTTACTGGTACTTCAGGTAAAAATTTACAAACAGAATTGATCAATAATAATGTAGATTTAACAGCCACTTCAAAATTCTCAGGAGTATATGAATCAATACTAGTAGCTATAGAAGGTAAACCACAAGTCCCTGCCTGCCTAGCCCCCCCTACAGTGCCTGAATGTAATATGTCAACTGACAAATTCGGGCCATGATTAATTCCGCTTACACAGAGTGATGGAAGAGGGAGACCATCAGGTAGCCCACCCTCTAATGCTAATAATACACAATCAGCAGGATATCCCGACACATCAAAAATTTCTAAAGTTGCCCCATTTTCAAGTATTTGGAATGAAGATAATAAATCATCCCTCTTGCGTAATTTGATTTTTTTGTGTAATGTCAGATGCATTGAAGATGCCGATCTCTGCCCATCAGGCGCACACACAATTATGTTGTATCCTTCATCATGCAAACCTTGTACCATTGCCAGCAATCCAGGTGCTTCAACACCATCATCATTAGTCACTAATATTGTGTGTCCCATTTTTACTCCTCTGAATCTATTGCAATAATTTTTTCTGAATCTAATTCTGTTTGTCCTAATGTGACCAATACAATACCCATTAATAAAAATGGGCCGCCTATCCAAGTGTAAAAACCAGGAATATCCGTTGTACCTAACACCCAGCCTATTACTGAACCAAGAAGTGGTTCAAATAATACTGAAACTGAAATGAATATTGGGGGAAACCAACGAAGCACGCCGTTAATGCCCGTATGCCCTATAATGCCTGGAACTATAGCAAGATATGCTATTGCAGGCAACCATATTATATCATTCCATCCAAATACAGAAATGTCAGAAGGCAACAAATCTATTGAA
>PBXQ01000047.1 GCA_002727675.1 Thermoplasmata archaeon | reverse complement strand
TCGTGATCATCTTCGCCCCAGGAATTCCAGAATTCGTCCCATGAAATGTGGTTGTCATTGTCCACATCAAACGATTCGATTGCATGTTCAGGTGTCATGGGCTCGTCGTGGTCATCATGATCACCCTCAGGGAAGGATAAGGAGTGTGCGAGTTTTTCAGCATGAATTTCGGGTAAGTCATGTCCGTCTTCCTCATGTCCGTCTTCCTCGTGTCCATTTTCATCATGTCCTTCTTCTTCTATCCATGAATGACCTGCTGCCTCGCAATCTTCTTCCGTTGACTCGTAATTTTGGTGAGTTGTCGTGTTGTGGCATTGGCCTTCGTGTGTGTCGCCATGATCATCGTCACCATTCCACATATGCCCTGCTGCCTCGCAATCTTCTTCTGTTGATTCGTAATTCTCATGGATTTCAGTGTTGTGACACATCTCTTCTCCGTGTCCATGATGGTGATGTGCGTGCCCGCCTGGCATCTTCAAAGCGGCCATATTGAATTCCTCGTCGTGCTCGGATTCAAATTCGATAACATATTCTCCCTCTTCCATATGGAAAATTGAGATAATCGTGTCAACTGGACACCCTACTGGATTTGGGATTGTCTCCTCTGCTTCAGCGTGTTCATGTCCTTCGTGGCCATCATGGTGATCATCGTCAGTTCCATTGTGTTCATTGTGGCCATCATGGTGATCATCGTCTGTTCCATTATGTTCATCATGGTCGTGGTGCCTGTCAGCATCATCGTGAGTATGGCCATCGCTCCCATCGACATGGTCATGGTGATAGTCTCCATCTCCATGGTGGTGGTGACCTGCATCTTCTTCTGTTTCATGATGGTCATCATGGTCGTCGTGTTCATCGTGATCGCCTCCCAACCCCAGAACAGTGCCCTCATATGGGCCCGCTGTGATAAGTTCACAGAGGTCAGCAATGAGAATTGATTCGTAATCAAGTGATGTTTCACCGCTAGGCATTGTGTGTGTCATTGCCGAAACAGGAGCATCACTGCCAAGTGAGGCCAATGTAGACTCTACCCAAGGCTCTAGGTTTAAACCGTGATAAAGGAACAAATCAGAATCTTGTAATCTAATTATATCTCCTGCAGAAGGTTCGTAGTCGTGAACAGGAACATTAGAAGGGCTGATTATTTCAACATCTAATGTATCTCCTGCCACTGCTGAAACTAGCTCACCGACGTGGTAGGTACTCACCATAACCTTGCCAATTGCCTCATTCCCATCTTGTTCTTCATCTCCACCGAGGCATCCTGCTAGGCTGGATAAAATTAGGACCAAACTCAGTAGGGCTGCTCTGTATGTATTACCATTCATGGATTCGGCGGAAATTAATAATTATTTAATGAATGCTATTAATTTATATTAATTATTTGACAAAAATTATTAATTCGTTTGGTTTGCAATTCTCATGAGCAGAATAATTTCATTCAGTTCAGACAAAGAATTTGCTAAAAAATTAGAATCCCTAGTTAAAAAAAGTGGATATATGAACCGTAGTATGTTTATTAGAGATGCTAGCATTCATTTTTGTGATGCAATGACAAGAGGGGATATTTTTTCTATGGGGGATGAAACTGAAACTGAGGGCACTATGGTAATTTATTACCAGCATGATGTTGAAAATAAACTTCTCGAATTAAGACATTCTCATTCAATAGAGATTTCATCATACAGCCATAATTGCTTAGTTTCTAGCCATACTTGCGTAGATACAATGCAAATTAAAGGAAAAGCAAAATTTATTCGTGATTTAATACAGAAATTGCAAAATACTAATCATATAGATAAAATTGAATTTATTGCTGCTCCAGAAAGGGAGTCGGGGTGTTGTTAGAATATGATTATGTTCTTTTAAGGTGATATTATGAGTGAAATTGAAGTAATTTGTTTTTGGTTTACGAGTGTGTTAATTATTCCATTTTGGATGATGATGTGGTTTTTACCTAATCATGAAATTACAAATAAAATTATGAAAAATCCTTGGTTTTGTATTTGTCCGTTAACTGTACCTTACATCATTTTAGTAATTCCAAATATTGTAGATATTTTCTTGATCTTGGGTTCACAAATGCCAACACCTGAAATTGTTTTGGAAATGTTTGATGATGATGATGCAATTATTCTAGCTTGGGTTCATATGCTTGCTTTAGACACATTAGCAGGGAGATGGATTTGGAAACGTATGGTATTAAGCGAGAAGGAGATTTATGTATCCATGCCTACTTTACTTCTATGTATGATGGTGGCTCCGTTGGGAATATTGATTGGAATGATAATTACTAGAGAATTAGATTATGAAAATGAAAATATATTGTGATGGGTGTCAACATGGATTTGGTATCAACACTTAGTGATGGCAGAGATGGAAAAATCTGTTATCTATCTACTAGCCCATTTGAAATTCACCACATATTATGTAAATTGGAAACATTGGATAAGCATCCTGTTTTTGGTAGTTTGACTTTTCCTGAAAAAGGAAAGGGTCCTTTTCCTTGTGTCATTGCATGTCATGGGAGTAGGGGTTGGGTAAAACATCAACATGAACATATAGAAAATTGGTTAAATGCAGGGATTGCTGTTTTTAGAATTCATAGTTTTGAGTCTCGGGGTGTGGTTAGCGTGGGTGAAGAGCAAATGAGTGTTACATATGCTATGATGTTATGTGATTCTTTTGAAGCATTGAAATTGCTCAACACCCACCCAAAAATAATTTCTGAAAAAATAGCAATTTCGGGATGGAGTTTGGGTGGCGCTGTTGCTCTTTACTCGGCATGGAGCCCTATATCTGAAATTTTAGCTCCTGGGGGTGAACGTTTTTCAGCCCACTTACCCATTTATCCCGCAGCACATCTTCGTCCTGATGACAACCGTTGGGAGAAAGTTCCTATCAAAATATTGCACGGAGATATTGATGATTATACACCAATAATATTAGTTCATGGATTGATTGATGATACTAAAGAACATTCAAACATGGAGGTAATTGTTTATGAAAATTCACACCATTCGTTTGATTCAATGGAGCCATTGACTTGGTCACCTAATGCGATAAAGTTGGATTCGAGAACTGTTCAGATTGATATGGATGGAAATATGTGGGGAGAAATTGAAAAGGGGAAAATAATACCTCTAAATGAACCGATTGAACGGAAACTCGCATTCCAGTACGCAATGAATATTGGAGCGCATTTCGGCGGTAATGAAATTACAAGAAAGCGCGTAATGGAAGATAGTAAAAACTTCCTTATTGAATTCTTTAATATTTGAAAATTAAAATAATCAACGGCTCTGAATTACTCCGCCAACAATAACACCATCATTTCCTTGGCCACTCATATCTTCCACTGTGTCGCCACTAACGCTGTCAAAAGAAAGATCCAAGACAAGATTGTTTGGTTCAACAGAATTGGAATTTTCATATAATTCGGAAATCTGGCTTGAAGTTAGGGCTTTGTTCCAGAATTTGAAATCGTCTATGCCGCCAGCCCATGGATCGGGATTGCTTTGCTGGCTCCATAGAACTCCAAGATATAGGTCATTATCACTATCAACTACTCCATTGATATTCGTAGAACTAGTATATGCTGCTATTTCTCCGTTGATATACATTGTAATCGTATATCCATCAGATGTTTGAGTCATTGTACATGCAATATGCGTCCATTGCCCTGTTGGAATAGCTTCATCGTCACTAACAGACCAGCCTGGTGATACACTATTCTCAGCCCTCCATGTAGGTTTACCGCTTGGACTGAACTCCATCATATGTGCGTCTGGAATATCATACAAATTTCGCCAGTCGTCCTCAAAAGATGTAGGGAACATCCACGATGAAAATGTGAATTCACCTTCAATAGATAAAGAATTACTATCTTCAACAATTACGTATTCGTAATCTGGATTATATCCTTCTCCTGAAAATAATACATAAGAATTACTGGATACGTCAGTACCACCGGTTGAAGGACCATCACCAACATTACCTGCTTGCCCACTACTTTGATCTCCTGCAACAACACGGCCGTTGTGAGTAATTGAAATTTCTAAACGGCACTCAGGAGTATTGCAAATATCTGCATTTCCTTCTGAAAGAAATAGGTATTCACCCGGTTCCCATGAATTATCGTCATCGCCTGCTTCTTGACGAATTTGACAATCGTCACCTTCCATAATACTACAAGTGTAAACATTATCTTCAACAGATAGAGTTACTTTAACAAAAGCCCAGGCTAAATCATCTTTGCCGGTCATCTGTAATTTTACCAAAGTATCTTCAGCGCCTGGTCCTGTTTCATCTTCTGCATCTTCTGTTGTATAAGTATTGAAAGTACCTATGGATGTGTCTGTGCCCTCGCTTGCGAGATTGTTTGCCCAAACATAAAGCACTCCTGCAAGTACTACAGTAATAGCCACCATTAATATGGTTGCAATTACTGGGCTTACTGCCTTATCTTCATCTAATTTTTTTATTTCTGTTTTCTTCATTTTATATCACCTATAGCATTAACTAACAAGTTAGGGATAAGGGGGTACTACTTGAGAATTCCCTTGTTTTAACATAAAAATAGGTTTTCTATTCTATTATTTGGGGTGTAATTAGAATGTTACTACCATCACGAATTATGATAGGGATTTCTAAAGTAGAAGATGATGGTAAGACGTGGACTGTACAAGATGGACCGCAAGCGGGTGCAAGGTAATCCTCGCCTTGATCTGACATTATGAAACGAAGACCGTGACCTGCTGGAAGAATTGCATCAATCGCTTGAAATTCCATCATCATTGTCACTGCCGTTCCAGGGATTACTGTTTGGGCATCATAACCACCAGCATGATATCTTATATCCATAGTTGCATGACCTAATCGTAATCCCGTCTCTGAATCTTGCATTTCAATAAATACTTGGCCGCCGTCAAAGGTCGGGACTGCTTCCAAATGGAGGGTTGCTAAGCCTGCTATGTGAATATCAGAATCACTCATAGCAGGGCATTCTACTGTTACAACTTGCCCCCCGCCAACGACCGGCGCGCCGCCGCCAAGGAATGCTCCATCATTACTACATTCACTCATATCTAATGACATTCTTTCAACATCAATTGGCGGCCAAGTTTCTTCTATTCTCCATTCTCCATCGTTGCGTTGTACCTGGGTGTGGAGATCTGGGGCGGGGCCGATTCCTTTGAGATAATATTCCATCCATTCAAATAAATCTTGAGCCCAATCCCAACGAGTCATGTTGTGAATTGCTTCGCCACCGTAACCTGAATCCTGATTGTTGTGCTTTGTCCATTGGTCGGGGTAGTTGTGCTCCCACTGGCCAATCATTCCCGCCACATCATATCCATTGTCTATGTATTCCTGATACCAATTTGTATCGGGTGGGCCACCGAAAACTTGGTGTGGATCAACATTCCAATCTTGTAGACCCTGTACCCAATATATGCTGCCATTGTAGGTGCCAAGGGCCTTGTCAATGTGGCTACGCTCATCATAGTAATTATCCATGTAAGGATCTGCTTCACCAAGACCATAACGTGTAGGTCCTGCAAGGAATCCTTCCAATACATCTGCACACATGTTGTCAAGGTCGTCGTCATCGTAATCAAGAATACTACCACCATAATTAGAATGCATGACTTGACTGCGTGCTTCAGCACTACCGTTTTTGTAGAGAAGAGGGCCTAATGCAGTGGTTCCAGAAATTGGAACTATTGTTTTGAGATGACTACTTCCTTGGGCTGCAGCCTCCCATGCTGTAGCACCTTCGTATGACTTACCATAAATGGCAACATTCCCATTACTCCAGTTCTGTTGGCCTAACCATTCTACTGCAGTGTGAATGCTCAAACCTTCACCATCACCCCGGTAATCAAAGCAACCTGTACTCTCTTCTGTAGCAAATACTGCTACCTGAGCAAAGGCATAACCATGTGGAATGAAATTGTCATAGATGAATTCACCACGCCCACCGCCAACGACATTTGTTGGTGATGACTCATCACCGGGTTGGCCGTATGAAAAATAAGGACTAACAACTGCAATAACAGGCACCTGATCGCCTTCTTGGGTATTAGATGGAAGCCAATAAGAAAGGTGGACTGTAGCTGAATTGGGGCCTCCTTCCCAAACCCCTGTTGTATCTATGTCGATGTTCGCTTCTTGAACATCTAAAGCATAGTGTGGACCTTGTTCCAATAAGAATGAATGAGTGTGGGATGTATTCCATTCTAAGGTATGTCTGTCCCATATTGAAGGATAAATTATCTCTTCAATAATTTCTGATTTTTCATCCTCTCCGAAACAACCAGAAAGTGGAGTGCATAACAAAATGAAGGTTAGAAGGATTGCTCGGAATCCAGACCTCATGAATCTAGGGTAGGGTTATTTCGCTTGAAGTTGGTGTTGAACGTAATAGTCATTAACGGCCACATAAAACAAAAAAATATGCGGAAGGAAACAATTGGTGCGGTTCTGGTCCTATTGATGCTAATAACGGTGGGCGGATATGCTATGATAAATAACGAAAATGTGGGAGTAAATGCCCCAAATGATGGTAATGATACTAATGAGGTTCGTAATGAATGGAATGTATATTATGTTGAATCTGATGTTAGTTTACCCGCCTGTGATTCTACTACATTAGGTAGATTGTATTATGTTGCATCTAATTCTGGTTTTGAAGCATGTACAAATTCAGGGTGGTTGACTGTTGATCTTACAGGCCCTGCTGGTACTAATGGAACTGATGGACAAGATGGTACTGATGGAGTAAATGGAACTGATGGACAAGATGGTGCTGATGGAATAAATGGAACTGATGGGCAAGATGGTGCTGATGGAATAAATGGAACTGATGGGCAAGATGTTGATTCATCTTATCTTTCAGATTTATTGTATCAAGTGGAACTATTGAACGGAACTACTTGCCAATTAGCGCAATATGCTAATTGTATTGGTGCAAATCTTAGTGGAATGGACCTATCTGGTATGGATTTGACTGGAATCGATTTGAGGGGGGCATTTATTAGCGCTGCAGATCTCAGTAACGCCACACTTACATATGCTGATTTGTCGGGCGCTGTTATCCTTAACAGTGACATGAATAATTCTAATTTTCAACATGCGACCATGCATGGTATTACCATTTCTAATACGTATGCACAGAGTTCTTATTTTCAAGGGGCTAATTTAAAGAATGCTGATTTGGGGACAAACATAATGATTAATTCTTACTGGAATCATGCAGATTTGTCTAGTACGAATTTGTATGCCACAAACATGACTGGGGGTTACTTCAGCCATACTGATCTTTCTCAAGCGAGTATGTATGGGACTAATATGTCAAACTCCAACATCTTCTGGGCAGATTTGGGCGAGGCATGGACTGGTTATGCTTGGTTTTACAATATTAATTGGATGCATACTATTTGCCCAGATGGAACTAATTCCGCCGACACTTTACCAACTTTTGGAGTTGAGCATTGTGATACTATGTGATTAAATATGTCTGACACCGTTTTAGTCACTGGTGCTAGTGGATATATCGGTAGCCACATAGTTGCTAATCTTCTTTCGCGTGGGAGGGTTGTTCGGGCGGCTTTAAGAAATCCTGAAGATCCTGAAAGAGTAGATCATTTGAAAGCACTCCCTATAGCAGATGGTGGTGCATTGGAAATTGTGAAAATGGATTTATTTAACCAAAAAGAAGTAAACTCTGCTGTTAATAATTGCACCGACGTAATTCATGCAGCTGCTTCACTTTATGTTGGGAAAATGGATGCTCAGAAAGATGTCGTTGATCCTTCAATCATTGGTACTAGAAACATTTGTGATGCTATTGATTTGACCAGCACTGTAAAACGATTGGTTCACACATCTTCGACTGCGGCAATAAGGCCTACTAATTATGAAGATGGGGTTTGTTTCACCGCGGATTCGTGGGCTGATGATGCGACCGTTGAAAACAATGCATATGGATTAGCTAAGGCTGGTGCTGAAAAATTAGTTAGAAAATGGCACTCTGAAAGGAAGGGAAACAAACTAAGATTAGTTACAATACATCCTTGTGTTGTTTTTGGTCCACCAATGTCTAAAAGGCATTTGTCAGGAAGTTTGGGGTATATTGAAGCATTAATAAAAAGAAGTGTGCCGATGTCTCTTCCCGTACATATTAACATTGTAGATGTCAGAGATGTTGCAGAAGCTCATGTTAGGGCGCTCACCAAAGGAAAAAATTGTGGGCGTTACTTAATTGTTGGAGGGGATATGTGGATGAAAGATGTAGCTGATATTCTAAGGGTTGCTTATCCTAAAAGGAAGTGGGCAAAAGGGGTATTGCCGTACCCACTGTGTTTGATTATTTCATTTTTCCACCCCAAAATTAGCGTTAAGTGGGCCAGAACACATCTTCGTCACCATTGTACATATGATGCCACTCCAGCAATGAATGAAATGGGAATGGAATATAGGAATCCAAAAGAAGCAATTATTGACAGCATTCCCCCCATCTTAACTAACAACTGGGCTTAGTAAACATTAGAGAGTAGTTACCCAACCACCCCACAATGCAACCAAGTGAGGTATGGGGTGAGCGATGGAATGCGAACTCTGATCCATTAGCAAGAAGATGGATGGAAACTGTGGTTTCAAAACAAAGTATGGTTGTTCTTGCTGCAGATGTTTATACAATGAATGAATTGAATAATCTCCTTGATCAGGTTTCACCATATGTTTCTGCTTTGAAAACACATGTCGATTTGGTTCATGATTGGACACCTGATTCGTGGGATGATTTTTGTAATCGGGCTAAGGATGTTGATATGCTAATATTTGAAGATAGAAAACATGGGGACATTGGGAAAATTGCTCGTGATCAAATGGGTGGTGTCTATGATTCTCGCTCTTGGGCTGATTTGATGACTGCTCACCTTATTTCGGGACCTTCTGTGTTAGATGGTATGGCTGAAGGATGGTCGAAGGTTGGTAGGTCTGGTGGTGTTCTTTTACTTGCTCAAATGAGTAGTGCGGGAAATCTACTTGAGATACCAGGTTATACTGATGCTGTTGTAAATATTGGGAAAGAACACCCTGCTTGCTTTGGTTTTATTGGGAATGGTTCGCGAGCAAATGAGTTGGCTGAATTGCGTAAAAAGGTCGGTGAAATAAAGATGATTTGGACGCCGGGTGTTAATATTCAAACTGGTGATTCTGAACTTGGACAAAGGTATGGTGACCCATATGATGCTGTAATGGCTGGTTCAGATGGAATAATTGTAGGGAGTGGAATTCATAAATCTAAATCACCGAGTGAGGCTGCCAAGAAATATGCTGATGTGTCATGGGGTGCTTTGATTAAAAGAAGTGGTTTGTGATTGAAAAATAAGGGGTATGATTTAATGAGTAATTTAGCAAATAAGCAATGTGTTCCATGTAAGGGAGGAATCCCCCCTATGTTGGAAGAAACAGCAAAAGATATGATGGAAAACATTCATTCAGATTGGCAACTCGTTGAGGCACATCATATTGAAAGAAGTTGGGTGTTTGAAGACTTTCAAAGTGCACTAAATTTTGTTAATTGTTTAGGTGATATCTGTGAACAGGAAAATCACCATGCAGATTTTGAATTAGGGTGGGGTAAAGTAAAAGCTATGATATGGACGCACAAAATTGATGGATTAACCGAATCTGATTTCATTTTGGCAGCAAAGTTTGATTGTTTGAATTAGGGTTAACACCATCTACAACTACTTATTCCCAATTAATGTGAGAAGTAGGGAAAGAGGGGTATTTTCCATTATAGAATGGTTTGTCCTAGTAATTGTTATCCTTGCATCAATGACTTTGAATTTAGAAGAAAAATTTGAAGAAGAACCAGAAATGGAAATCTCAAATATATCGGGAACTATTATCCTTTCAACTAGATCATCTATGGATGCCCTAGGATTAGATGATTTCGATAGAGGCGCTATAGCAACAATAAATCTGAATTCAAGCCCAATTAAAAGTGAGGGTTGTGTTAACTGTGAAAATAATCCAAAAGGATTGCATATTAGTGGTAATGTCAACCTAACTGGATTGATTGATGAGGCTGATCGTGTTGGAAGAATAGAAGCAAGATTGAATATTATTTATCTCCATGAAATACTAGATAATGGAATGATTTCAAAAGAATGGTTCTCAATAAATTGGAGTGCTGGGGACATTTCAGAGAAATGGGATTTGGTGATTATTCATGACCCACCTAAATGGGAGCCAGAGGGGAGATATGATGCTTCCTTCATCGACGTAAATGGGAGTAAATTCAGTCGTACGGGGCCTTGGATTGTTATAGAAAAAATATCAGAAAATGTGGAGAATTCACATGGTTGTCTGCCTGATAGTTTCACCTGCGAATCGTTAACACCACATGAAATAAATTTAACAACTACATTCAAATTAGCTACTACGCCAATTATTATCCAACACCCAGATGAATGGGGTATAATCGAAGGCTTGCCAAATACAAATAACTCACCAACTGGTTTAGATAGCATCCGAGAAATGGTAGATATTAGCGGAGAAATTAATGAAACGCGCTCGTGGTGTTTAACTACTGAAGAAGATATTATTGCATCTAAATCTTGGGCGGTTATAGATTCTAATAATCCAATTATCTCACCAATGGGGATATGGTTTGAGGCTTTGGGGTTACCTAGTGGTTCGTTTTCATTTACGGGAGGGGTTTGGAATGAGGTAGATTTTGGGACACTATCTTGTTCATCATTAAGTAATAATGAAGGGACTCTTAGATTTGGAGTTTCTCAAAATAATAATTAATACCACACCTAACAACATATAATAGAATAGAAATTATCGCATAAGCATGAAGAAAATTAGTTTGATGTTGATTGCATTAATGGTTTGTATGACATTTACACCAACCATCGCTCAAATACCAGCACCAAATGATACTACTACATTGAATGGTGGAGATTCTACTTTGAGTATTGATGGCTATGTCACAACCAAAATTGCAGGCGTTGGGTCTGATGTGGAAATTATGGCTCTAACGAGGGGGCATACAAGTTCTACGATAGTAACTGCTGATATTATTAGATATCCGGATATTGACCCTCTTGACTTGATGTTTAATAGTGCATTACCTAGCTCTGGTGTTGTAATAGATACTGTAGTGATGACCCAATCAGGAACTCATGAAAATGATAGTAATACGATGACATGGGGGGGAATATACAGCATCCCTAGTAACTCTAGAGGGGGTGTGTTTGGAGCGCGTGTAATAGCAGAAGATGGGAATTTAGTGGCAACTGATGACCCCACCCAATTATCTGAGTTGTTTCGTAGTGAATTTGAAAAAGTACTCCAAGCTATAGATGATGCTTGGAGTTCTGCAAATCCTTGCTTAGAAATTAAAGGAGAGTTTGATTCTTTAGAAAATATAATTCAATCTAATGGTAATTGGTCCACATTTGTTACAATAGCAACTGAAGGACAAGGAATTGGAGGCAGTCAGCAATTATGGGATGCTATGATTGATGCTGGGCATAATCAATATAATTTGTCAACAGCCTCTGAATTCTTAACCGCTTTAATGGAATTTCTTGACTCTGATGACGTAGGTGCTGGGATGTCATTTATCACAGGATTATTACTTTATGCCGGGGAATTTCCAATCCCTAGGACATTTGATGATTTTAATGAAACGTTTGAATATGTAAAAACATTTGATGCTATTGAAAATTATACTAAATTTGAAGGAACTGGTGATTTTGAAACTGCTTACAACGCATTGGTAGGTAGTAATGAATGGGTAGAACTTAAGCAGGCCATGGATGACCTACAAAATAGTACTAAAGAAGCAGAAGCAATTCAAACCATCATTCATAATTTTGCCCTGCTCACTGTTTCTGGACATCCTGATGCAATTATTGATGCATTGGAAGGTTGGATTTCACCATTGATTGAAGGTGATATGGACAATATGACACCAATACAAATTCTACTTGTTCGTTGGTATGAAATGGCTGAAAAATTGGGGGAGACTGATGTAATTGATACTGATGGTGATGAAATTCCAGATCAAATAATTTGGGAATATGAATATCTATTGGAAACTAGTGAGGGTCAAGCATGGACTGCCCACATGGAATCTAGTTCTGCTTCATCTTATGTCAATGATGCTTTTGATAATTTCAACACACTTCCTGAAGATGTGATTAATGACGTAATTGATTCCTTTGAAGATCCTGTTTGGAATTCTACTGGAGAAGTTCTAACTGAATTTACACAATGGATTACAAATGCATCGTTTGGGGAACGACACATTGAATGGCATCAGGATGACGACCATCATGACGACGAACCTGGTCTGCATGATCATGGAGATGGAGACTCCCATCATGACCATGATGATGATGATGTCCACACTCACGATGATGATGACAGGCACCACAACCATACAGAAGTGGAATTTGAAGAATTATATGACATTAGAACTACCCTGTATAATTCGCATGTACTAGATATTGAAATTGAATTGGAGTATTGGGGGCCAGAGCATGATAGTGACTACCCAAGCCAATATTCTATGAGTATGACAAATAATCATGGCGTCACAATTAATACTATTTTAGAACAAGTTGATGGTTCCGATGGTTATTACAATGGGCGATTAACTGCTGAATCAATAGAAGAAGCTGTGTGGTCATTTAGTCAACCAATGGCAAATTACAGTGGAGATGTATCTGAAATAGAAGGCGCAGAACTAAGATTAAGTAATCTCAGACCATCTATTCTTGAATTAATGCAATATGAAAATGTGGATGAAACTTTCATAGTCTCCGCGTTGGGAGTTGTTGTTGAACAAGACGAAACTACATTAGTTAGCGAGCCGTACTCTCTGAGTGCTACTTCATACAATTATTCCGGCCCGTTAGAAAATGCTGAAGTAGATATTGCAATTTTCCGCATATCGCCCCAACTTGCTGAAGAAACTATTGGATTATTATCTCCTGACGGTGATGTGAAAATTAATTCTACAAGTGGAACATTAACTGGACAATATACTGAACCGGATCTAAGTGGAGATGTTAGTGTGGTTATTAGTCCATATAGTGGTCACGAAGATGAAGAAGAAAAGGAATACCCACAAGCATCTAGTTTGGACTATGATATAGAAATTTCTGGATCTGGTGATTCGTGGGATGCTAGTACCGAAACCACAGGCCTAACTGGTCTAGTAGATATCACAACATCTGGAACTACAGTAGATGGTCTTGAATTCGATATTATGAAGCAGATTCCGCTTTCAGGAACGTCTGGTTGTTCTAGAACAGAAGGTCATGGCGGGGGCCATCACGTTAACATTGGATGGAATTATGAGAGCTTCAGAAATGACGATGGAGAGTTCGATAAACCCGCTTTTAGCGATGTAGAAATTGACTGGGGAGATTTCAATATTACATCAAGACATGATGTTGATGGATGGGAGAGCCATCAATATTATGAGCATGATGCTGTTCAAGAACATACAATTAACATTCATTATACTGATGTGGATGGAAATACTGTTACACATTCAACAAACTTTACTGAAGACCAAGGGTTCTGGCGTGATGGAGATGATGGAGATGGATGGTTTGAAGGGTATTTCGAAAAGGGTGAATGCGAACTGATGCAGGGGGTGTCTGTTATGCCTAATGCTCTGATTATTGATAGTATTTTCATTGATGGGCCGATGGAAGTTTTAGATGAACAAATCCTAACCACAAATCAAAGCGGGGGGGTCAACATGATTGTCACCCCGAATTTGCCAGGGATATATCTTAGCATGGCACAAACAAAAACAATTGACGAAAATGGAGATATATACACTGGAATGGGTATGAACTTCGCATTAGTTACGGAGGCATCAATTGCTTTAGGTGGATTAACTGAAGAAACAACTTTGGCTGGAATTCCGATCTACTCTGCTCAAACAAGTTCAAGTGGGTTAACTACAATCTCAGTAACACCTAATGGAATAAATGAAACAAATTATAATGCCAGTATTTACATCGCCCCTGTAGAATTAGGTGCCGCATTCCAAGATATTGGTGATGAAGAGGGTAGCGAAGCTCAAGAATATGAACTTGAATTTCAACAAGGGGATACCACACGCTCACAAGAAGTGAGGATTGAAACGCCTATCTCCCTTATTGTAGCAAGTGTTTTTGGTGATGATGAACTATTTCCAACAGCATTTAGTGTGGGCTTAATTCTAGATAATCCTGGTGAACTAAATATGACTGGTGGGCTTGGTCCTGGGCAGGTTACAAATATCGGACTTAAAAATGAAACAGCATCACGGATTTTAGCTATGGCTGCACCTCGTAATGGTTTTGATCCTGCCACCCTTGACATGTCATTAATCACTGAATTATTCTATAAGGAAGTGGTTAGAGAAGAATTAGGGTGGATTCCTGTAGAACAAGATCTAGAAAAGATTTGTGAAAAGGCTAGGATAGATAGAAGAGATCATAGTGATTTTGGCCAGGCTATGAATTTTAGAATTTCTCTGAAACAAGAGATGAAGTATGAGGTGGTTGAAGATTTATCACCTTGGCCTAATTATAACGCAACAAATGCAACACTTAGTGAGGAAGATGGGGGTGTAATTACACCAATTAGTGAGTGGCGTTATGCTGATGTTGAAAGTTTGGGCCATACATATTACGCTGATTATTATTTAGAAGAGGGGAAAAAATATATTTTAAATTCCACTACTACATATAATGGAATATATGAATTTGAGGTAGAATATGATGAGGAAGACGAACATCTTAGCGTTGACGAAGAATATTTTGAAAGATGTTCTGGTGAAAGTGGTGAAATGTCAGAAGATGAAGAATATGCGNTAATTGATCAATTCTTCGGNAATTTCAGCACTATGGCATGGGGGCAGGGATCAAGTGCAGATTTGATTCTACCAATTCTTTCATCTCCTAATGATGATTATACAGTATTAGCAATAGCCCAAGTAGGTAATGGAGAGAATGCAGAATTAATCACAGCGTGGGGGTCTGAAGTATCAATCCCAATCCCCGAACCACCTAGAATGGAGAATCTAACATTGTCTTTCAGCCCAACAAATCCAATACCTGGCGACATGGTACAAGTAACTGCAACCAATGAGAGTAACCAACCAGTTGAAGGATTGTCTTTTACTGTTGTAAGAAATAACCAAACCCTCGTGGCTTTGGTATCAAATGATTATGGACAGGTAGAATTTGCAATTCCAGAGGGGACCATCATTGTAAGAGTATCTGGCGGCAACTACTATCCTGCTGAATTAACTATTGATGTCAATGATTCAGGCTCAACAATTGATGATAATGGAACTAATCTTCCATCTGATACTGACGGGGATGGGGTTGTTGACAATGACGACCTTTGTCCAAATACAAATGGTAATCAAGCTGTCAACCTGAATGGTTGCGCTGCTTATCAGTTGGATTCTGATGGAGATGGAGTTATGGATGATGTAGATATGTGTCCAACAACGCCGGTAAGTGATGTAGATTATATTGATGATAATGGGTGCTATGAGATTACTGAACCACCTCTAGAACCAAATCCTTCCGTCGATAATGGTGGTGATGGAGGTGATTCCGATGACACTGGAAGTGCGAGTTCTGATAATGAACAAGCAGGAAATTCCAATACTATGATTATGATGATTATTGGTGGCATAATATTGGCATCAATAGGGGTTGCAACATTGGTTTTATTCAGTANAAGAAAAGGTGATGATTGGAATACTGACGAAGATGTTATTTTTGATTCACCGGAAAGACCACCACCAAATATCTCTGGCGAAATGATGGATGGTTACGAGGTAATTGAATATCCTCAAGGAACTGGCGCATGGTGGTGGCGAGATTATGAAACCGGCCACTGGATGGAATGGAAGTAATCTAAATTCAATTTTGCCAACTGGGGTGGAAGTATGACTAAAGTCAATCTTCGCCATATTTTACTAGTGGGTATGTTGTTTTGCTCAAGTATGTTATTCTTCTTTCCTGTTGAGCCAACTATGAGTACTAAGGTATTATTTGATGACCCTGTTATGGAAAGAATTGACAATGAAAAAGGAGAAAATAGGTCATCTGAATTAGTATTATTATTCCGTCATGATGACGGGGGGCAATTAACTGATAATTTAAGTCGCGTTCAAAGTTTGATTAAATTNGAAAAAGAGGCAATGAATGGTTCCAATTCAAGTACATCTTTTGATTTTGGTAGTATTAAATTAGAAAGGATTGAATCTCCATTAATGAGTTGGTCTAATGCTTTTAATTCAAGAAACCGTTCATTAGAGAATGCGACAAGATGGTTGGATGTATTACAACCAAGAATTGAAAATGGGTGGTGTGGAGAAGATGCTAATGATGAAGAAAAGGTTGCTTTTGAAGCAACTATGTTGATGTTACCTAAAAACTCGAATTATGGTGTTGCNTGCCCTTNATTTGCTGGCGCATCTGCAAATCAACCCCCTGCNGCAACTGAATTGTTGTGGATAGTATGGTTAGAAAGTGATAGTGAAATTACTGATTGGAATACATTGAATATCTGGGCAGAAAAAATTAGTGAAGAAACTGAATTTGAAGTGACGCCTGTTGGAATTAATATGTTATTTCAAAAATCTAAAGAGATGGCTGAAAATGACTTTCGTGTCATACTTCCAATTACACTAATATTGTTATCAATAATTCTATTTTTATGGATGAGNGATTTTCTTCTTACAGTAGTTACACTNGGGACTGGAACATTGGTAATTTTATCTGAAATGGGGCTTTTATCATTACTTGGTTTTCAATTTTCTATTATTGATGGGATTGGTATTCCTATTATTATGGGGGTGGCTGTTGATGGAGCATTTTGGTATTGTAAGTCATCTCGGAGTAAAGAAGAAGTTCGTAGCATGCTATTTATTGCAATGATTACAACTATTGCTGCTGTATCATTAGCAATATTTTCCCCGGTGCGTGCAAATAGATCAATTGGTTTAACTATGGCAATTGGGATATTTCTTGATTGGTTAATTACTCGTTTTGTACTCGAAGATTTTTATCTAAGTAGGCGAGTAAAAGAAAATATATCACCACCTAAATATATAAAAATTAATCATTTAATTTCTTGGTTTTGGCCTGCCTCTTTACTNGTTTTAACCTCAATTGCCATAATTGCACCTGCGGGTGTTGAAGTATTCGATATTAATCAGTTACTTCCTGAAGATGATCCTGGGTTTGAAGAATTGGATGAACTACAATCAAAATATATGTTAGCAGCTAGCACTACCGCTTGGATTGTTATAGATGTGGATGGAAACTCAGAAGAAGATTTGCAATTAACCAGAGAATTACAACAACAATTAGGAAGGCACCCTAGTGTAATATCTTTTGACACGGGCATTATCAAAACCCCTATGGTTATGGGGATACCCGATAGTGGAGAAGAAACTACGATTGATCAGGTTGTTGAGATGAATAAGGGAAATATCGTTGTTAATGATGCAAGACTAAAAATTAATGGAGTTACAACAGGAGTTTCGATTGCAGTACTTATTGATGGACAGAATGCGGATGCTGCATTAATTTTCAGTGATGACGTTTCTGAATTACTAGATGATATGGGGATAAAGGGTGATGTCGGGGGTGATTTGACAATGGGTTCGGAACTTGCTCGGTCATTCGAAGAAAATAGAATTGAACAAATATTATTGGCTGGATTAACAATTTTTATTGCATCCTTATTTGTAACAAAAAATGCATCTAGATCTGCACGTATTGCAATTGGGGCTGTTTCAATAGGTGTTGCTGTTGATGGGTTAGCAAGTATGATGTGGGGCAGAAGTATCAATACAGCTCCTACTGTACTTTTAGGTATGGGATTTGCAGCAGATTATCTATCACACGCGAGTTCTGAACACCAACAAACAAAAAATGATATTGTGGCTAGATGGGGTGCTGGAATCACATCGATTTCGATATTCTGTTGGCTCAGCTTTGCTACTTGGCCACTAGCAAAAAATTCAGGTAGGTTATTGACAATCAGTCTATTATTATCTTTAATTATAGCAACAATTCTTTCATTTACTCATGTTATAAATAATAATAATTCTTTGTCTTCAGATGAATAAATAATTCACAATAACTAGTAACATTGACAATCTAAGAACCATTACATAATTTAT